>JAHQWE010000074.1 GCA_019633985.1 Acidiferrobacterales bacterium | reverse complement strand
CTTTCATAGGGTTCTATGTTCTCTTCTTTTTTTATAGCCAGGTCTCGCATCATTTCCGTAATGCCAATTACCGCATTCAGCGGTGTCCTTAATTCATGGCTCATGTTGGCCAGAAATCGGGTTTTTCCGGCATCCGCTTTTTCTGCGTGTTCCCTGGCCCGTACCAGTTCAGCGGTGTTGCTGTCGAATTGATCAATCATGCTGTTATAGGCGGCAACGACAGAGCCGAGCTCGTCTTTGGATATCCAGTTAACTGATTCCCTGGCTTGACCGGCCTCTGATGCCCGAATCGATCGCAGCAGTAAACTCAAGGGCGTATGAACGATTAATCTCAGCGCCGTATAGGCAACCACCGCTGCGACAAGTAGCAACAAGGCGAATAACAACGCGCTGCGCATGACATCGCGTTGGATTGCCAAAAAAATAGGCTCTTCTGTGTAATAAAGGCGAAGATCACCGACCGATTGCTCGCGAGAAACGAGAGAGGCCGATACGAAATTCGGTGAATCATTTTTTTGATGGCAGTTGTCAGGCCACGAAATGGGTGCCGACCAGTTAGTCTCGGTAACCACGGCACAAATAATTTCCGGGTGTAAAACGACCGTGGCCACACTGCTCTGCGCACCATCGAGATCGATGTTCCACAACGGCTCTGCAATGGCCCCACCGTGTGTCCGGATAAGCAGATCCAGCTTGGTTTCCAGTTCTGAAGTCTGTTCCCGATAGGTTAAATAACCCACAATCGCACAAAATACGATGGTGGCCAACGTGACTGCGGGTACCAGTAAAAAAACGAATTTGGTAGTAATACTTTTAAGATTAACGAAACGATGCAACATAAAGTGCTAACTCGCTAATCCCGGTATCTAGAAGTATTTTTTCAGAAAAGAATCCAGGGTTCCGTCTTCACGCAAGCTACGCAATCCGTTGTTGATTCGCATAACTGTTTCTTCGTTGACGGAATTTTTACTGAACATGATGTGCAAACGGGAGGATTGTACGGGCAACGGATGGATTTCAAGCTTCAGGTCGGAGCCTAAAACCTCTGGCAAGCTGCCCAATGTGGTAATCGAACGAAGGTAGCCATCGACGCGTTGGGTTTGCAACATCTGGTATTGCTGCATCTCGGCTGTGGGTATATAAACCAGTCGTTTTTCGAATTCAGGTACTTTAATGAGTTCCGCAAACTCGTCATTATAGATGACTCCTCTGCCCACACCGAGCCTGAAATCAAAATTGGCAATATCCCGCATTGATTTAAACGGGTATTGCGATGACTCACCTGGCCTTACAAATAACACAACGGTACTGCTTAAATAGTGATCAGAGAAATAAGCCCACTGGCTGCGCTCGGGTGTAATGTTTGCAGCCATCAACACATCAAGAATTCCCGATTCAACTTCCACAATACCTCGAGCCCAGTTAATTTGCTTAAAATCGAAAGTGCACTGAGTGAGCTCTGCAATGGCTGCAAGAACTTCTATATCAAAGCCGGTAAGTTCTCCTGAATCATCGATGTATTGGTACGGGTGCCAGGGCTCCCAACCCACGACCAGGTTACAATCATCATCTGCGTAAAGCGAATGAGTGAACATTCCCAGCAACAAGATAACACCCTGCACCCAGGGGCCTACGGCTGCGACCCACACCGATCTAGGCATCACCAATCTCTCCTATAAACTGAAAACCTCTTCCATGCACTGTACGAATCAGCCTTTGATCTTTGCCATTGTCATCCAGGCTTCTTCTTAATTGCTTCACCAGCGTGGAAAGCGTGGAATCTGCGACGACACGCCCTGGCCAGACCGATGACATGATTTCATCTTTACTGATGACTCTATCTCGATTTTTCACGAGAAAAATCAGCAAATCCAGAGATTTGGGTTCCATGAAACACGGCTCGCCATTGTGAGTGACCAGAAACTGTTTTACATCGAGTGTAAATCCCTCAAAGTGATAAAGATCTTCGTCACCAGCGGAAACTGACTGAGAAGACTGCTTCATCTGCCGCCGGATAATGCTTTTTAGCCGCGCAAACAGTTCTCGGAGCTCAAAGGGTTTGGCGAGGTAATCATCCGCTCCCATTTCAAGCCCCAGCACCCGATCAACCAGATCATTCGCGGCGGTGACCATGATAATGCCGACGTCATGCGACTCGGCGAGTACTTTCGTTAGTTGAAAGCCGTCATCTCCGGGTAACCCGACATCCATAATGACGACGTCATAAGTATGGGAGTCCATCTTTTTCCACATGGCCTCTCCATCCTCTACAGTGTGAACAGAAAAACCTTTTTCACTGAGATAGTTCTCGACGAGCCAGCGTTGATCCGGATCATCGTCAACAACCAGAATGGCCCCTTCGTGGGGAGATGATTTTACACTGCACATGCGCTTATTTTTCGCAGTAGTCGGTTAAAGTCGACTGGCTTGGTATCAAAATCCACACAACCGGCAGCCAGTGATCGCGCGCGATCCTCGGTAGAGGCATTTGAAGACAGTGCAATGACGGGGATATTTTGAGTCGCAGCGATGGACTTAAGTTGTCGAGTTGTTTCCCAGCCATCGATACCAGGAAGAATTAAATCCATTATGATCAAATCGGGTAAATCAGAGACTGCTTTTTCTATGCCCGACTCCCCATCCAGTGCCGTAAGCACATCGTGGCCAGCGAGCTGTAAACGACCACTGAGCATAAACAAATTATCGTCGTTGTCCTCAATATAAAGAATGGTGGCCATCAGTGCGGGTAAACCTGGTCCAGACAAGCTCGCTTTTTAAAGGCAGTAGCAAGAGTATCGCAATCATTCAAAAAATGCATGCAGGTTAGCGTACCCAAAGCCGGCTGAGCAATCCAGAGCAGGCGGACACATCACGCAGGAAATCCAGCTTTCCTCACTCAATCACCAAGAATTCCACACATTCTATTGAAATTCCGCATGCTTGCTGAGCGCTTAACACGCGTTGCCCATATTTCCATCGATCTCGACAACATTTGAAACATTTACCCAGATTCTTCTCGTTTTTTAGTAATTCATCTGAAACAGGGGAGTCTTAATCTAACGCTATCTGATCGATACGGAATTCAACCGATTTTCGACAGTAAACATACATTCGTTATTAAATTAACAGGAGATCAAATATGTCTACTGAAACAATACAAAACACAACCACGACACCAGACTACACCGCGATCAAACAAAAACAACAGACGGCATGGGGATCAGGTGATTATTCAAAAGTGGGTGTAACTCTCCAGATCACCGGAGAACAACTGTGTGAATCAATGAATCTTTCTTCCGGCCAATCCGTACTCGATGTAGCAGCTGGTAACGGCAATGTGACATTGGCGGCAGCTCGTCGATTTTGCAATGTTACTTCTACCGATTATGTACCGTCTCTTCTGGAGCAATCAAAAAAGCGAAGTATTGCTGAGGGCTTTACAGTCAACTACCAGCAGGCCGATGCTGAGAACCTCCCTTTCGACGACAACAGTTTCGACAATGTGGTCTCAACCTTCGGAGTCATGTTCACGCCGAATCAGGCACAGACTGCCTCAGAACTTGTACGTGTTTGCAAACCCGGTGGAAAAATCGGGATAGCCAACTGGACCCCGGATGGGCTGATTGGTCAATTGTTCAAAACTCTTGGCGGTTATATCGCCCCACCACCAGGTGTTCGCTCTCCAGCCTTATGGGGCACCGATGCATTTCTGCAAGAAAATTTTTCTATTGCCGCCAGTGATATTTCCAACACCAAACGACAATTTAATTTCCGCTATGAGTCAGTTGACCACTGGTTGGACATATTCGGCAATTACTACGGCCCGGTTCTAAAGGCTTTCGAAGCGCTTGATGCAGACAAAGGCGATGCCCTTCGCAGCGACATTCGAAATTTACTGACATCAGTTAATACCGCCACCGATGGGACCGTGATCGCTCCGAGCGATTATTTTGAAACTGTTATTACACTGAAGTCTTGATGCGTATTTTAATTTTATCTTGTAAAGGAGAAGTAACATGAAAAAGTTTTCAATCAAGGGTGGAATCTTGTTAGTAGCGTTCACCGCGGTAAGCTACGGTGTTACGCAAAATAATAACAACGATCACTTCGACGCCAATGACTCTACAGCTTCAAATGTGACGAGTAATAACAGCGTATTAATGACCCAACGCAACGGGGCGCTCACAGAGGACCCGATACTGGTGGCATCCAGAAACACAAATCCAACCCGCGCCTATCCCTGGCAGTTGGCGTCGAAACCACAGGGAAATCAAACCTTTGCACCCTCATCTCCGGCAAACTTGTCCGAGTGACGATCCAGATTGTGCCTAACTGTTACTGCTATAAGCGTGTGCTATTGGCGGCCGCCTGTCACTTGAAGAGCTGGTGGCCGCCTGCCCATTTTGGTGGTGTTGGTCGATGCATATTTGGTCCGTCTAAACCAAATATAAAGTTGCTATTTTAAGTATTAAGTCTAACTGTATATTTTTACAGCAATACTAAAGTAGCCTACTTGTAGATACGACTATTTAAAAACTCCATTGAACTTAACTTGGGTAAATTCTTTCTGTTGTATTTCCTTTGCCGATGATGTTATAAATTGCACCCAGTTAAAAAAACAAAAACAAAAACAAAAACAAAACAAAAACAAAACAAAAACAAAAACAAAAAAATAAAAATAAAAATAAAAACTGCAATGCAGAACATCGGGGCTCAATAATAAAGATTCTTTATTTCAGAATTTAGAATTCATAAATTCACAAAGTCCCCAAATTTTTTTCGCTGGTTTCCAAACATATTCATGATCATGTCATATTCATGATGTCGTATTCATGATCATGTCGATTGCGATTTATAATTGGTCGCAGTAAATCTTTCTTGGGCGCTCGGATATTGGATGCTGCGCCAACAAGGGGTATAGGGAGATTTAACAATGGCACACCGAAATACTGGGTTTTCACTTAGAGAATCAAACGTCAAGTCCTACTGCAGAAGCATTCCGTGTGTTCTGGCTAAAGCCAATGGCACCGAAGTATGGGACGTTGATAACAACCGCTATATTGACTTTCTTGCCGGCGCTG
>JAHQWE010000009.1 GCA_019633985.1 Acidiferrobacterales bacterium | reverse complement strand
GGCGACCAAGTCACCCAGTCGCTGAAAGTTCCGGGAGAAAATCATGGAAGCGGCGCCAAACAAGTAGCCGATCGGTAGCATATCCACGGCGCGAAGCAAATTCCGTAACGCAGAAGTTCTCCAGGTGACAGGCGTGAGATCGTCCTGCATAACGATCAATTGCATTTTTTTCTTGCCGGGAGTTTGCCCTTTATTGAGTACCTCAAAAAACACAGGATATCCCCACTCGATCACAAACCAGGAGATCAGTATCAATCCTCCTCCAACCTGTCCCAGAAAAGCGGAGGCCAACGCAATCCCTGCCAGAACAACGAGTCGGATCATTAAGTCCAGAACAAACGCCGCTGCGCGGGGAATGACGCCGGCAAGCTCAGCGTGCATCTGAATTCCTTCCGGCGTTTCCACCGAATAAACATGATCAATCAGCTGATACTGGCTGGATTCCATAAAGGTACAAATAAAACTGAATTCAGCTCTTATCTTTCAGAATGCAGCCCGAACATATTGCGGTATACGATGCCGTAAGCAATCAATACAAACGGAGCGGACCAGATCAAACCAATACCCAGCGGGATCAAGCTTATGATAAAGATGAGCCCCAGGCAGATGCAAAGTCCAAAAAATTTAAACCATTTCTTGGTGACAGCCTTACGCGATGTTTCCAACGCCCGCCAGGGGCCCAGGCCTTTTTCAGTAACCAGCGGAAATGCCATCAAATACGCGATGGACAAGTAAATACCCGGCAAAATCAGTAACACAAAACCGATCGCAACGAATACATAGTAAAGCACGAGTGTGAAAAACAGAGGTATTGAATGGCCATATTTAGAGAACAAATCCCCGGCTGAAACCTGCTGATTGTCTGATCGTCTGATTCCCATTACCTGCAATCCGACCCACAAAGGAGTTGTAACCACCGCAATCAGGATACTGCTCAAAACCTGGCCAACACCAGCCGCTCCTGCGGTCGCTCCCTCCGGCAACTCCCCGGTAAAAAGATTTGGAACACTCATGCCAAGCCCGGTAAGGACAAAAGAAATGACAAATGCGAAAAACACATACAACACCCAATACAAAATCCCTGCAAGTAAAAACGAGAGCTTGGCGCCTTTAACCAATGACCAAGCTTCCGAGAAGACTTCCTTTATTTGAAAGCGATAAGACCCACTTGTTCCAATTTCGATTGATCCATACTCCCCAGATGAAGAGGGTTTGGTTAGCTGCGCCTCAGGCGCTTTGTAAACATCTACCATTGTTATCTCCGATTTAATTCATTACCCCAGGTACAAGAACGCCCTCATATTGAATATTCAGGCACTTCTCGAATCGTTTAAATTCTAAATTGATTCGTGATTATTCGTTGAGGGTGATAGAAATGATATGAAACTCAAGGAATCTTCGTTCCAAAACGCCCGGATACCTTTCTTTTGCTCTCTCCGCAATCTGATTCCACCATTTCGTTTCACTCACTCTTCCTACTAATAGGCGTCGCTCCCCCAGCGGCTCTGTGTTGCATCAAACACGTATCTACACATGACTAGAATTGTATACAAACCTGAGATAAAAGACAGGAATGAACGTTATTTCAGGCGCAAAATGTAAAGAATTGCCCATAATGGCCAACGTCAATCCCGTTCCCCCTACTCTATAATAGATTCTGTGAATTTACTTTGTCTATCATGATTCAACCGCTCATTCCAAAGTCACATTTTATTGGTATTGAAAATCTCGTCCATCTGGCAACTGGAGGAGAATCACCCATGCTAAAAAGTCATTTGGAAATACTTGAACAGTTCTTGGTCGACAAAGGAAGAGGAGAAAAGTCACGTTATTTGCAAGCTGAGGTAATGGAGAAAGCGCGTCGTCAGTGTGCAGAATTATTGAAGGTCTCCAACGAGGAAATCACTTTTCTGTCATCCGCAACTGAAGGAATCAATGTGCTCGCCTATGGTCTTGATTGGCGATCCGGAGACAACGTCGTGGTTGGTGACGTGGAGTTTCCATCCGATATACTTCCATGGACAAAGCTGAAGAAATACGGTGTGGAAATTCGCGTCGTTAAAAATAAAAACTGGGTGTTGGATGAGATGGATATTCTTGCCCAGGTTGATGAAAAAACGAAAGTCGTGGCGGTGAGTCAGGTGAGTATGTTTACTGGCCAACACATGGATGTCTCCAAGCTTTCCAAAGAAATTCGAGAAACAGGCGCACTATTTCTTCTCGACGTCACACATGCCGCTGGCGTTGTACCAGTGAACGCAAACTATGCAGATATTGCCGTCTCCAGCTGTTACAAATGGTTGTTGGGAACCCATGGAACAGCGATTTTTTACGTCAACCGGAACCGACTACCCGACTTCCAGCCTCCTTTTATTGGATGGGCGAGCGTTGCCGCCAGTAGTGGCTGGAAAAACCCTCTTGATTTCGCACTCCATACCGGCGCGGATCGGTTTCTCTCAGCGAACCCTTCTTACATTAGCATTTATCTATTGCACAATGCGTTGAACATGCTTTTACCATTGGGAGAAGATGCCATCTATCAACACGCCCTCTCTCTCAGCAAGAAGGTGAGGACTGGAATATCGGACTTAGGTCTGGAACTGATGACTCCGACCGAAGATCATCGTCGTAGCGGTAACGTCTGCTTTATGATCGCGGAAGTCGAAGCACTGCGGGACACTCTTGAAGACAAGGGCATACTGGTATGGGGCGCATACGGGAAATTCGGCCGTGTCAGAGTCTCTACACACGTTTACAACGATTCCAAAGACGTCGACCAATTCTTGTTACAGCTGAAGACGTGTCTTTGACGTCATGTCTTCTCATTTGACGAGCGTTTAGCATTGCTTTCTAACATAACGGCGTGACGACCCAGGTGTCGATTTAATTGTGCATCATAGCGACTGGTAGCGCCCTGGTTTTCAGTTCGGATAAACGGTTCCCAGCGAGGTGCGCTATCAGACGAAGGCTGATCACCGATGACAGTGACTCGCTGGATAATTCGCTGTTGCACGAAATCACTGAGAACAAAATGCTGCGTGCAACGATTATCCCAAATAGCGATGGTTCCTTTCCGCCATCGGTAACGCACGGTAAATCTTGGTTTTGCTATCCAACTGAACAGATAATCCAGCAAAACACGACTCTCCTCATAACTCAATTCAACCACCCTTCTGGTGAAATGCTCATTAACGAATAGCGCTTTACGGCCAGTCTCCGGATGAATTCGTACAACTGGGTGGATTGCAGTAACGTCGGGAGTGCCATGGGGGGCAGCATCATGCAAAGCCGTTAAACCACAGCATAGCTCCTGCATCGGTTCTGACAATGCCTCAAAGGCTGTGTACGTGGAGGTCCATAAAGTGTCGCCACCTACGTCCGGGCATTCCACCATATTCAGTATCGAGGCTACCGCCGGTTCAGATTGAAACGAAAGATCGCTATGCCACTCGTCAGCAAGTCCGCCATGGCTGGCGGCCAGCTCAAACACCTGTGGATGATGGGTAAATGGATTGTCAAGATTAGGGTGGGATTCAAGTGGACCAAACCATGATCCGAAATCAACATGTTCATCAATACTCAGAAACTGCTCAGGGAAAAACAAAACCTGGTGTTTGAGTAACAGCTCTTTGACTCGACCCATGTTTTCATCACTCAAATCATTCAATTTGAATCCTGTTAACTCCGCCCCCAGAGAACCAGCAAGCCTGTTTACAATAATTGAATCGGACATAGATCAGATTGTTTTTGAATTCTTACATCTGCTGACTTAATGAACATTCGTTCGTACAGCACTACCTGGTTACTTCCACTGAAAAATACTCACTCGCCTTCTGACAAATTAAGGGAATAAGCAAAAAAATCTTCCAGTACACGTTTGTATTCCAATTCTTCATAAAGGGTTTGGGCCTTTACATTAGTCTTCGCGGTTAGCAAATCCAGTCTCGCTGCTTCCTGTGCTCTGGCCCAGCTTGTTGTGTAGGTCATCAATTTTCTTGCGACACCAGAACGGCGGAAAGGCGCGTCGACATACAAATCATATAAAATAAAAATCTTAACTGCATCAACTGAACAGAAAGAAGGGTAAAGTTGGACGAATCCGCACTCCTTTCCTTCATTTTTTGCTAAAAATATGGTCGACTCATTGCGCTCTATCCGCTTACGAATAAATTGTGTTGCCAGCTTCAAATCAGGGGGGCATTTGTAAAACTGCCGATACAGGTCAAACAGCCTGGCCACAGCTTCATGATTTGACAGATCTGCTTTAGTGATTTCCAATTTCATGTTCTTCATTTAACCGCGGTTAGACATAGTCTGTGCCCGGCTCCAGTGCAATTTCCAGGATAGGAAGAAATCGACCGGAAATACTTTCAGATTCACGTTTACCGGTTATGACACCTCCGGCTTTCTGATAAAACGCGGCCGCGGACGGATCGCTTTGGATAATCAGTCTCACCGCACCTAGTTTCACTGCTGCTTTTTTTGCGTGCGCCATCATCTTCTTGCCAATACCGCGGCCAATTGCCTCTGGGGTGACGAACATCGCATCTAGCTCAATATCGCTGCCGGAGGATTTTGATAAGGCATAGAATCCCAGAGGAATATCCTCTCCAATCGCAACCCAGTAGTAAACATCTGGGTCTAAAATATCTCTCGACTTAACACTAAGCTCGGCTTCCGCCGACCGCATGAATTCAGAAGAATACCCCCAATAGGCTTTGGAATGCATGGCGATGCTGGTCAGGCTCGCAGCATCTTCGGATACCGCAGGCCGCATCATGATCGGTGGTTCACACTGGTTCTCTCTTCGTTCCGTGTTGTGATTATTCTCATATTCATATATCGGTAAATCCACGTACCCCAACGTTACCCAATCCGCTTTAAATGCGTGAAATTCATGAAATTCAGGATGGAATGGAATATCTCCTTCCACCGAACCCGCCGGTATAACCGCATAGCGACCATCGCGAGTGAGACGCGGCAGGTTTGCACCACACGATGAACAAAACGAGGTGGCAAAACTCGACGCACACGCCAGGTCGTATCGCCTTAAGTGGTCCGCGCCATGAACCCAACGAAGCTGGTCAGATGACACGATCAAAACAGAGGAATACCCTGTGCCTGTTGCCTTTCTGCATCGTGCGCAATAGCAGTGCGAGAACTCCGTGATAGATCCAGCAACCTCAAACCGAATCTCTCCACAAAGACACCCACCCTGTAGATTCCCATTCATACTCTAGCTACGGAACCAGGTTTGTTGTCTGAATTCAGATTAATCATCGTAAATCCTTCATTAGAGCTAGGATGCGATGAAGTAATATTTTCGCAATGTTTCCGTAATCTCCCAAATACAGCTGGTTCCTTTCGGAATAAAAAAAGAATCACCTTTTCGAAATGTGTCCGCTCGACCCGTGTTTGAATCCGTCACGGTCACAGCACCTGCCAGGACAGTCATCATCTCATTCACGGGATAAGATAAGATGACTTCTTTACAAGGTGCACACTCCCAAACACCGACCAGTACACTTTCATCGTCGCTGGAAAAAAAGAAATGGTTATTTTCCGTGCGATCTTCAGTGGTAAAAGCTGCGGAGTCAGTAAAATTTGAGGGCTGCATGCCCTCGGCAGGAAACTCTTTAAATTTTGAAAATGTTTTATTCATCTGTTTTTATTCTCTGTCCAGTGGCATCAAACCGGAATGTTTTAAAAGTAATTAGGCCATCTCTTTTCGAGTCAGAGACAGGATTCAGGGGGGCGTCCTAGGCGAACATCTGGCTTTCGAATACAAATTTACTTTGCCTCACTGCACGCAACCCACCATATATTGCCACAGGGATCGTTAAAACCCGCCATACGATCTCCGTGGGGTCTCTGATTTGGTTGCATCAACGGGGTCGCACCCTCATCAAGCGCGGCAGTAAAGGCACCCTCTACGTCGGCAACAAAAACATACATTTGAGACACGTTCGCTGCAAATTCACTATTGGCTTCATTGATCATCAATACAGTATCACCTATCAGCACCCTTGCATGTTGAATCGATCCGTTTTTTCGACGATCTAGTTTTACGCTTTTCCCGCCGAACACGATTTGAATAAAGTTGATCAATCGATCTGCGTCTACAACAGTGAAATACGGTACTACAGAGCGAAGTTTACTATTTGATTCCAGTCCGCTCATCGTTGAAATAACGAGCGTGTTTGATGTCGATCGCTTGAGAGCGAAAGCGCGTTGTTACGGGGGTGGTGGGCGTTGAGATCGCTATATTTCACCACAGGTACTATTGGCATCGGCTCGAAATAGCTTTGAATATAGCTGAAATCAAAGATACCAAACCGTGTGTTCAATTGTATATACGTTCGCCAGTTTCTTGTTCTCGCTGTTGTTCTTGATGGCGAGAAGACCGAAAATTCGGAAAAAATGCGCCAGTGTATCGAATCGCTATCTTCTTCCGTAATAGTTAGCCACCCCATCATCCGTTACGAGATATCAACCGTTCGCCACTCGTTTTTGGAACTGTGGGAGATCATCGTGAATCTCATACCAGTCTGCTTTCGATCCGACATAAATGTGCTTCTCAGGTTGCATACCTGGGTCGCCATCGACAGTACCCATGGCGATTGAAGTAATCTCACCATCGTCGCTACCGGCTAAAGTAGAACCACAGCACTTGCAAAAGCACCACCCCGCCCCCGAACTTTCCTCATAGATCGAAACGAGCTTCTCTCCACTAGTCCATTGAAAGTCACCCGGATCAAATCCAGCATAGCTGGAAAACGCAGCCCCATGTTGTCGTCTGCACTTAGAGCAGTGACAATGATCCGCATCGACTAAAGATCCCTTGATCACATAGTGAACCTGTCCACACAAACAACTACCCGTTACCGTCATTTTGGTCTCTACCGAACTGAATTTGCCTGTTCTATAAGTATAGAGCGTTACGTTCCTAATAGAGAGGAAATATTTATTTCTTACTCAAACGAGGATCCAAATTTTATGAGGCAAATGAACTCTGATAAGCCAAAAAGTGCTCGTCGGGTAGTCCGATGAAATCAGAGAGCTCTGGAGAGCTAACCCAACTTAGAAATAAGTTCAGCATTCCATTCCTGGCTTGCGCTCATTTTCAGGCGCTTCTGGTAGTCCTTTTCATCATTTTTCCTCTGCAGGGAAGAAATATATTTTTCAATTTTACCCCCATCCCAGCTACCACCTATTTTTAGTGATTGCCACTTCAACGAGGAAGTGTCGAAAAATAACTGATCCTGTTTGCAGCTAAACATCATCGCCCTTCCAGGGTCACCCTGCCTTGCACATCGGCCGATAAGTTGTCGATCAATACGTTTGGATCGATTGGGCGCGGTAAGTATGACGCAAAGTCCGATTTGATCCGTTATACCTTTTTCCAGAGGTATATCAGTGCCACGACCAGCCATATTGGTAGCAACCGTTACGGCACCAGATAAACCCGCTTGCGAAACTATTTTAGCCTCATCTGCGTCATTTCGAGCGTTTAAAACAACGTTGTCGATCCCGAATTCATTTAGTTTTGAAGATAGCGCCTCACTTTCTTCGACCGACTGTGTACCAATTAACACCGGCACACCGCGAAGCCATTCCTTTTTTGTGAGTTTTGCTATAGCGTTTTCCTTCTCCTCGGTCGTGTCAAAGAAAGAAATGGGCAACATCTCCCTCTGATTCTGTTTATTCGGCGGAATACAATCGACGCCCATTTTGAAAACATGAGAAAACTCTTCCTCGCATCCAATCGCTGTTCCAGTCATACCGCAACGGTGATCATAAAGATGAAAAAAATGCTGCCTTGCAATACGCAACATCGACTGACTTTCTTCAGTGACTCCCACTCCTTCTTTGGTTTCTACCGCCTGGTGTAAGCCCTCACTCCAACTGCGGTCTTCGAAACGACGCCCGGTAAAAGCATCCACAATTTGAATAGTATTATCCTTGACGACGTAATCCACATCTCGCCGAACAATATGGAGCGCTCTCAGTGCGCTCACAACATATTGCTCCCAAGGCCGCGCCAGCTTAGATTTTGTCGTGCGATCCAGTTTTTCCATTATCGTCTGCAGCCCAAGGTTGGTAACCCCGACTACTTTAGACGGTGGATCAATTTTATAATGTAGTTCTTCTTTTAAGGAGGATCCCACCTGATTTGCCAATTGATAAGGTTCTGGATGGGGATGCGGCTGGCCGGATGCTGCACTCAAAATGAGCGCAGAACTAGCTTCATCAATCATCACACTATCCGCTTCATCTATAATGGCGTAGGCGTGCCCTCTTTGCACGGGCTTCTCCATACGTTCACTCAATCCACGTATCTGTAACTGATAATCTATCCCGAGACTCTTCTGTGGTCTTCTCTTTATTTTTAGTTGATCCCGCAGATAATCGAATCCGAAATCATTGCCCACCCCGTAAGTGATATCTGCTCGATAAGCCTCGCGTTTTTCAGCATCTGGCATTCGCGTTTCAATATACGCAGCTTGTAATCCCAGTCTTTGGTATACGGGCTGCATAAGTTCAAAGTCTCTTTTGGCCAGATAAGCATTGACGGTCATCACATGAACGCCGTCTCCCCAGAGCGCCAGCAGGCCAGCTGGAAGTGTAGCAACCAATGTTTTTCCCTCTCCCGTTGCCAACTCTGCGATATTCCCCGCCACCATAGAAATTCCAGCCGATAACTGCACATCATGATGAGCCATTTTTACAGCGCGCCAACTGGCCAGTTTAATCAGAGCAAAACCATCGATGATGAGTTGATTGTCAGGCGCCAGCTGGCCGTTTGCCTTCAAATTGGCTGCAATTTCACGAAGAAACTGAAACTGCTCAGAAATTTCCTGATCAGTCAAATCAGTTAATCCATCGTAAGTGGCATTGATTCTCCGGACCAGTTCAGCGCTGGTCATGCGTGTGTCGCGATCCGATGAAAAACCCCAGCGCCAGAATTTCAGATTCATACCAGACTGGTACCTAACTCTTCATTGATTTCGTCAAACCCTTTGCCCAATCTTTGACTGATCTTGTCCATAAAAAACCCAGAGAAACAGGCTCTCCGCGTAACGTTGACATTCCCCGTTCCCCAGCGCCAAGCCTAACTCTATCCGGGCCCTGGATGTCACTGGTGACCCAAAAGTAGCCCTGCGCTGTTTTAAATTCATTACTATCGGATTGAAGGACGGGAATAGCGCCTCCTCCAAGTGCCGTGAGCGATGGATACAGCACCGCATTGCTAGCCGTAGGAGAAATCTCAGTCACGCTAGCGGTAAAAACTGCTCTCCCTGGAAGAAATATATCAAGCTGATCGGCAATCTCAACATCTAAACGATTGAATTCTCTTTCAGGAATAGCGAGGTGGAAAGCACGTTTCTCCATCCCCGCAACGGAAACAAGTACGTCGGTATTGCTGACAAAACGCCCCAGCAAATAACCTTCCCCCTGCATAACGACCTGTCCTGGCGCTTCGGCAGTAATCAGCAAATCATCGATAGAACGTAGTCCATCGGTAATTTGAGTCTGCAACGCTTCTTCTCGCTTTATTAGCGCCTGAAGCTCTCCAACCTTTTGCTCTGAGAGCAACCTCTTGCGTTCAATATCGATCTTCTTTAGCTCGGCCTGCTGTTGCGCGATCTTGACCTCGAGTTCGGGATTCTCCAATCGCAATAACGGATCACCGGCATCAACTAAAGCGCCGTCGTTGACGAAGACTTCAGCAACTATTGCCGGGTATCGTGTCCGATATTCCTTAAGGTCGGGCACTTCTACCAAACCATTTACCGGAACCGACTGCTCCCAGCGAAGTTCAAACAAACTGCCATACAGCACTCCAGCTATAGTAACTAAAACTACAACAAACCTCAGGACCTGGGGTTTTTCTCGATCATTGCCAGCAAACAGATATCGTAAAAACTTCATCAACGGAAACAGAATCAATGTTCCCGCTGCGAATAATGCGAGCAATGCGCCGAACCCATTAAACAACGCTGTTGCCAAAATGATGAGCGTGATCACGATCAAAAACCGCCAAATCACTGACAATACACCGTAAATTTTTATAATCACCGACTCCTTTGTTGACCGTTCAGGAAACTGCGTCGGAACACCCAGCAGATAGCGGCGAGCGAGATACTTCACATAGGCAGCTCCTTCGACATAGAGATTTGGAATGTTGACCAGGTCAGAGAAGATGTAATATCCGTCAAATTTCATCAACGGATTTGCGTTGAACAACAATGTGTTAATACTGGCAATAATAATGATGTTGTAACAGATATCTCTAACCAAGCCAGGTTCAGCAGTCGCCCAAAAAAAAGCTGCTACACCTGCAATAAAAAACTCAACATACATTCCAGCCGCGGCGGTAAACATTCGATGCCAACGCGATTCAAACTTCCATGACGTTGTCGCGTTAACGTATCCAATCGGTGCCAACAAGATCATGATGACCCCGGCCTCACCAACGTATCCCCCGTAGTGCTTGCAAACCATGCCATGAAATAACTCATGGACAACTTTGAGCAGCGCCCAAATTATCAATAGGGACCACCAGTTCGATACAGACAGAATGCCCGCTGCATCGGCGCTAAATCGGTCCATATGGCTGAATATCTGGAATAGCCCCGCAACCACTACACCGACCCATATCAAGAATGCGAACGGATTTACGATAAGTCTGGTAATCGGACTGATAATACGGAGAAAGCTATCCGGGTTGCATAACGGCAATTTAACAAACAGTGGGTTTGTCCATTTTAAAAACTGCCGATCTTTCTTCTTTAATCTTGATTCCACGATTGCGTCAGGAGACACCGAGGTTTCTGACTCAAGTAAGTGCGTGTCGAAAGCCCAATTCAGAATCAAGCTTGCTTCACTTTCGGTCAATGCATCTCGCCCTAACCCTTGAGCAACTTCTACCAGCGCCTCGCCAACCGTTTTGGCACCATCGAGTAAAACAAGAAGTCGATACTCAGGTTCGCCGATTCGGTAGTATTTGCCGCGAATTACGTCTTCGATGATGTAGACTCGCTCATCCCCTTCCGAGTTGATGGAAATACTTACGTCTTTTCGTAACGCAGGTTTTAGATGCACAAGCTCCTGTACATGATGATTCAAATCCATCTTAATTATCCGAACTTGGCTCTAAACCAGACACGCACCTGCTCATAGGCATTGTGGAATAACACCCATCCGAGCGGTTTGTCGTCTTTTACAATGGATGCTTTACCCTTCATTCCCGGACGAATCTTCTTATTTTCATTCCCGAGGGTAACCGGAGCAATAAATACGGTTTCTGAATCCACAACCACAGCTCGGGGTTGAATCTTTTCTAAACGAGCCTGCCAGTTCTCATTGGGTATTGCATCGATGAAAATTTCTACCGGCAACCCACCTTCCACATAAGGAAAACTTTTAGCAGCAATCCGAATTTCCGCATTGACACGATCAAGAGGCGCAACTTCAAACAACGCCTTTCCTTGTTGCACGAGACTGCCCTGTTTCTTCTCGACATCGCCACTAATCACAATTCCAGAAATGGGAGACACCATTTTGAGATTTTCGATCCTGCGTGTGATTAAATTCATTTCGAGCTCAATCCTTTCCATCTCAAGTCGGGCCAGCTGCGCGGCCTGGGTATCTCGCTCCGCTACTTTCAGGTCTTTCTGCTTTTTTACACGTATAAGGTCTGCTTGCAATGTTTCGAGATTCCACTGCAACTCTTGACCGTCAAGCTCCGCCAGGATATCTCCTGCTTCAACTATATCCCCTGGCTGCACCCTTACACGCTCGAGAATGGCATCAAACGGTACGGAAAGAATTCGTTGTGCCACTGGTTGTATCAGGATATCGCTGGATATCCGGTGGGGCACCGGTATGAACATGGCAGCCGTGATTGCCAAGGCAAGTAGTAGTGCAAATATTCTACTTCCGTTATATCCCTTTGAGCCCAATAGACCTCGATAATTGGAGCTGGGTCTTTGCGTCAACGCTTGCACTGCATTAGAAAGCGGCGTCATGCCTGCTGAGGCGTGCCTAGGGAAATGAACCGGAATACTCGCATCGATCCACCAATATGTAATAACCCCAATCACACTGCCATCTTCGTTCACCAGAGGCAGTGACAACATTGATTGTGCCTTATTCAATCGAAGAAACTGCTGATGCCCTCCAAAATGGCTTTGGCTGGAAGATTCGGCAGAGTCAGATATCAGTATCATGTCTCCGTAGTTGTTCGCTTCGTTAAAACAGAGCTCGAGCAGGCGATTAAACTCCCCGCGCTTGTTGACCTCATCGGTACCTGAAATCTGTTTTAGCGAAATGGTCTTCTTTCCGGTCGGTCGAATGCCAATCGCGACGCGGTTTGCGCCACTCATGTTTGCCAGGTCCGAAGTTAGTGTGACCAGACCTCTCTCCGGATCTGTCGCTGCATTGACATGACTAACTACTTCGATGAGACCGCTGGTAAATTGTGATTCTTGTATGAACTGTCTGTTGGCAGTATTCGATTCCCAAAGATTGACATACCCCGCAAGAAGCTGTGTAAACAACCCCCAATTGGAATCACCTGCCGATCTATTTGCAACCGCTAAACAGATGACTTCCTTTGCACTATCTGACCGAATCACTGGGGAGAAAATCAGATCGACTGCAGAATCGTGTTGTAACGTTCGATGAAAACTATACCCTTTAGTGGCACATTCTCGCGCCAGATCAATAATGGTATCCAATGCGTCTGGTGCCTTTGACAGTAGATCTCGGGAAAGTAACCTCGGTCCTAAGGAAAGTGTGCCGTCAACCCCAGAAACAAAATACGCTGCGCCGTGCGCACGCGACACGCTAACAGCGTGCTGAAGCATCGCCAGCAAATAAGCGTTGCGATCTTGATGTGCCTCAGATAAACGCAGAAACTGCGCGTAAGTCGTTTGAGGATCAAACTGAGGTAGTCCCAGTTTGGATAATTGTTGTTCGCGGTTCTGCGAAGGGCTAAATCTCGGTTCAACAGACTTAATACGTGGCGAATTGCGCACAAGTTCCATAACGTTTTTCGAGCAAATTTCAGGTTGCTAGCAAAGAATAATTTGAATTAGCAGCCAAAGTGTTAGGATTCAAAACTGTCACAAAATCAACTCGCTTGAGACAGCTCCTGGTGTTCTTTTTCAATCAAGCAAAATCCTACCTGCCATTCCGCTTTTTGCCGTTCCCGGTTGCTCTACTACAAGGGTTATTTTTGCCGTTCCACTTGTTGGATCGATAATGTCAGAAAAATATTCAACTCGCGCTACAAGTGCTTCTGACTGACCGTCCAGAGCAATTTTCACTTCACTCCCCTCCATTATGTCTAGCGGTTTATCTGCGGGTAGGTTAGAGATAAATTGGAGTTGCTCCGTATTAACAATCCGAATAAACGGCCCCTGGGAAGAGGAAACCAACTCACCTGTATCTCTATTGATTGTAGTCACGACACCATCAATGGGAGAGCGTATGTGGTTCGTCTCAATTTCAGTTTGTATCCGCTTGTATTCAAGTGCCGCAATTGCTTGTTGCTCTTTCGCTCTCGATACCTGCGACCTGGCAACGTTTTCCTCCAGTCGCGCGACTTCAACCTCATCCCGACGAGCATTCCCGGCAGCATGCAATTTTTCAAATTGGGCAAGTTTACGTTTTGCCATCTTCAATTCTGCCTGAGCGGCCTGAATAGAAGCTGAAGCATTCTTACGCGCTTTTGCCACACGTAAAGATGCCTCGACAAGACGGTAATCAAGAATTGCCAAAACATCCCCTTTCTTGACCTCATCGCCTTCCTTTACACTAATTTTGCTCAGCACCCCGGTTTCCGCTGAAGCGATATCTACAGTTTTAGAAGGTTCTAAAAACCCCTCGAAACCGAGAGCATTACCACAGCACATCGCCAATATTGTTAGGCCCAACAATCCATCGTAAATTCTACACATTGCAATTCCTCTACCTACTCATCGAAAGTCGTCACTCACTAAGGCCACTAATCCAAGATATTCACACGTTCTAGCTTGTATTCCGGCATGCCCTCAACGTAAGGGTCACTGTCTTCTAGATACCGCGGCTGAATATCATTCGTCTGCATCAACAACCCTGTCGCTCTATCTATATTTGCAAGCGCTATGTTATAGGTCGTCATGCTGCGAACAAACTCATATTCATTCTCTATCAAACGATCATGGGCTTCTAGTAACCGCTCAAGATAAGCGCCGCCATTCGCATTGCCACCCAGCTCAACTGACTGACGGTCTTCGAGACTCTGAACTTCAGCTCGAACAGCTTCCATCGCTGCAAATTTGTTTTGCATTTCTCGATAAGAGGTGCCCAGTTCTCTCACAGAAACCTGGACCTCAACTAGCACCGTATCGATAGTAGTTTTTAGCTGATTTGAAAGCTGACGCGCTTCGGCCTGCCGGCGCTGATGACGCGCTTTTGCCGCACGATTTCCGATGGGGTACTCCAAAACCAAACCTACCGTCCAGCTGCCATCTCCCGTATCAAATTCATTGTCGAAAGCGCTGTTGTAGTCCCCTTCTGCAGCCAATCCATCGCGGTAATAACCCAAAACGAAATTTAACACGGGTCGAAGTTCAGACTTCGTCATGTTCACCCTCAGGGCGCTTGCTTTTAATTGTTTGAGGCCTTGAGATATTTCGGAACGTTTGGCCAGGGCTAATGAAACTGCCATATCTTGTGAAATCGTACTTTCTCTTGTGATTGGTGAAATCTCTGGCACTATTTCGAATTGATCGTTGATTCGAAATTCAGGATCGTTGATTAACGAAACAATCCTAGCTTCTGCATTCCTAACCGCGGATTCTGCACGTACCACGTTAGATTTTCGATTGATAACTTCTGATCGCAACCTTCTCAACTGTACCTGAGACACATCGATATCTGCTCTCGCTTGCAGACGTTCAACAATACGTTGAGTACGTTCAACCAATGCACGTCTCTGCACAAGTACTGCTCGCTCTAGATATAGTCCCCAATACGATCGAATGAGTTCGAGCATATGAGATTCAATCTGTCGCTCAAACTCATCTCGCGCGATACTGGCATCAATCCTAGCGACATCTATCAGGCTGCGGTTGTATTTGACGCCATTGCCATTGAGCAAGGGCTGCGTCAAGGTAATCGCAAGACGAGCATTCGCCTGATCCTTAGGCTCGAGAAATTCACTATTGTTGTCCAGCACATCCCAACGTTGAGAAATATCAAGTTCAGTTCCCGTCACAAATTTTTTGCGTATTCCCGCTTTGAACACCCACTCGTCTTCCAAAAATCGATCCGGTCCACCTGTTTTTAGAGTGCTTCCTACTGGTTCGTCTAAATCATTGAGGCGGTAATCTACGTAAGCCACCGGATCGAACGCACCAAGCGCCTCAAGCTCCGCGGTTTCTCGAATAATCGGAACATCAGAAAAAACCTGAATTTGGCTCGAGTTCTCCAATGCTTTTAGTACTAATGTTTCAGGTGACACCACATCTGGGCTCGTGCCCGTTCCAAGAGAATTCAAAATTTTTTCATCCCACCATGGCTTGAAACCAACGGGAATTTCTGCGATATCGCTGTATGTCTGATAAGGGTTTCCGCCAGCACCTATTTGCTTAGCCTGACTTTTAGCTTCTTCAAGAATCGGCGGTACCCTTTTAAAGGTATCAATTTCATTCCAGTTCTTAATGTCTTCTCCAATCTCACGGTCTTTATCCCGCCAATCTACCCTAGTTCCGTCAGATGTATAGATTAGACCATCTTCGTTAATAGTGACTAATGTCGAGGAAAGATCCAGGCCGTGCAGCACTCGGGTATTTTTCGAGTTGGTGAACTTCCAGTCATCTGCGGCAATCGAACCGAACGATGCCGCTATTGCCATCACCAAGGTAGATCGTTTGATGACGCACTTTATTGGTGTTGTAGTTTTCATCGTAATCGCTCAGTTTAAATGTTTTCTATATTTGCAGAACCCAAAAACTCATAAGGATGGTTCCAATCGTCGTCTGGAGATCCGAATGGATTCTGATTTCCGCTATGCATGCTATCCAGGATAGAATCAGCTCTCTCAGTGACAATGTCTCCAACCTGCAATCCTTTGTAATGCACTGCTTTGGCGTCACTCGCCGGTGTAAAGTAAACGCGGGTATTAAATTCGCCCACAGAACTCTCGTTTGTGCTTGCTGGTGAAACTTGCACTTCCACGTGATGGGGAGACTTATCAAGATTCAGCTGCGGGAAGCTAAAAACCCAGTTTCCCGCACTATCGGCGAGAGTGGAGGAATAACCGATGATCGCCCCGCTTTCGTCATATACAATCATTGTGACGTTCGAACCATGCTCGGTAATACCCGTGGCCATATAATGTACAGGCGTCTTCGGTAGTTCGTGTTGTATGTCGTTACGAATTCGTTCAAACAGCTCATCGAATTCATCCCGAATCAAATCAAATACATCATAGCGATAGGTTCGCAATACGCGCTCCGCCAGAGTTTCCGAATCCGATACCGGGACTTCTCCGGGAAAACTGATCACCTCGGAGCTTGGTGGGATAGGCACCGGTCTGATTCCGAGTGTATCGGTTCCTTCCTTGGTTGGCTCTTCACGGTCAAACGGATTATCGCCCGGTGCAGAATCAGCATCGACCGTAGCTGTATTGGTCGCGGTTTCAGGCCCAATATTGCGGTTCACCTCAACTGTGAACGTGAAGATGATTGTTTGACCTGGAAGTATTACGAGTGACGGATCGCCCGCATTTCCTACAGACGAATCCAGGGTGTAGGTCACTGTGTCATCCGTCTGGCTAAAAATAAATCCTGGCGGTGTAACCGCTGGAGAGACTGTACCAGTTGCAAATTGCGAAGGATCAAGCGGGTCATTAATCACCAGATCATAACCAGGGCCTGTTCCTGTATTCGTTACCGCGAGTTGAATGGTGACAGTATCGCCGGAAGTGACAGTGTCGACTTCGCCGCTTCCAGATGCATTTAAAAATGACTTTGTAATCTCAAGTTCTGGCTCAACAATTTCAACATCAGCACTATCGTCAACTTCGATGGGTGTAGTGGAATCAAAAGGATTCATAGGATCCCCAGTCGGCGTGCCGAAAAATTCCAGCGTCGCTTCGTTAGTTTGTACAGCACCATCTGTATTTTCGGGCTCTAGATTCATCACCACTGCAGTGACTCGAACCGTAATAGTTTGTAGTGACAGATCATTCACATCCGCAACTGTGACATCCCCAAAACTAAACACTATCTGATCACCAAATCCATCGGCAAGATTGACATCGGCCGCATTGATATCACTATCGTCTGTTGGAGAAGGAATAGCAGTGTCCAGCGTCGATGGGTCCAAAACCGATAGCGTCGACCCTACGCTCAAGTCAGAGGCGATGACGGCGCTACCGATTGCGGTTACCTCCGCGTTGACTACTGCAAAACCATCCGGCAAATCGTCGATCAGATTCACATCAACTGGAATGGGATTCCCTGTGGCATCCAACACTGATTCGGGAAGAGTGATAGTCAGCTCATAAGTCACCTGCTCACCGACATTGAGATCTACAAGAGTTGGTGCATGCTGGTCTGAGCCAGTATCCGGATTCAAGCCTTCCACAACCACTTTGCTGAGACCAGGATCCTCATAGACGAAATCAGAGTCATCATCACTGGTTTCTCTTTCAGTGTCTAACCCCGGAATATTCACCACTTCATCGTCTGGTAGCGAGTCAGCGGCAACAGTCGCAGTATTATCAATTTGCGCACCGCTTTCGTCTGCACCCGTGTATGCAAGAATAAACTCGACGCGAATGGTTTCTCCAGGCGCGATAAAGTTATCAGGATTAGTTGCGCCACCAGAAGATGTCATCGTGTATGTGACAGTGTCAGAAGCGACTGGGTCCAACCCATTTTCTATGGAATAAACCAACCCGGGTGGTGTAATTTGCTCCCCTATAATTGTCCAGTTATCCAGATCGATTTCATCTTCGATAATCGTGTCATAAGCATTCGCAGTTCCGTTGTTCGTGACTTCGAGAACCACTACCACCTGATCACCAGTGCCTACTGTATAAACATCTGCACCGGTTGTCGGGTCAATAAATGACTTGGCGATTGTAAGCTCGGGCTCAACAATTTCTACTTCAGCAGTGTCGGAAATTAAAATTGGGTCGCCTTGCGTTTCTTCCCAAACCAGTTGGGCAATGTTTTGCTTCAACTCACCAGCGAAATTACTGGGATCATCCAATACAATTGCATCTATCTGAACGACAATGGATTGCTCTTCCCCAACCAGGTCATCAGCGGCTCCCTCATCAACAATACGGCTGTCCACCGCGAGCCCCCCAAAATCAAATGTGACCGTGTTACCGCCAATCGCGCCAGTAATATCCGCACTTCCGTCTACCAAAGAATCACCTATCGCCAAACCACTACTCGCCGGTCCACCGGTGACGTTTGCATTAGCGTCAGAAACAAATTCACCACCCTCTATGTCTCCTACGTTTGTATTGCCCCCTATCGCAACTAACCTTGCATCCACAAGCGCCATACCTACAGGTAGTGTGTCAGTGATCGATGTTGAAATCGTCGTAAGATTCGGATCATCAAAGGTATTGGGGATAATGATCGTAATTTCATACGTCACAACCTCTCCAATGGTTAGATCGGTGGTATTCGGATCAAACTGGCTATCGTCAGTTGCGCCATGACTGGTCGCCTCAAGATCGTCATCTCCCGGTGGTACTCCATCGTAGTTATCAGCAACTTCCTTGGTAATTGTAGGAAGACCATAGAGTTCATCAGAATCCATGTCCGTAGTTTCTCTCTGCTCTCCGCTATTGGGATCACCAGGAGGTAGTGAATCCCCTAAAACGTCGGCGGTATTTTCAATTACCTCGTTAGGCACAAGAGACAACCCAGCTGACAGTGTGACGTTAAACCTTAACGTTACCGTAGTATCAGGAGGGATAGTTCCATTGGAAAAGGTGACTACATCGCCAGTCGTACCAAATGTAAACCCCGGCCCAGAAACCAGTACAGCACTCCCACTGTCAATAAAACCCGATGCAACGTTCGCGTTTAGATCATCAGTGGCAACCACGTCATAGGCGTGGGCAGACCCTGTGTTTTCAAGAATCAGTTCAATTTGAACAGTTTCACCCGCTTCCGCGGCAAATATTGGTGTGCCTGTATTGGGATCCACAAAATTCTTCGTGATCTCTAAAATTGGCTCCACAATTTCTACTATGGCGTTATCCTCGATCACCTCGTCACCAAAGTTCAAGGTCGCCACATTTTCCTTGTCATTGGATGTTGAATCCGCAGCATCCTCCTGCGCGTTGACAGGATCATTGGTCACGATTGCTGTCACCCGCACTAGAACTTGTTGTTCTGTCAGATCACCGTTTCCGTTTTGATCTAACACCCCAACATCGCCAAAATTGAACGTTGCCGACAATCCACCAGCAGGTCCCGTAATACCAGCAGATCCGAGAACCAGCGAGTTACCGACACCCAGATCGGAAGACACAATATCGGCGCCGATAGTAATCACCTCTGCGTCCACGAGGGCGAGATTTGCAGGAAGTGAATCGGTCAAAGTTGTACTGACGACTTCCATCGCATCAAGTGCACCGTCGCCGTTCATATCGGTTTGTGGAAGTGTGATCAACAAGTCATAAATAACCTCTTCGCCGATGGTTACATCCTCTAGCGCGTCAAACTGACTAGAACCTGTATCTCCAACACTTGTGTTAAAAATTGATTTAACCAGATCAGGGCCTTCATAAAGGACGTCGGTTCCACTATCGTTTGTCTCCCGCTCAGTGTCGAGCCCGGGAATCATCACAACTTCGTCGTCGGGTAGAGAGTCTCCTGTGACTTCTGCAGTATTGGTAATTTGCTCCGCGAGATCCGCAGCGCCGGTATACATCAACTCGAAGGTGAATGCGACCGTTTCATTGGGTGCAACAAAGTTATCCGGATTGGCAGCATCACCAGATGATGTCATGGTAAATGTCACCGTATCTGAAGAAACAGGATTTGCACCGTCTTCCAGAGAGTAAATAAATCCTGGTGGGGTAATTACCGGACCAATAATACTCCAGTTAGTTAAATCTATTTCATCTTCGACAAGCACATCATAGGCGTTAGCGCTGCCATCATTGGTCACTTCAAGCATCACTATGACTGAATCACCTGCTTCAACGATGTACGCATCGTCTCCTGAAATAGGGTCGATAAACGCTTTTTCTATCATTAAATCTGGTGCTACGATATCCACTATCACGGTATCGGACAGCGCAACTGGATCTCCGGGAATCTCTTCCCATAGAAGTGAAGCAGTATTAGTTCGTTGGGCACCTTCTGGATTATTCACACTGTCATCCAGAACAACGGCATCAATCTGCACCACGATTTCCTGTTCAGCACCGACTGCGCTATCTGCATCATTGATTGCAAGGCCACCAAAGTTGAAGGTTACAGCGCTACCGCCGACGGTTCCGGCGATGTTTGCACTACCGCCAACAATAGAATCCCCTACTGCCAAAAACGTGCTGGCTGGTCCAGTGTTCGCGAGTGGAGAACTGCTATCCAGAAACTCTCCCCCACTAGTCGCCCCTGCTGTGGTATTTCCTCCTATGGAAGTCACACGCGCGTCAACCAATGCGAAACCCGCTGGTAATGTATCGAGGATAGACGTTCCAACCAACGTCACATCGGCATTGTCTGCGGTATTCGGAATGCTGATGGTCACCTCATAAGTCACCACCTCTCCAATTGTCAGATCGGTATTGGTTGCTACAAATTCACTATCGCCGGTGCCGTCATGGCTACTGCTAACGACATCCTTGGTAATACCCGGTGTCGTCAGCGAATCAGTATCTTCAGCGGTACTCACCCGCTGCTCATCTTCGTTAGGATCTCCCGGTGGCAATGTGTCGCCCACAATATCCGCAGTATTGTCAATAAATTGTCCAGCATCGAGCACTAGAGCACTATTGATCATCACTGTAAATGAGAGGGTCGCACTTTGGTTTGGTGCCAGTGTACCGCCAGAGAAGGTCACGACATCTCCAGTCGCATCAAAGGTAAACCCGGTTCCAGCAACCGGAGTTGCGGTTCCTGAATCGAAAAATGCAGGAATATTTGTTGTTAAATCATCGGTAACCGTAACGTCATACGCATGCGCCGATCCCGTGTTTTCAACAAATAGATTGATTTGTACTAATTCACCTGGTTCTGCAGCAAAAACAGGTGCACCAGTGATTGCATCGACAAAATTCTTAACGATTCCGAGCTCAGGCTCAACCACTTCAACAGTGGCTGTGTCCTCAAATTCTTCGGCGCCGTAAGTTAATGTAGCGACATTTATCTTGTCATCATCGGCGCTGTTTACCGGATCATTCTTAACAATAGCGGTCACATTGATCACGATTTGTTGATCCGCTAGGTTGCCGTCATCACCAGTATCAATCACGGTAATATTGCCAATGTTGAAGGTAACGGAAGCATCGCCAACCGTGCCTGAAATATTGGTATCCCCGAGCACTTCACCGCCAGCAAAGTTGCTCATGGTGATATCACTACCTACAGAAACAACCTGCGCCGAAATCAGATCCAAATTTTCAGGCAGGTTATCTGTCAAGATAGTGCTCACCTGCTCAGACATTTCATTGATACCATTGTTATTGATATCCGTTTCTGGGAGGGTGACCACAAGCTGATAAGTCACCGTTTCGCCGATTGTGAGATCTACCAGTGTGTCGTCGAATTGACCGTTACCTGTATCAGCGACACTGGTACTGGTATCAATAACGGTTTTCTCCAGATCGGGATCACCAAAAAGCACATCGGTATCTTCGTCTTCGGTATCACGCTCATCAGGATTGTCACCGTCGAGACTATCTCCCGTAACTGTCGCCGTGTTTGCTACCGTCAATCCTTCCAGATTGCCGACGCCAATTTCTGATTCTGTCACAACCACATCGAACTCAAATGTCAGAGTTTGAAGAGGTGCGATAAAAACAGTTGGGTCAGCGGTGAATGTTGCAGAATCATCTCCTAATCCAGCACCACCTGCGTCGGTTGAAAACGAAAATCCAGTTGGCGTAGTTGCCGCAACCGGGTTTTCGAACACCGGCTGTACCGCATTGTATGGATCCGATACCGCAACGTCGTAGGCATTCGCTGTTCCAGTGTTGGTCACTACCATTCGAACTCGTACGGTATCTCCAGGTGTGACAGTACCTATAATCGGATTGCCCGTTGCGGGATCGATAAATTCTTTATCAATTTCCAGCTCAGGTTCGATGATGTCTACGGTTGCATCATCAAGCAGAACTTCACCCACTCCAGGGTTATCGGGATCATCGGCAAAATTCAAAGTCGCTTCGTTGGTGAGCTCATCTCCGTCTTCGTTGACCGCACCACCAGAGCCCGGCAGATTTTTCACTACTGCAGTTACCTGGATACGAATCACATTGTCGTCGCCCGCAGTCGTATTGTTGCCATCAACCTCAACCGCACCGAAATCAAAAATGACCTGATCATCAAATCCGTCACCGCTCACATCGTTCACACTGATGTTGGGGCTGGTTTCTGTATCACCTTGCGCCAGCCCGGTTGAACTTGAATTAATGCCCGCGCCAACAAATGCCACGGTTGCCCCAACGACTTCCAACACACCATCTGTGTCACCTGTGAAAGGTGCTAGGGCCACCAGTGGAGGTAAGTTGTCCGTTACCAGAACGTTCGTTGTGCCCTCCGGTAGTGTCACCACTAGCTCAAAAGTGACCTGCTCTCCAATTGTAAGATCGATCTCACCGTCGCCGCCATCACCATGGATGGAAGAGCTGATCACACCCTTAGAGAATTCGGGTACATCTGTGAAGAATTCCGCAGGATCATCGTCGCTATAAACATCGTCAGGATCAGTAGGATCCCCCCGTTCATTGCCTAACCCGTCATTTTCATGGCCCGGTGGCAAGCTGCTCCATTCGATCGTTCCTGTATTTACTATCGTCTCACCGGGTCCGATGCTGACGGCGATTTCGCCTGTGACGATTATCGTTACCGTTTCATCCAACTGAATGGTGAATGGATTGACAGTCTCTACCGCATCTCCCGCTGGGGTTATTGCAATGTCCCCTGCAGCCAAATCTGACCCCGCTCCTAAAGAAGACACTGCGCTGAATAGCGCTACGTTGATCAGCTCGGGCGGAATCACATCACTGAAGTTCACATCGTGAGCATCAGTTGAGCTGTCACCGGTATGTGAAATTACGAACGTATAGGTGACGGTATCCCCCGCGTCGAGTGGTCCGGATGGATCACCATCTGCTTCCCCGTCCACGGTCTTTACTATCTGCAACTCGGGTTCAATAATTTCTATGTCATCGGCGTCAGCCGTTGCCGTTGATTGCTCCACCGTCTCACCCGCTTCGTTGGTGGTATCGAAGGTAAACGTCGCAGAGTTATCAAGATCCGGGGCGCCATCAAAGTTTGCGGGTATGTCGACCACCGCAACTCGATATTCAATGATGATCTGATCAAGCCCCTGGTCGACCATCGTTAAGCCCCCGGCATTATCTCCGGTCGCCAGAATGTCGCCAAAATCGAATGTGATGGCCTGGCCAGTCGACGCTGCACCTGTGAATGAAGTCGCGATGGTCGTCGCATCCTCAAGATTTACCCCCGCACTGGTACTTGCGACACTCGACCCGTTTGCAGTTCCGGTGATCGAGGATATATCCACAAACTCCAACCCGGGTGTCAAATTGTCAACGATCTGCGCGTTATCCATCGAACCCTCAGGAACGTCGATCGTAATTCGGTAGGTGACTATCTCACCAATCGTCGCCTGGTTTTCCGCGTTGCTCGCTGAATCTACATCCGACCCAACTAATTCCTTTGCAATGGATGGAACTGGAACAGCAATGTCATCAGCGGGATCGGTGTCAGAATAGTCCCGTTCACCTTGTGAGCCATCATGCACAAAGTCTGATCGATTGTCCTCATTGTCGCCGTCAGGAGCACCATCGTTATGCTCATCTAGGGAGCTGTAGTTTATTTGTGCTTCATTGGAGATAATATCTCCCGGTTCCACCGTATCTGCTAGTACTCCGGTGATTGTGATTGTGATAACTCTCGGGTCAGGTGTTAATGGAAGATCAATGGTGTTCTGTGATGAACCAGTTACCGTTGTATCAACGCTGGTATTTCCAGTAGCAGCGAACTGCAGCGCACCATTACTGCCTGCTAACGTGTTTATCTCGAGGTCGGAGGTGCCTAGTATTCCTGCGCTATCAACAATAGTGATATTCGTGCCAGCGCCAAAGTCAACGGCGGTGAAATCAACCTGATCTGGCAGTTCATCATACAAACTGACGTCGAAAGCATCCGCCTCGCTCTCCCCAGTATGCTGGATAGTAATCGTGTAGGTAACCATATCTCCGGCATCCCCCGGGCCATCGACACTGACGCCTTTCAATACCTCAAGATTTGGCTCAACCACCTCTATTTCATCGGCACTATCGAGACCCGTAGTCTGAACTTCGCCCAGAGTATTTGACCATGTCATTTCAGCAGAATTGTTCAGTTCTGTGCCCGGGGTGCCTACGCCGCCACTAATGTTAGAGCCTTCGTCCGACACCATCACGGTGTACTGAATGACAATCTGCTCGAGAATGTCATCATTACTATTTGCGTTATCAATATCACCTAACGCAATAGATATAAGGTCTCCACCACCTGTTCCGCCATCAACGGTATAACTTACGATGCCACCGGGAGAAGTGACCGGTGCGCCAAGAGATTGGCCGGCACCGAGACCTGCAACAGTTAAATTCGGCACTGAAGAAACGTTCGTAACAGCACCGGTAGCGGAATCCACCTGTTGTGTGAATATATTGTCGATGCTCACTAAAGCGAGCCCAGGATCGAGAGAGTCCAAGATTGACGCGCCCGCAGTAGTGCCCTCGGCAAGAGTTATCACCACCTGATAAGTGAGCGTTTCTCCAATTGTTGCTTCTGCACCCCGATTGAT
>JAHQWE010000073.1 GCA_019633985.1 Acidiferrobacterales bacterium | reverse complement strand
TCGGAGGTAGGTCAGGCCATTACCCGGCCCCGCCACCTTGGAGGCAATCACCAGGTCGTCACGGCGACCGCGGCGCGCCAGCCAGTTTCCCAGGTACTGCTCGGTCAAACCCTGGGTTTCAGCCCGGGGTGGCACCGGGTAGAAGCGGTATGGCTAATAAAACCTACCGAAAAAATCACAATGACACTTTATCTTATTGTTTTTTTAGGTTCTAAAAGCACACAGATAGTAATTTTAGAATACAATCCAGCAAAAAATAGTATTTTAAGTCTTAGTTTTTCTGAAGATTAGGCCATTAAAAGACATTTCTGAGAACTCTAACGGTGCGCGCCGTCCAACAAAAAATAATACTCCATTGAACACCGCAATGAAGGAAGATGAACCAATCCTGCCCATTCAAGCATTGGTCAGCTCACTGCCCCCCTGCGCAGTTCTCCACATTAATTACCGTCGTCCGGTATCAAGTCTTTCGGCGAGCATTTCAAGCAACGAGCAAGTATGTAGATTTTTTCGATCGTGATGTTGACCTCCCCCCTCTCAACCTTGCCCACATAGCTCCTATCTATTCCAGCATCGTGCGCTAAGCGTTCTTGGGAGAACCCTTTTGATTTACGAATTGCCCGAAGATTCCGGCCAAACGCCTCACAAACAAGCGAACCCATTTCTTGCCCTCATAAAAAGCAAGACTATGGTTTCTTGAGGCATTTGGAGCCACGGCATATACTACCCAATCTTCAAAATCGATCAGATCGATCAAAAGAACAGTTGGGCCACGTAATGAAACAGACACGACTGCAAGTCGATAAGATCCTGATCACACTGTTGCGGGAGCAGTTAAATACCCCTTTTTCCACCACCAGCATCAGGGATCAGTACTCTCTTCAAATACCGGAAGCACAGCGGCCGAGTCGAAACGAACTCCGCAAGCATATCTACAAAGAACTGCTTCGACTTGAGTCGGCAAAGATGATAGAGCGGTATGAGGGATCCACAGGTCGTGGGTGTAAATTTATCTTCCGGCCAGAACCTTCAGGCTTCGAGCTCGAGGCTAAGCCTTCTCCGTATGAAACCAGCGATACTCAGGTCGATGCACCGATGGGTGTTGAAACACAGCGAGCGCTGCAGGAAGAGCTTTCACAAAGGAGGATCGAGCTCGTCGCTAGCATTGGTGAAGCTGAAGAATATCAACGCCTATACAATAAATACCCAGCGCTGCGAGACGCGGTGAAGCAGCAATATTTGGAGTCCCGCGAGAGAAGCACAAAACTCTTGGGTCAACTGCGTGCCGTCGAGTCCGTGATTACAAAGATTGGCCTTCCCTCATGATGCAGTTGCGCGATTGGCAGAGCGAGTGTATCGCTCGAGCTTTGAAATCCTTTGAGCGCCAATCTCACTTTCTATGCCACGCAACACCCGCGGCCGGAAAAACGGTAATGGTCGCATCTGTCGCTAGGGCTCTTTTTGATGACGACAAAATCGATTTTGTCCTCTGTTTTTCACCTTCGCGAGCAGTGGCGAAGAGTGTTGCCACAACTTTTAGCCAGATCCTCGGGAGAAGCTTCAATGGTCGGATAGGTGCTGCTGGTGGATCCTATACCTATCAGTCGATGGGTACGCTTCCCACGGAACTTTGGCGAGTATTGAACGATCATCGAGTCCTCGTCGTGTTGGACGAAATCCATCACTGCTCCGGCAGTAGCGCCGATGACCTCATTATCAGTAACAGTTGGGGGCGAACCGTTCTCGATAAGATCCAGGGAAAGGCCTCGTTTACAATCGCATTATCCGGGACGCCCTGGAGAACGGACGATAACCCTATTGTCCTCGCTCGATACACCCAGCCAGGTGGCGAGCTGCATTGTGACTACGAATACGGCCTGCAAAGAGCGGTTATCGACGGAGTGTGCAGAGCTCCAAATATCGTGCTCACTGACAACCGAGAAATCCATCTGAAATCATCTGAACTCGGCCTCAAAACCTATTTTAGTATCCGAGAAACGATCAAGCATGGTCATATTACTTACCCTGACTTTCTTTTCCGGGATGAGGTGATCGACCATACGCTTTTTGAGGCATCAAAAAGGCTATCAGAGATTCGGCAGCGCGTTCCTACTGCGGCCGGGTTGGTCGTAGCAGCCACCGTGGTTCACGCAGAACAAATAGCGACCAGGCTTTCAGCCTTGGGTGAGAAACCCGTTGTTGTGACCAGCCGGACTCCGGAAGCTCATGAGGTCATCAATAACTTCAGAACCTCCTCTGATCGATGGATCATTTCTGTTGGGATGATCAGTGAAGGAACCGACATTCCTCGACTCCAAGTATGCTGTCACCTTAGTAGAATTCGAACAGAGCTCCATTTCCGGCAGGTTCTCGGCAGAATCCTCCGGCGCCCAGCAGGCGAACCTTCTGAGATTGGAGGCTGGCTCTACGTACTCGCGGAACCTAGCTTGACAGAGTTTGCGCGTCGAATTGGCGACGATCTCCCAGAGCAAAACGTGGTCTCATTTTCACCCAGGTCGTCAAAGCAAAAGTCGGATGGCACTATGGAACGAACAGTTGTACCCGAAGACAGTGGCACGTCGGAGTGGGACTTCAGTGTCAATGGAACGGATATCTGGACAACTAGGCCTGAGCAAACATGGCAGAAGGAAACAACTGAACTCTCCATGAGTAATCATTACTGGAGCGAGGTTCTGTCTTTATTCGGGGATAGGGTTCTGTGACCGCTTCCCCGAAAATTTTTGCTGAGCTCCATTATTGGAATATTCCCGCAGACTTTTCTCAGACAAAGTGGACGCATCCTCAGAACTTGATGGTTAGTTGTACATGCTTGTGAGGCCCAGTTTAACGGGGTTTATCAACAAATTTGGGAACAATTTCTCACTAGAACGCGCAGGTTGTTTCAATAAACTTCACGGACGGGTCCGCTTTGATGCAATTAGTAAGTTTTGTGCAGCCGTGCAGGCCTGAAGAGCAAGAGGCTGGTATTTTTACGATCTGAAAATGTTACCGGTTTGGTATTTTTCATACTGAAGGGGAGTAGGTCTACAGGCAATATTTTTGATTGAGCCGAGAGGGGGGCTGTAGGTGCATGATCAAACTTTGCTGGTCGTCGATCTGGAGGCCACTTGCTGGAAGCATCAGACGACGCCAGGCGGCGAACCCCAGGGCGTTCACAACATGGAAATCATTGAATTTGGTTGTGCATTAGCGACTCGGGCGGGAGAGTTGCTCGATAGCCATTCCTTTCTGGTGCGTCCCACAAGATTTCCACAGCTTAGTTACTTCTGTACGGAATTGACGAGCATTTCCCAATTGATGGTGAATGACGAGCCGTCTTACCCAGAAGTCATTGACGCCCTCGACCAGTGGCTCGGCCAACCCTCTGAAAACTTCATCTGGTGCAGCTGGGGAAACTACGATCGCCTTCACGTACTGGCCGAGAGCCAAAAACATGGGCGCGCGCCGCGTTTTATGGCGTATCCGCATCTAAATATGAAGCGGATCTGGCGTCGCACTACAGGCCAGAAGAAAAAAAATGGTTTGGCCCATGCGTTGGCATTCCACAAACTGGACTTCGAGGGGTGTAATCATCGGGGTGTGGATGATGCGAGGAATATCGTGCGGCTGCTTCCGTTCATGGGCTGGTCGCTAGAGGCCGAATTAGTGACGCGCCCTTAAACCGAGCACCTGAAGAGCAGTATTTCGTCGTAGCGCATGATTAGCCTTGAAGCTATGGGCGCGGCCACCCGAGCAAAAGCGCAAAGGTTAAACATGCTCGGAAAATCTCGGATACCAAATAGTGAAACGGCCAGGGCGATGCGTGAACTGGAGAAAGGGTAAGGCGAGAGCTTTGAAAGCGTTGAAGACTTGTTTCGGGAAGTGGGATTAGATGCATGAAAATTGTTTGTATATCCGATACTCATTCTTTACACGAGCGGATCCCGAAGATTCCTGACGGTGACGTTCTCATTCACGCGGGCGATTGCCTAGGAGCAGGCACTCTGGGTGACGTAGAGAATCTGAATACTTGGCTCGGCACTCTACCCCACCGCCACAAGATCGTGATTGCTGGCAACCATGACGCAGCGTTTCAGGAAACGCCGGATCTGGCGCGGGAGGCTCTGACCAACGCAGTTTATCTGCAAGATAGTAGTGTTGAGATAGAAGGGATCCGCTTTTGGGGTTCGCCCTGGACGCCATCTTTCCTAGACTGGTGGTTTATGCTGGATCGGGGACAGCCATTGCATGAAAAGTGGAAGACTATTCCGGATGACACCGATGTATTGATTACCCATGGGCCACCGAAAAATATCGGCGATGAAGTGTCTCTGGGATTCCGCTGTTTCAACGCTGGGTGCATTGATCTGTTGCATCGAATCGACCAGCTATCGTTGCGGGCACATGTCTTCGGCCACATTCACGAGGGTTACGGTGAGTACGTGCGAGGCGCAATGCGGCTTATTAACGCCAGCACCTGCACCGTCCGATACGAGCCTACCAATCCACCGATTGTGCTGGTCCTTGATTAGTTGGAGGACCGAAGGATGACGTCTGATTTTCTGGAACTGGAAGCGAAGGACATTATTCGGTGAGCGTCGTCCCGGCCCGCTAAGAAAACGCGGCCCCTGGCTGGAAATGAACGCCATATCCATAGGATAGGGCCATGGCACGAGGCCTGATTGTTGCGGGCATTATTACTCTCGACCCCTCGGGGGTTGTTCCCGGTCTTGCAAGAAATCATCAGAAACACCTTCGTCTGAGTCGAACGATTCATCCCAGACTGGATCCGTAGGCCGCTCATAGCGTAAAACCGAACCTCTCAGCCGTTCCAGTGGCGTGAGCTCGTGAGGAAGTAGCGAGGCAATTCGTCAGCGTGCGTTGACTCAGCATTTAGGGCTTCCAAGAGCTCCCGCTCGGTATACGTTTTCTTATTCATAAGACCTCGCTTAGGTGGCCGCATTCAGTTTAGCAAGCTGTCAGCCGCGACACCTATCCAGAAAGGACTTTATCCATATTGCTTCGGATGAAACGGGCTGAAGATCATACTGCTTTACGATTCGCCGAAACCTCGCCACGTAACCGCACGGGCCTGAAGGTGGCAACCACTCGTCCGGACCCCGTGCGCCGTTGCTTCTGTTGAGGCTTAATTCGACGGGCCAGAGATTGACCATATCGTTTGCAAACCTTTCTCCCTTCGCCTGCGACCAGCCCTTCGCACCGCGATTCCAGGCCCACTTGAGCGGAACTACGTGCTTTGTCCCCTCAAAAGAATAACCATCGGCTGACTCGCCCTTGGGTGATATCGGAACAAGCTATTTGGTAGTCGGTATGGTCGCAAAGCGAACATTCGAAGTGATGCCCAGAGTGCCATCTTCCAGCCGTAAAAGGGCACTGATTTCGTAGACACTGAAACCCAATTGCTGCGCCGTTTTCACAAACGTCAGCCTATCAAATCCGGCAGAAACGTCGTGTCTATTAAACAGAATGATTTGGAGGTTTCTCGATCACTGTATGTTCAAATTTTGCTGGTACTGCAACATATGCTCCATCATCAGCTGAATTTGATCCATGCGCTCTTGCATCATCCGAATCTGTTGATCGGTAGTCAGACCACCACCATCTTTTGGTTTGCCACCATTCATCATGTGCTGATCCCGCATCATGCCCTGCTTTCCCTGCATCATGCCGGGCCCCATCATGCCGCGATGCATAAAATCCATTTGCTCTTGCATCGTCTGCCTGTGTTCTCGCATCAGACGTTGCCGCTCTTGCGGTGAGGCTTCATCAGGAATGCGTTGCATCAGCTGGTTCATGCGGGACCAGTTCTGGTGCATCTGCTGCATTTGCTCCTGATCCATCATCATGCCAGGACCATGCCCTTGCCAAGAGCCTTGATCACCATGTGCTAGTACGAATGATGGAAAAACCAACAGCGCAGTGGTTACTACAAGTCCTTTAATTGAAATCATAAATTTATCCTCTGAAAGTGACATGCCCAATCCATCCCACTTTTAATTTTAGCTCTTCATCCAGATAAACACCGCCTTTCACGACTAGCGCAAACCAGCTATTGACCCTGTAGTGACTACAGGGTTTTAAAAACTGGAACTTTTACGGGAACCGGAGCCCCAAAAAAATGAGCAACCCCTGCGATGGACAGTGTGGCAGCAAAGATGCTGTCGTAAACAATGAGTTTCAGAGACCCGTCACCGCCGAAACAGATAGAACTCCAGGATCTCTTCGGGCTGAACCACTTTAAATCGATTACCGACTACCGACAGCGGAGCCTTGGTATCCGAGCGGTAAAGCACTTTGGAATCCGGATAGGACAGAATCTCGCCCAGAGGGCTTCCGGTATTAGTCACGTAGCGGACGGGGCTTTCCTGGATCTGCCAGTCCAGACCCGCCTGCTTTGCCCGGACCTCCAGTGGTTGATTCGAGATCAATTCCATTCCCCAGGCCATGCAAGGGGGTTTGGCCAACGTAGGCCATTTGCTCGATGAGATGAGCCATGGTTGTTTCTCCTATGGAATTTGCGAAGGGAATCAGCGCATGTCGTCGCGGCAGCATACCCACCATAGGCACCTGCATAAGCACCGACCACACCAACCGTTTTCTTTCCGTAGTTGTTCTTGCCAATCCGCCGGGACATGCAGTTGAGGCATTAAATATTACCTCTGTGAATTGGGAAGAAAGGCAGCGTGAGTGCCTTGGTTCTCAGAGGTGATATAGGTATAACCTAGCCCAGTGCTTGACGTATGAGCAGCTCAAGGGTTTTATGATGACTTTTGGTATTTAATCCGAGTCGACCAATGCTCTTCCGAAACGTCACCACCGCATTGCTAAGTATTCTGCTTTTGCTCGGCACCGTACCATCGGGTCTGGCTGGGGTAGCAATGGGTGCCACTGATGCGATTGGCAGTGAGACTCATTGCCGTGGAATGGGTCAAGGTTATTCGGCTGATATGGAATCTGGCACCGCCAAGGTACCGACGAACTGCAGTGATCCTGAGAAGATGAACTGT
>JAHQWE010000072.1 GCA_019633985.1 Acidiferrobacterales bacterium | reverse complement strand
CTTCCACTTCCCTGAGTCCGTTTTTGAAATTGTTGCCATTGGGTTCCCCGTTGCCGCTGAGGTGTGTACCCAAATTGTACCCTTTTTGGAATTTTAAGTTTTGAGAAATTTTTCGAAATCCATAAACTATTGTTTTTATTAGATTTTATGGTGGCCAGGGACAGAATCGAACTGCCGACACGGGGATTTTCAGTCCCCTGCTCTACCGACTGAGCTACCTGGCCAGGTAGGGATTAAGCAGCGATGAATTAGAAATCAGCGAGGGAAATTAGTCAAGGAAATTGTCTTGTAATCTGCCGAATTGGCGAACTTTTTTAAGACGCAACCTGCCTATATGTCATCAAACGTTTTTCCCCTCCTCAATGACAAAATCTAGGAACGCTTGCGCAGTTGCAGATAGTTGCTTTCCTCTTCGGTAGCAAATGTACCACTGGCGAATGATAGGAAAATGTTCGACGTCGAGGGATACCAGTCTTCCGGCTTTTAACTCAAGCTCAACTGTATGGGTAGAAACCACTGCAAGTCCCAAGCCTGCTTCTACACTTTGCTTGATCGTTTCATTACTTGAGAGTTGAATCCCCGGCTTCGGCTTCACCCCGTATTGGTCGAACTGCCTCATCATTGCTGATCGAGTGCCCGAACCCGGTTCGCGCATCACGAACGTCTGTTCGGAGAGCTCGGTAATCGGTATCTTTTTCTTTTTAGCTAACGGATGCTGTGGATTAGCGATAATAATAAGCGGATTTTCTTTGAACGCTGTAGCCTCTACATCAAGTTCATCCGGCGGTTGCCCCATTAGCACCATATCCGGAAGATTCTCCTCCAGGCGACGTATCAACTCTTCTCTATTAATCACGTCCAGGCTGATTTTTACCTTCTTGTATTTGTCGCAGAAAGCGGACAACAGTCGGGTTGCGAAATAGTTAACCGTGGAAGCGATACAAATTTTTAATTGTCCGCCATCCACTCCCTTCAGACTGTTAACATCTCGTTCAATAGCTTCAAGATGGGCCATCATCGTCGCGCTATGTTTCACCATTGCGTGACCGGCCTCGGTAAGATGGACCTTTTTTCCCATTTGCTCAAACAGCGGTAGCTCAATCATTGCTTCAAGCTGCTTGACCTGCATAGAGACAGCGGGTTGGGTTAGATGGAGCTCTTCTGCAGCCCGGGTAAAACTCAAGTGTCTGGCCACCGCTCCGAACACCTGTAGCTGCCGCATCGTGATATGAAGAGTCATTGCTGGTTGGTTATTGCTTTATGATTATTTTGCAAGTTTGCAGGATAAGATAATATTATAGAAAAATATAATACACATCAGAAATAAGTTATACCCTCATTACTACGATTTAACACATGTCAAAACTCCACCCCATCGTCGCAATCACCGGTTCTTCCGGGGCCGGTACTACTACCGTGAAGGGAGCGTTTGATCATATTTTCCATCGAGACAATATTAACGTCGCATCGGTGAGCGGAGATTGCTTTCACCTTCATACCCGTGAGGAGTTCGAGCGCATATTAAAAGAAGGCGCACAGGAGAAAGACGGACATATCAGTCACTTTGGTCCGCAGGGCAACGACTTTCGTGCGTTGGAGCGTCTGTTCGAAACCTACGGACTGAACGGCTCTGGTCAATATCGCTACTATCTGCATGACCTTCGGGAATCGCGTTACCACAGCCGGCGTTTCAATCTGGATCTTGCTCCTGGAGAATTCACCCCGTACGAAGATATTCCCGCTGGGACGGACCTTTTATTCTATGAGGGGCTGCATGGCATGGTGCGAGGGGAAGGATATGACGTAGCACAGCATGTGGATCTCGGCGTTGGTGTCGTACCGATCGTCAATCTGGAATGGATTCAAAAACTGCATCGGGATCGAACCGAACGCGGCCACAACCCTGAAGATATTGTTGAGACCATCTTGCGGCGAATGCCCGACTATGTAAACCATATCACTCCGCAGTTTTCACTCACCGATATCAACTTTCAGCGTGTATCCACTGTGGATACTTCCAATCCCTTTATTGCCCGCGATATTCCTACTTTGGATGAGAGCTTTGTGGTAATTCGATTTCGTGATGTTCGAAAGTTTCATATCGACTTTCCCTATCTGCTCGCGATGATCGAGGGATCATTTATGTCACGTCGCAACACCATTGTGGTGCCAGGAGGCAAAATGGGCTTTGCAATCGAAATAATTTTTGGCCCTATTCTGCAATCCCTGCTTCATCGCCGAGGATAGTACCTAACTGTCAGGTTCACCCCTCAGACCCTCTCGCGCAACCTGCTCAAGCAAATTACGATATAGCTCCCAGTCAAAACAGGGCCCTGGATCCGTTTTGCGGCCGGGCGCGATATCGCTATGCCCCACTATTCTTTCCTTTGTAATTCCTGAAAAACTACTTTGAATTGAATAGGTTAATTTGGAAAGCTCTTGGTATTGCGCAAGTTCAAACGGTTGCGTATCACAGCCTTCCAGCTCTATGCCAACGGAAAAATCATTCACCTGGCACCTCCCCGAAAACTCTGAAACCCCCGCGTGCCAGGCGCGCGATAATGCAGAAACGAATTGAGTGACCTCACCTGCGCGATTAATCAGATAATGAGAAGAAACACGTAAATGATTGATTTCCTTGAAATACGGATGCCCAGCTGGATCAAGCGTATTGGTAAACAAGTCGCAAATAAAACTTCCACCAAATTGATCTGGTGGCAGGCTGATAGCATGAATCACCAGCGTATCAATTATCACCCCCTCTGGCCGTTCATCCCAATTGGGGGAAGGCACCAAGACGGCATCAGAAGAATAGCCAGCTTTATCAATTAGATACTTCACTTTTCTAACAAAGTGATAGACCAATACCAAGCTTGGTTTTCTCAGAATAGCGCAAATCAAATGCCGATCTGATCGTTTCTCCTAGCTCTAGCATTGGCTCCACACTTCCTTCTTTGAGCTCAAGTTCTATTTCATCGAGAGCCTGCTCACCCTTCAACCCTCTGATGAGTCCATGATCGGCGACCAGTTCAATTTTGGTTTCGGCTGTTTCTAACAGGAGGATACGACGCTCCATCGAAACATGTACCCGCTCGACCATTGTGGCATCTAGGTCAACGTGCCTGGAAAGCGCCACGAGTAACTCACTTTCCGGGAAGTCTCTGAAACTGGTTGGCCAATGTTCAAGATCAGCCTCCAATTCCAATCGCTCTGACAATCCATCAATAATTTTGCCTGGCATCTTCATGGCCGCGCGCAATCTCTCTCCCTCCTGCCGCGCTCGTAACCCGCACCGCGCCTGTTCCAATACCAAGTCTCGGGAGTCGTAATAGATTGCTCTGAATAGCTGGGGGTCAGTTTCTGGATCCGAGACGCAAATACGTCTAATTCGATGATCAAGAAGAATCGCGTTGAGCGCTCGTTCGTCTGGCGCAGTTAGTTTGAGCTCACGCTCCATCATCACTCAATCACTTTAGCGCAATCAAAAAGAAGGTCTAAATGGGTTCGACTCGCAAACGTACCACCGCACGCTCTGTTGTCTCATCGACAATAAAGCGATAACCCTGTTCGATAATCGATTCACCCTGTTCTGGAATATGCCCAAGTTGTGCCATCACCAGACCACCAATAGTATGACTCCCTTTGGTATTTAAATTGGTTTCGAGAATGTCGTTGACATCTGAGACAGATAGCCTTGAATCCATGACATAACTGCGGTCTCCCAGTTTCTCAAAGATATGCTTTCGACGAGGTAAGTATTCTTCAAAGTCATAGCCAACGTCGATATCGCCGACAACCTCTTCAACAATATCCTCCATGGTAATGATGCCGATCGCAGATCCAAACTCGTCAACGACTATTGCCATATGGTCTGTTCGCTTGCGTAAAACAGGCAGCAGTTGGTCAATGGTCTGAAAGGGTAAAACATAATGAGCAGGCTCCGTCAGTTCATTCAACTCCTTGTCTGCGACGCTACTGTCCATCAGATCCCAGGTTGTGAGGGTCACGATGCCAATAATATTACTGATATTGCCATCGTATACCGGGAGTCGGTTGTAACCATAGCGGCGCACAGAAGCGACCGCGCGCAGGATACCGCGATTCTTGTCAATCGCTGTCACTTCGCTGATGGGAATCATCGCTTCGCCCACCGTGGTTTCCCCGAAGCGGATCACTCTCTTGATTCGACTTCGGTCAAAGGAGTCGACTTCTGACGCCAGTTCTGTCATTTCCACCACAGAGCGAATCTGCTCTCTTGTCATAAAAACATTTTGATCCACCTTACCCGTACCGAACAATCGCGCAAGCAAACGCGCGACACGAGAGAATATAAATACGATGGGAGAGAACAAAAGCGAGAAAATTTTCAGTGGATAAATAGCCACTGGAGCGATTTGGTCGGATTTCTGCTGGTAAATACTCTTCGGAACGATTTCTCCCAAAATGAGTAATAATGGCGTAAAAACCAGAAACGCCCAGAGCTCTCCACCTGCGCCAAACACCTTAATAAACAATAAAGTACCCAGTGTTGTTAAAGCGACAGTTGCGATATTGGTGCCGACAAGTGTGGTGCCCAACATGACGTCTGGTGTCTTGAATAGACGAAGCACTTCTTTGGATCCTTTGTGGCCCTGGTTAGCCCGGGCATTCATTTTTACTTTGTCGCAATTAACCAGCGCGATCTCTGAACCAGAGAAAAATCCCTTTAGCAGAAGGAGGATAATCACCAGCAATATCATGAATGCAATACTCATCGATCTATCCTCATGGGTCGGTTCCTGTTTTTAGCGGACCCGTCTCATCGTCGTCATCTAACTGATCTGCCTCCTCTTCACTGACGATGTCTGCGTCATCATCAATTCCTTCCTGCACATCTTCGACTTCAGGTCGGTCGATTGTTTGATCTTTTAAATCTTCTTGATCGGTGACATGGACATCTTCTTCACTCGCTTGAACAAAATCATCCAGATCAACACCTTTCGCGACACGCACTTTGGCAATACGGTGTTCATCCATTTCCACGACCTCAATCAAAATATCTTCAAGTTCGACCCGATCACCAACCTGGGGCAAGCGATCCAGGTGCCGGAATGCGACCCCTGCGATCGTCGTCATCCTTGGATCCTCAATGCCGAAGTTCGTCAAATCGTCAAAGTCTCCCAACTTCATCTCACCAGGTACTTCGTAAATATTATTGTCTCGTTCGGCGTATAAGCCTGCGGTAGCCGCGGTACCACCACTGATGTCGCCAAAAATATAGCTGAGTACGCCGCGCATGGTAATAAAACCTTCGACACCGCCGAACTCATTCAAACAGGCTGCGGCGCGAACACGGTGTTGTTGGAAGAAATCGAACATTTCATCTACTTTCTTCGTCAACGGCACCACCACGGGTGGGTGCATAACATCTTCAATGCTGAACGACGCAATATCATCGTGATCTAAAACAATTCGCAGAATATCCTCTGCGTGTAGAAAGCCAACCAGATTATCCCGGTGGGTACGAAATACCGGCACTCGAGGATGGCGGTAGGCAATAAACTTCTCTACGATTTCAGGAAATGGCATATCTATATTGATAAATGCCATTTGCGTCCGCGGCGTCATGACCTCAACGATTTCGGTTTCTCCGGCGTCTAGCAAATTATAGATCAGCGCCCTTTCCGTGGCGTCAAGCACCCCTTCCTTTGCTACCTGCTCCACCAAAGTCAGGAATTCATCGGCTTGCAAAATATTGTCGGCGGTTTTGACATCGCCAACGATCAATGTGGTGATGCGATCTGCCGCGCCACGAATAATCCAGACTACTGGCGCGATAAGCTGTAACCATAACTTCAGCGGCGCAGCGACAATGCGAGAGCTATAACGCATTGGATTGGCTACAGCGATTGTCTTTGGGGTCACCTCTCCGATTAAAAGTAGCAATGGAACCATGACGATGAGGTTAATCCACCCGGCATCGGCCCCACCATATAACGTGACCAGAATACCGGCCATATTGACCGAGGCAGCAATATTAACCAGCTCGTTACCGCTGAGAATAGAAATGATCAGCCGCCTGGGCTGGTCAAGAAACTCATGGATAGATTCGGCGTGAGGATTGTTTTCGCGACGCAACTGCTGCAGGTCGAGTCGCGAAAGCGAGAAGAGTGCGGTTTCGGAGCTAGAGAAAAATGCCGAACAAACCAGTAGAAACAGCTGTACCACCAACCGGACAATCATGTCTGGCTGGGTCAATAGCGCCGTGTCGAAGGCAAAGAAATCGACCACGGACTGCCAGTGCTGACCGAGTTGTAGCAGTAGCTGATCCATAACAGGGTATTGGTTGAGAATTCAGGTCGTAACTCGACCCGGGCAAATCATTCATCGCGGACGCGACAGCTCCTAATATTGAATTAGCGTTAATATGACTTAATATACGATTGATTTCAATATAGAATCCACCAGCACGGAGGGAAAGTGCAGCGATCACTCGGGGTTATTGTACACAGTTCGCGGTCACTCTTTTACGATCATAGGAGTGTCACAATACCCACTTACACTGATCGCTACCCTCATCAATCCATTATTTGGCTTAGCTCACCGTGAACGAACCGCAAAAAAAAACCGAGGTTGAAGATAACGTAGTTGATCTCCAACCAGAGAAGCAGATTGATCTCACCGCTCCCGTGGCAGTCGGCCAAGACCTCTCCGACCCCTCTCTGTATTTGAATCGAGAACTCACCTGGCTAGCATTTAACCGACGGGTGCTGCACGAAGCCCTTGACCCAAGAAACCCATTACTCGAGAGAGTAAAATTTTTCGCGATTTTTGCGTCGAATCTCGATGAGTTTTTCATGAAGCGGATCGGCGGATTAAAACTGCAGGAAGCGACGGGGTTTCGCAAGCCGACTGTGGATGGCAGAACGCCCACGGAACAGCTAAAAGCATGCTGGGAAACGGTAAGAAAAATTGAAGCAGAACGAGATGCCGCGCTGCCTAAGCTGTTAAGCGAGCTTGAACAACACGGTATCCATATCGTTTCCTATAACGACCTGACCCCAGCGGAACGAGAACGGATTCGCGGTCATTACATGGAGAACGTCTTTCCTTTAATTACCCCACAGGTTGTCGATTCGGCCCACCCCTTTCCTTTTATCTCCAATCTCTCTCTTAATATTCTGGTCTCCCTGCAAAGCCACGATTCTGAGGAACCGAATCTGGCGCGGATTAAAGTGCCGGTTGGTGTCGGTGTGCCACGTTTAATGGAAGTGGATGGCTACCGGTTTGTTCCTCTCGAGGAAGTGATCTCCAACAATCTGGATTTGCTGTTTCCTGAAGTTATTATCAATGATAGCGAGCTGTTTTTTGTCGCCCGAAATGCTTCTGCCGAAAAGGAGGAATCCGGCGCCAATGACTTGATGGCAATGATTGAATCAGAGCTTCGGGATAGGCGCATTGCACCCATCGTTCGCATGGTGATTAACCAAGGCATGAACGAAGAGCGGAAAGGCCAACTCGCGGCAGAGCTCGGGCTGAATATCGAAACCGATGTGTTTGAAACCACCACGCTCATGGCACAGCGAAACCTGTTTGAGCTTGCTTCGCTGAATATTCCAGAGCTACACGACACCACACATATCCCTGCCACTCACCATCGGCTGCAAGATCCACAACGCAGTATTTTTTATACCATTCGTGAAACTGGTTCGATGTTGCTGCAGCATCCCTACGAGTCATTTACTAAATCAATGGTGCGATTTCTTGATGAAGCAGCCCATGACAGTAAAGTTCGCGCTATCAAGATGACGCTGTATCGCACCGATGAAGAAACTCGCATCATAGATCTTCTCATTGATGCGGCACGAAATGGCAAGCAGGTTGCGGTTGTGGTGGAACTCAAAGCAAAGTTTGACGAAGCGGCCAACATCCGCTGGTCTGAACGTATGGAACAAGCGGGCATCCATGTGACTTATGGGGTCGTGGGGCTTAAAACTCACAGCAAGGTACTGCTTGTGGTTCGCCAGGATTACAGCGGGTTACGTCGCTATGTGCACATCGGCACCGGAAACTACCATGGTGGAACAGCGCGTATTTATACCGATCTTGGTTTACTCACCTGTGATGATGAAATCGGTAATGATGTATCCGAATTGTTCAACTATTTGACCACAGGCTATACCCCAAAACGAAACTACAAGCAGATCCTGCCGGCGCCAAAGCATCTGAAGCGCGCGTTGCTCGCCAAGATTTCCAGAGAAATTGAGAATCACTCTTTGGAGATGCCAGGCTTGATTCAGATGAAAACCAATGCCTTGGAAGACCCAGATATTGTCAAGGCACTCTATGAAGCTTCCATCGCTGGTGTAAAAGTGGAGCTGATCGTGCGAGACACCTGCCGGCTGCGTCCCGGAGTTCCCGGACTATCTGAAAACATTACGGTAATTAGCGTAGTGGGTCGTTTTCTCGAACATAGCCGTATCTTCTTTTTTCGCAATGGTGGTGCCGATGAGTATTTAATTGGCTCCGCTGACCTAATGACGAGAAATCTGGAAAGCCGTGTTGAAGTCGTCACACCGATTCGTAAAAAGGCATTAAAAAAGGAGCTGCGGCTAATTCTGGACACCCTGTTGGAAGACAATCGCAATGCCTGGGATATGCAACCCGATGGTTCCTATATTCAAAGACAACCTGAAACGGAAGACGACTTCAGCTCGCAATTAAAGCTCGCTGAGTACGCGGCGACGAGATTAAAAAGCAAGCGCCATAAAAAGTTACTACGCGGAATGGGATTGCGAAAAAGAAATTAGAGCGCCTGCGTAAATTGACGTAATTTCACACGCAGTCTCAGGTAAACCATTACCGTCAACAACACTGCCGCAATAAACATCGCTATCCAAATCCACAAGAATGCCTGTGGAAATCGGCTCGTCGCCCACAGGGCAAGCGGCCCGCCGACCAGCCAATACGCAATAAACGCGCTGATCGCTGGAAATGTCGTATCCAACATACCGTGCAATCCCTCGATTAACACCAACCAAATGGTGTCGACGAACAGCATAAAAAACGTGATCCACAGCACACTTTTCACAAATAAAATGGTCGGCTGATTACTTGACAATGATTGGTCAAGAAAAAGCCCAATCCATAGATCGCTGAAAAACAACAGAATCAATCCGAACGGGATGGTAAATATTTGCGCTACGATCCAGCCTGCTTTTACTGTCGGAAGGATTTGATCATAACGTTTGGCACCCACGTGTTTGCCAATCACAATGGATATAGCAATACCAAAACCGGTATTAAATAGAAAGCTAGTGCCCACGAGATTAATCACGATTTGATGGGCCGCCTGTTCGGCAGCACCTATGGCACCAGCCAAAAACACCGTTCCTGAAAAAAAAGCCTCTTCAAGTACCAGGGTGATCGCGATAGGGATACTGACCACGCAAAGAGTCACCATACCGCGGTCTTTCCAGACATCAGGATGAGCGAAAGCAAAAAGTTGCCGGACTTTGTTCCATCCCATCGCGTGAAGCAGCATAAGAACCAGGAAGAAGTTCGAGATCAGACTGGCAATGCCAATACCTGTAACTCCCAGAGCAGGGAAGCCCAAGTTACCGGTCGCCAGACAATAATCGAGAAACGCGTTTAAAAGTAATGTCAGAAAAGCGGGCATTACACTTTTCCAGGGTTGGTCAATGACCGCAAAATAGTCACGAACGAGCACCATCAGGGCCTGTAGCGGCAAAGTCCAGGTGATCCAGAGTAAATACTTCTCAGCCAGCGCAACCACTTCAGGATCCTGGCGAAGGAAAAGCATCAAAGGGCTTAGTTCTAGTAAAACCCAGCTAAGAACCACACCGAATGCAACAGATACCAGCGCGCCTTGGCGAAAGCAGTTGAACATTGCTTCCTCATCCCCGGCTCCCAAAGCCTGTCCAGCGCGCACGCTGGCACCGACGGTAAAACCGATGATCAGCAAAAAGAGAATAAAAAATGCACCGCCACCGAGTGCGACAGCTGCCAGCGCGATATAACTCACGTTCCCGGCGAAAGCGGAATCCACCATGATGATGATCATCTGAATCACCAGTCCGAGACTGAGAGGCAGCCCCAGCCGCCAGATATCCTTAATGGGCAAATGCATTATTCGTGAGTGGATGAACTCATTAGACCAAAAACGAGGTTTTTAAGTCATCCGATGAGTGGGAGGTTCTTTAGCCCAATCTAAGGGAAAAGAATAATGGCGCGCATCACAATCAGACACACAGTGGACGCTTATGCGGGGATTCGCTACCAGTCTCCCAGTTGCACGGTATCGATGCTTTCGTCTTCAAGCATCACGGGAATGTTTTGATTGATCGGATAAATCACTCCACCGTTTCGTGTGATCAATGCCTGACTTAACGGCTCGGTGAGTACCACGCCACCGTGATTTGACACCTCCGCCTTTTCAATTTTCTCATTCAATATCGTCAGTTTTGGCTCAGGCAGAATCGATACGGGCTGCTTGGTAATGGGGCAAACTAGTATTTCCAGCAATTTTCTGTCGATACTCATTAGGATTTTTCGGTGAATGAAATGCTCGCCATTTTACCGTTTTGCCTGACCGAAAGGCAGTAGCAGAAGCGCGGCAATGGATTCTTTCTTTTCAGACACATCTATTCTTTTAGTCTTGATATCGCTGTCATGCGTAATTTGACTGCAGGTTCCAAACAGTCGATCCCACACTGTCAGCACCAGTCCGAAATTACGCTTACACTCTTCTAGTGTCGCGCCATGATGCAGTGAATGAAAATTTGGTGTGACAAGGAGCCAAGAAAGATGCCGATCCAGGCTCTGATTAATTCGGATATTGGCATGCACCCAGATCGCCATGACCGCGACGATTACTTCATACAAAATCACGCCTAAAAGCGGCATACCAAACAGTAGGACTATGCTTGCTTTTACGCACAACGTGATGATCAATTCCAGCGGATGAGTACGGAACGGGGTAGTAACATCTAGTCGAGCATCAGTATGGTGAACCTGATGTATCCGCCACAGCCAACTAAAGTGATGAAATGCTCTATGCAGGCCATAGCTGAACAAATCCAATACTAACCAGGCGAGAATGATCTTGGTCCAAAGGCCTAGCTTCACCATATTGAGCAAGCCAAACTGTTCAAAAATCCCGAACAGAGAAGCCGCTACCAATGAGATGGGCAAGAATAACTTGATGAGAGCATTACCTACCAAAAAAGCCACGTTTCTAGCCGCGCGCGAACCGTAAGCGCCACTTTCTCTTGGAATCATTTGCTCCAACAGATACAAAAACCCCAGGGCAAACACAAAAATGCTGAGCAGATACAGCGTTTCCGGCTGCGAAAACGTCGATTGAAGTAGCCCTGTCATCGGGTATGAGAACGCTAAAACCAGGCCTGGGATTGATGACTGCTTTTAAATTCGCCGATCATTGCTGCGTATAAATTCATGGCCATCCGTGTCATTTCTCCTCCGCCTTCCGGAAAAATTATTTCTTCTCCATTCTCAAGAACCAGGGAGCGCACCGGCATCACCTCTCGAGTCGCCGACGTTACAAAACATTCTGTGGCATTGGGTAGCTCTTCGCTATGCACACCACGTTCCATCGCTTCTACACCAGATTCTTTAAGCAGGCTCATCAACGATTTACGGGTGAGACCAACGAGGTTACCCGCCAACGGTGTGACCACTCTGTCGTCCATCACAAACCACACATTACTGTTTGAACACTCTGTGACCATCCCCCGAGAATCCAACATTAAGCATTCATCGACGCCCTGCTCCCGGGATTGCGCAAGGGCAAGCACGTTGTTCATATAATTTCCGCCTTTAATATTCGGATCGAGGCTATTGATGCCATTTCTGCGCTGGCGCGGTACTGACATCGTCATGCCCAAATCATAGTGCTCCTGTTTCCATGACGGCACCGCCTTTACGATAATGATCAGTCGGGTCACTGCATCCGGATCCGGTGTTAGATCAATAGGCCCCTCCCCTCGGGTTACCTGGTAGCGCACATATACGTCTTCACGGTCCGGGTTTTCAATTGCGGAAACCGTGTCCTTGAGCGCCTGAGTGAGCGCTTCTTTGCTCTGACTGATTTGCATTCCCGAGAGCATTGCCGAGTTCAACAATCGGTCATAGTGCTCGTTGAATAAAAACGGAATACCGTTATAGGTTCGAAATACTTCATATACGGAATCGCCGTAGAGAAAACCGCGATCCAGAACCGGCACACGAATTTCGTTAAGAGGCCCAATATAACCGTCGATATAGCCAACAGGTTTCATCGTGTTTCACCATCACGGAGTCGAATAAAAAGATCGCCGATTCTACCTGATTGAGAACTGACTAATTAAACAAACCTTTCAACAAAGAGTCTTTGAGTTTCTTTTTCAGTTTATCCTCAAGCGCTTTCTTAGGATCTTCTGGAACAGATTCCGCTTCCGGCTGAGCGGATGGCTCTGCTGCAGTCTCTGCAGCTTGTTTGGTGACCGGTGCCGATGCAGCGGGTTCATCAGCCGCCAGACCCAGCTCCTTCGCTAGATCAGGAGAAAGTTTATCCAGCAGTTTTTTCTTCACCTCTTTTTTGATTTCTTTCTTTGCCCTCTCCTTTGCCAGAGACGCCAGGTCGAAAGTAAAAGAAGGCTCGTTCAGAGGGCCGTATATTTTGAAAGGGATACGCTGACCTTCCAGGTCATCTAAAGAAGCTCCGCCCTGACCCTCAACAGTTTCGACTACATTCACATCAAGTTTATAGTCCAATCGATTACTTGGCAGGTTGATCACACCTTCTCCACCGAGACGAAACAGTGGTGCTTTCATGGAGAGATCGTTGTTCCTGAACACCCCGTCTTTTGCTTTCAGACTACCAGAGAACTCGGCAAACTTGGTTTCTGCGGCTGGTGTGGTTCTTTCCGTCGTTTCTTTCCCTTGAAATGATTTGACCGTTTTCTCCAACTCAATCAGGGAACCCTGTAAATCATATCCCTTAATTGCGCCGTCGAACATGCGAAAATCAATATCCCCCGCAATCGTCGAGATCATCTTATCCACGTCGGCGCCAGACGCTGCGAGATTAGTCGAAAGATTTCCTGTACCAGAAATTTTGTCGGTAACATCGAGTGCCTGCAAAAGTGCGCCAATATCCACACTATCGACTTTATTGACCGTTTTTACCGTGGGTATGTCTTTGGAAACATCATAGGTCAGCTGGGTCTCCATGGTGCCGCCAAATAGCTTCGCGGTAATAGGAACTACTCGCAGCACGTTTTTATCTGATTTAACAACTATATTGACATCGTCTAATGTCATCCCTGAAGTTACAAACTGACCGATTTGGGCTTTGCCATCCACATTCAAACCTCTCAATGGTGCGACAGGCAATAGCAGCTGCTCAGCGGTTGAGGGTTGCTCTGACTCCGTACCAGCAGCGCTCTCTCCTTGCTCCATGGATGCCAACAGCGCATCCACATCCAGTTTATTGATCGCAAGGTCAAAGCGATATCCTGGGTTGTCGAGATTGTCCAAACTGACATCACCTTTGATCGTCATCTCGTCTATTTTCGCGTCAAGCTGATTGACCGTCAGGCTATTGTTAGCTAGGGCATAACCGAATTTTGCATCCACTGCATTCACCACCCCTTGAGGCAGCTCCACCTCAATCGCATTCTTTTGCAGCAAGTCCCCCACCGAAGGTACTTTTGCAGCAAAGACACCTTTCAAGTTCATTTTCGCCAGCCCGGCCATGAGGTTTGAACCGCTGGCATTGGCCGCCAGTGTGACTCCTCCCTGATTGATATCGATTCTTTCGAGTTCTAGCGTGCCGTCTTTTGGTCCGAACATCAGATTGGGAATAGAAATCGTGGTGGGTTGAGCCTGGTGATCCAATTTGATGTCGGCATTGGAAAGCTGAATTCGATCTTCACTGGATGAATCCAGAGCCGCGCTGAGCACTAAATTGGTGACAGGGATTTCTGGAAGATCCACCTCAATCCCATTCCTTGAGATCAGTTCAGCCACATTGGAGATGGTAGCACTAAGATTTCCTGTCATTTTAGGAATAGGAAATCCCAATTCGTCATTTCCACTGGCTCCTCCAGCGAGCTCAATTGCGTCTAAGCGCAAAGTAAAATCCTGTTGTTTCGCAGCGAGGTTTTTCGCCTTGAAACTGGCATCGGCAATCCCGACTGACAGTGCGTCCGCCTGCAATGAAGTCGGTAACGTGTTCACATCAGCCGCAAACGCCAATCCGGACAAATTAACCTGGTTATCCTTGAATACCAGATCCGATTTCAACACCAGATTTTTAATCGTCTGCGTCAGCTGCGGAACAGTCAACCCGTTATTGGCTAGTAGCGCATTGATGTCCGACGAGTTGAGTTCCAGTTTTCCCGAAGCAGACGGGTTCGACAAAATACCCGCGCCTTCAACGGCGGCAATCAAGTTGGTGTCACCCTGAGTAATATTCAAATCGGGCAGCGACAAAGTTTCCGCTTGCGTGTCGACATCAATTTTTGATGCTTTCAGCGAGGACTGTGTGCCTTGATAATCAACATCGGCTGACAACTCCGCAATCGCGGCAATACCGCTTTCCACACCATAAGCAATCTTTCCGGCGTCCAGGCTGGCCGCAATGGAGTTCATCTTGATGGAAAAATCCGTATTATCGAGTGTCGCGTCCGTGAATTTGTCGTTTACCGTCACGGTGGTATCCAGTGCAATGCTGGAAGGCTCCGGGATTAAATTTCCATCTGCATTGAAAGTAAGCTGAATGTCCAGAGGTTCTCCTGGAATCAATGTACCCGTTGAAAGATTGAGCTCTTTCAGTGTTAAGTCTTTGTCGGTTCGCCCATCCACCCATTCAACGTAGCCATCCACAATCGACACCCCCTGCACTGCCAAGCCGGCGATCGCACTGGCCCCCTTAGTCGCATCACCGGATGAAGATTCCTGTTGTTGACCACTGGAAGACTCTTTCAACAAATCACTCCAATTGGTGGTGCCATCCTCTTTCGCAGATAAACGTATCACCGGTTTTTCTAAAACCACCGTATCCACTTCAACAATCTTTTTCAGTAACGGCATCAATTTGACTTTTGCTCTGGCGTTTTCTACGGACACCATCGGCGCATCTCCAAAACCGGCCGCATTGGACAGCGACACCTGCCCGGTTTCAATGCCTGCCCACGGAAAAAATGTCAGCGCAAGCTCACCATCCAGATTAATATCCCTGCCCGTTTGCTTCTTCACTAACTCGGCAATTTTCGGTTTGTAGTCATTCGGGTCTACAGTGTTGATCAGGTAGACAGCGGCGCCAACGACCAGAACGATCGATACGAGAATGAACCAGATCAAATACTTGATAACTTTCATATTGTTTCCAGAATGTTAATTGCCTCTTTGCTTAGAAGCAGGGAATAAGAAGACAATGTGCGCCTAGAGTGACGCGCTTTCACCAACCGCATGGGGCAATGGAAAGGCAGATGTGGCAGGGAGTGAAGTGGAATCATCCTGCTCGACAAACTTGAGCGCCTGTTCGATCACTTCAATACCCGCTCCCTTGCGAGGCCCGTGCTCGGACAGGTATCGACGCCATCCCTTCGCTCCTGCCTGACCGTGGAAAAGCTGTAACATGTGTCGGGTCATGTGACGTAGAAAAACGCCACTCGACAGCTCCCTTTCAATATAGGGCATAAATCGCTCGATCGCCTCCAATCGGGTCTGGGGAATGTCGGTATCTTCCTCTCCGAACAGCTGCCGATCGACTTCAGTCAAAATCCAGGGATCATGGTACGCCTGCCGACCGACCATCACACCATCCACATAACGATATTGTTCTTCTGCCTGCGCTAGGGATGTGATCCCGCCGTTCAAACTGAATTTGATATCTGGGAAGTCCGCTTTTAGTTGATACACGCGGTCATAGTGGAGAGGAGGCACAGTGCGGTTTTGCTTTGGGCTTAACCCCTGGAGCCAGGCTTTGCGCGCATGAATAATGAAATGCTCACAGCCCGCATCAATATTGAGTTGGATAAATCGTTGCAGGGCTTCGTAACTATCCAGATCATCGATACCAATTCGTGTTTTGACCGTAACCGGAATATTCACTGCAGCAATCATTGCCCCAACACATTCAGCGACCAGCTCCGGTTTGGCCATTAAACATGCGCCAAAACTGCCATTCTTAACGCGATCACTGGGGCAGCCAACATTGAGATTGACCTCATCATAGCCTCGTTCTTCCGCGTATCCAGCGCACAATGCCAATTGCTGTGGATCGCTCCCGCCAAGCTGAATCGCCACTGGGTGTTCCGAAGAATCAAATAGTAGGAAACGATCCCGATCACCGTGAATCAACGAGCCAGTGACCATCATTTCTGTATATAGTCTGGTGCGTTTAGAGAGCAGGCGCAGGAATGCTCGACAGTGCCTGTCTGTCATGTCCAGCATTGGCGCAACAGAAAACGATTGTTCGAATAATCTGATCACATTCATCACCGAATTTTACCACTTCCGTTTATGAATATTCGCTGAACACAACGTTACATGGGACAATTACCGAGATAAATGAACGATATGTAATCTCTCTCTGCCGACAGAAAAACTAGGGTAAACGGTGTTGCTTTTTGGCGTCACACGAGCCAATCTCCCACGCAACCCTTTGACGGTCTGAACGCGATAAAAAATCGACCCGAAAGACCGACACACTTAACAACACAAATTAGAAAGCGCTGTGCCTACAACATTGGAAAAAGCCCTCTCTCGCATTGCCGCGCAGGGTCTCGAACCTACGTTCGCCAAGCTGCAACGCGGTATCGAAAAGGAGAGTTTAAGAGTTGCCCCAACCGGCAAGATGGCGCAAACACCGCACCCTGCTGCACTAGGTTCAGCCTTAACTCACGGTTCAATTACCACCGACTACTCAGAAGCATTGCTGGAGTTTGTCACTCCCATACACAGCAGCATCGACAGCTTGCTGAAGGAGTTAACGGATATCCATCATTTTACCTACCAGCACATGGGTGATGAGAAATTATGGGTAAACAGCATGCCTTGCGTAGTGGAGGGCGAAGAGTTGATCCCCATCGCTCGTTATGGCAGTTCCAACGTGGCAAAAATGAAAATGGCCTATCGACGCGGGCTGGGGCATCGATATGGGAGATTGATGCAAACCATCGCGGGGATACACTTTAATTTCTCTCTGGGAGACGAATTTTGGAACGGATATCTTGAGAGTCACTCCCCGACCGATCTTCTGGATCAACGGTCGGCTGCCTATTTTGGGCTAACCCGAAACTTTCTGCGACATTCCTGGCTCCCGTGTTATCTATTTGGGGCATCGCCAGCGGTTTGTAAATCCTTTTTGCGAGGCCGGGAACACAATCTGCCAGACCATGACCCCAATAGCTTTTTTGCACCCCATGCTACCTCCCTCAGACTCAGTGATTTGGGATACAGTAACAATGCGCAAGCTGGCATCCAGGTTTGTTACAACTCGCTGGAAAGTTATGTTGATGGGCTTAGACAAGCCATTCGCACGCCCCACGTGGAATACCAAAAAATTCCTTCCACGATCGACGGTAAGTTTCAACAACTCAATCCGAATCTGCTGCAAATTGAAAATGAATTTTATGCGGTGATTCGTCCCAAGCAGGTAGCGCAATCCGGAGAAAGCCCGTCACGGGCGTTGATCGACCGCGGTGTGGAATACGTCGAAGTGCGGAGCCTCGATTTAAACCCGTTTAATCCAGTCGGAATCACCCAAGACTGTATCCGTTTCTTTGACACACTACTGGTCTATTGTTTGTTGTCTGAGAGTCCGCAATTAACCCGGGATGAGCGGGAACAAACTGCTGAAAATCGGCAGCGCTCAGTAATGAAGGGGAGAGAACCCGATTTAGAGCTTGATCTAAATGGAAGATCGGTGCCCTTGAAGAAGGCGGGGATTGATTTGATTCAGCAACTCGAGCCTGTGGCTGCTTTGTTGGATCAGGCCCATGGTGGCAACAATTACGCCACCGCGCTGGCCAAACAAACCAAAAAACTGCATTACCCCGAACTCACTCCCTCAGCGCGAATTCTGGCTGAAATGGAGGCTAACGATACGGGCTTCTATCATTTCGCTATGCAACAGGCGGCAGAACATGAAGAGTACTTTAAGAATTTGAAAATGGATGAAGGTACCCTGGCGCAATACCAGGCCGAGGCAACGGAAAGTTTGATTGAACAGCAGCGAATAGAAGATAGCGATACCGAAAGCTTCCAAGACTTTCTGGAATCTTACTTCCAGCGGCAAAACGCCTGAGGGAAAATGGCCAGTCAGATTCAGGGGAGCTGTTTATGCAAGGCGGTGCAGTTCGAAGCAGACGCTATTGATGGCCCGGGCAGCGCCTGCCACTGTGTCATGTGCCAAAAGAGTCACGGCGGACCGTTTGGCGCTTATATTCGCCTAGTTGGTCTCCGTTACACGAAAGGAGAGCACGCGATAAGCGCTTACCCATCAAGCGAATATTGTACCCGAAGCTTCTGTAAGTTCTGCGGGTCGACGCTACAATTTCTCGATCGTCGGCATCCCGACGATGTTAGTTTTGCGATCAGTTCCCTCGATGGCGAGCATGGAGCAACTGTTGGACTGCATATCTACGCTGACACCTGCGTCAAATGGCATCCCATTACGGACGACTTGCCACGATTTTCTGAAGATCACGATTCTACTGAGAATTGATCGATTCCGTGTTTCTCCTGTTAGAATCGGCCTGAATCCGGAGAAACAACCCGACTGACTCCCCCGTCAGCATTGAAAAAGAATACCGCCTTTCTGTCCGAACCCTGGAAAGCGCCCCTTTATGATCAAAGTCGAATCTATATCCAAGAATTTTGGCGGCATCAAAGCCGTCAACAACGCCAGCATTGAAATCGCTGAAGGCTCAATAACCGGCTTGATCGGCCCCAATGGCGCTGGCAAAACAACCCTCTTTAATATTATTGCTGGGCTTTATAGTCCAAGCGAAGGGCAAATCATGCTCGCGGGCGAAGATGTTACCGGGCTCAAGCCGCACGACCTGTTCCACAAGGGTTTGCTGAGAACGTTTCAGATCGCCCATGAATTTTCCCGGCTTTCCGTCACAGAAAACCTGATGATGGTTCCCGGCAATCAGATCGGTGAAAACATTTGGAAAGCGTGGACGAAACGCAACGACATGCGAGCGCAGGAACGACAGGTCAGGGACAAAGCCGAGGAAGTGATCGAATTTCTTAACCTCAAACACGTTGCCAATGAACTGGCTGGAAATCTCTCTGGCGGACAAAAAAAGTTGCTCGAGTTGGGACGCACTATGATGGTGGATGCCAAGGTGGTATTGCTGGATGAAGTGGGTGCCGGTGTGAATCGCACGCTACTGGGCGAAATTGGCGATGCCATTCTGCGCTTGAATCAGGAACGAAACTATACATTCTGCATGATCGAACATGATATGGATTTCATCTCCCGACTCTGTGACCCCGTTATCGTTATGGCCGAGGGCGGGATTCTGGCAATTGGTACCGCCGAAGAAGTGAAAAACAATGAGGATGTCATCGAAGCATATCTGGGTACCGGCCTGAAAAACAAAACACCCGGCGCAACCTCAACCAGCGCGGAAAACGAATGTACTTAATTGGCGAAAACCTGCGTGGTGGCTACGGCGGCGCGGATATTCTTAAGGGTTGCACCGTTGGTGTCGACAAAGGCGAAATCGCGGTCATTGTGGGCCCAAACGGTGCCGGAAAATCCACCGCGATGAAAGCCATGCTGGGGATGCTTGACTTAAACGAAGGCAAAGTTCTGCTCGATGGCGAAGAAATAACAGAAATGACACCGCAAGCCAGGGTAGCCCATGGCGTCGCTTTTGTTCCACAGACCAGTAACGTATTTACTTCAATGACCGTTGAGGAGAATCTGGAAATGGGCGCATTTCTTCGCGACGACGATATCACCGAAACCCGCGACATGGTGTTCGAACTGTTTCCTATTTTGAAGGAAAAACGGCGACAACCTGCCGGGGAGCTGTCTGGTGGACAGCGCCAACAGGTGGCAGTGGGTCGGGCACTGATGACACGACCTGCGGTGCTGATGCTCGATGAACCCACTGCAGGCGTTTCCCCCATCGTCATGGACGAATTATTTGATCGAATTCTGGAAGTGCGCGCGGCCGGGGTGGCGATTCTGATGGTGGAACAAAATGCGCGACAGGCTCTCAATATCGCTGACCGCGGCTATGTGCTTGTTACTGGCGAAAACCGATTTACCGATACCGGCGAAGCGTTACTCGCGAACCCGGAAGTTCGACGATCATTCCTAGGAGGTTAAGATGCCAGAAATGACCGACATCCTAAACGCACTGGTGCTGTTTACGAATTTTGTTTTAATTCCGGGTATCGCCTATGGATCACAACTGGCCCTTGGAGCACTCGGGGTCACACTCATTTACGGCATTCTGCGGTTCTCCAACTTTGCCCATGGTGACGTCATGGCGTTCGGCACCATGGTAACGATTCTTGCGACCTGGTGGTTGCAATCAATGGGTGTCAGCTTCGGGCCATTACCGACTGCTTTGTTAGCACTGCCCTTGGGAATTGCCGCAACCGTTTTGCTCTGCCTTGTCACTGACAAGCTGGTATACCGCTACTACCGTGCCAAGAAGAGCGTTCCCGTCACACTGGTGATGGCGTCACTCGGTGTGATGTTTGTGGTGAATGGCATCGTGCGCTTTATCATCGGCACAGACGATCAGCGTTTTTTTGATGGTGAGCGATTTATTATGAAAGCCCGTGAATTTAAAAATCTCACGGGTCTCAACGAAGGTCTAGCGATCAAATCGTCGCAAGGTATTACTGTTGTCATAGCTATCATTTTGGTCGGGTTGCTTTTTTGGTTCTTGCAAAAAACCCGCGCGGGCAAGTCAATGCGTGCCTACTCCGATAACGAAGATCTCTCGTTGCTATCCGGGATTGACCCAGACAAAGTCGTTCGCATTACGTGGATTATCGCTGCTGCTCTCACGACCATTGCGGGAGTACTGTACGGCCTCGACAAAAGCTTTAAACCATTTACGTATTTTCAACTGCTTCTCCCTATTTTTGCCGCTGCCATCGTCGGCGGTATCGGGCAACCCATCGGGGCTATTGTTGGTGGATATGTCATCGCCTTTTCAGAAGTATTAATTACCTACCCATATAAAAAAGTAGTGACCTATCTCGTGCCCGAATCCTGGGCACCAGAGAGTTTGCTCCAGCTGCTGGGAACCGAATATAAATTTGCTGTTTCCTTCATGATACTGGTGATCGTTCTCTTAGTGAGACCCACCGGCATTTTTCGCGGAAAGGTGTTGTGATGGTGAGCAACATGAGCAATGCAATGCGCGCCACTCTGGCCTTCACCGCAATGGGCACTGCCCTTGTAATGGTTGGTGTGTTTCAGTCCTGGGCTTTGTCGCTCACGATCTTGAATTTATGTTTGATATCGAGTGTGATGGCATTGGGAGTCAACATACAGTGGGGATACGCCGGCCTCTTTAATATTGGCATCATGGGATTCGCTGCACTCGGAGGCGCTGCAGCGATGCTGGTTTCTATGCCGCCCGTGGATAACGCCTGGTCAGCTGGCGGATGGAACATTCTGTTTTCTGCAATCTTCTTTATCGCCACGATATTTGCCGCTTGGTTTGTACATAAAAAGATGTCAAAAAGCCGCTTTCAAACCATTGCGATGATCGTTGTTCTGGTTACCGGGTATCTGCTCACCAGAAAGTTCTTCGATCCGGCTGTGGACGCAATTGAGGCGACAGACTCTGCCAAAACCGGCTTTTTGGGAGGACTCGGCTTGCCCATTATCCTTTCCTGGCCGGTAGGAGGGCTCCTCGCAGCTGGAGCGGCCTGGATTATTGGCAAAGTGGCGCTGGGATTGCGCTCTGATTATCTGGCGATTGCAACACTTGGAATTTCTGAAATTGTCGTCGCAATTCTCAAAAACGAAGACTGGCTGACTCGCGGTGTGAAGAATGTCAATGGTCTCCCCCGTCCCGTTCCCTACGAACTGGAACTCCATCAAAGTGAGTGGTTTGTTTCACTGGTTGAAAAATTACATTCCGGCAGTTTGATCGGACTCGAAGGTGTTGCCCGGGAAGTTGCCTTGAAGGCAGCGCTGACTGAATCTGCCGGTGTGTTCGTCAAACTCTGCTATGCCGGTCTCTTTGCAACGGTGCTTGTCATTATATTGACCCTCTGCGTGCTGGCTTTAAATTCCCCATGGGGCCGGATGATGCGCGCGATTCGCGATAATGAAACCGCCGCTGAAGCGATGGGAAAAGATGTCACTGGTCGACATCTACAAATTTTTATACTCGGCTCAGCCGTTTGCGGCATTGCGGGTGCCATGCTGACGACGCTGGATGGACAGCTCACACCAACCACCTATATACCGTTGCGGTTTACCTTCTTAATTTGGGTAATGGTGATTGTTGGGGGTTCAGGTAATAACCTCGGTGCGATACTGGGTGGATTCTTAATCTGGTTTGTATGGGTGGAATCGGAGCCAGGCGGTGTATGGTTAATGAGTGCGTTGACTGGCTGGCTTCCAGAAGGCAATGCGGTAAAAGATCATCTTGTTCAGAGCGCACAACACATGCGCCTTGTGGTGATGGGCCTGGTACTTCTGTTAGTAATGCGCTTTGCACCTTCGGGAATTATCCCGGAACGCAATCGATAATTCATGAATCGGTAATTTCATATTGCTCAAATTCTGGTAACCTTTCCGACGTCGCATGTTTACGGCAACAGGACTGTCTGTATCCATAGTCATGCCATTCGTGAAAATAGCAGCAGGTATGCTGCCAATCTCAATCAAAACACAGAGTGTTTTAAAATTTTTATCGAGGAGATACACAAAAAATGAAAAAACTAATTCTAGCCTCTGCCTTAATGGCAACAGCCGGAACCCAAACGGTCCACGCTGAAGATATCAAGCTTGGCGTATTTCTGGGATTCACCGGCGCAATCGAATCGATTGTTGCCGATATGGGCCCAGCCGCAGAACTTGCCATCAAAGAAGTTTCTGATAGTGGTGCGTTACTCGGTGGTTCAACCGTCACTGCAGTCCGCGGTGATACTACATGTACGGACTCTGCGGCAGCGACTGCAGCAGCAGAACGTCTGATCACCTCTGACAAGGTAAGTGCTTTGGTTGGTGGCGACTGTTCCGGTGTGACCACTGCTGCGCTACAAAACGTCGCAATGCCGAATGGCATCGTGATGGTTTCACCGTCGGCTACTTCACCAGCGTTATCTACGGTTGAAGACAACGGTCTGTTTTTCCGTACCGCACCTTCTGACGCACGTCAGGGCGAAATTGTTGCTGATATTCTGAATGAAAAAGGCGTCAAGACCATCGCGATGACTTATACCAACAACGACTATGGTAAAGGCCTGGCAGAAAGTATTGAAAAGAATTTCACTGCATCGGGTGGCAAAGTTTCCATCAATGCCGCTCATGAAGATGGCAAAGGTGACTACAGCGCGGAAGTAGGTGCATTGGCTGCTGCAGGTGGAGAAGTACTGGTAGTTGCTGGCTATGTTGACCAGGGTGGTAAAGGTATTATCCAGGCTTCACTGGACACAGGCGCATTTGACACCTTTTACCTACCAGATGGCATGGTTGGAGATGCACTGCCAGAAGCGATTGGCCCCGATCTCAATGGTTCTTACGGTGCGAACCCAGGTACCGATAGCCCCGGTGCAGCGAAGTTCGCTGAAATGGCCGAAGCTGCTGGTTTTAAATCTGGCCCTTTCTCCGCTGAATCCTATGATGCTGCGGCCTTGATTATGCTTGCAATGCAAGCTGCTGGATCTTCGGATAGTGGCAAGCTGAAGGACAAAGTGATGGATGTCGCCAATGCACCAGGAGAAAAAATCTTCCCAGGTGAGCTCAAGAAAGCTTTGGAAATCATCGCTGGCGGCGGTGACGTTGACTACGTTGGTGCGTCTGCTGTGGAGCTGGTTGGTGCTGGTGAAAGCGCCGGTAACTACCGTCAAATTGCTATTGAAGGCGGTAAAGTCACCACAGTTGGTTATCGCTAATATCGAATTACGATAAATCGATGATCACTTGAGTTTAGACTAGACGACATCTCGCTGATCACAAGACAAGCCCCGGCAAAGAGATTTACCGGGGCTTTTTTTCTGCTTTAGCTACAAAATGATATTTGTGCCTCGTACCGTCCAACAACTAGTCAGTACAGACCAAGCTACTAAAGCACTTTCAGTGTGTATTCTCATTCTCTCACGTGGTGAGATAATTTGACTCACTTGAAATTGGGAAACAATGAAGGAACCTGCCGCTAAATCGACGAATACAACGCTGATTATTTCTATTACAATAACACCGCTTTTGCTTTTTATTAGCGGTAGCTAACAGCAATGTTTATCCCTGCGTCCCGGTAGCTCAGCTGGATAGAGCAGCCGCCTCCTAAGCGGCAGGTCGGAGGTTCGAATCCTCTCTGGGACGCCACTACTTTGTGATTTAAAACCCGTTGAATTTTCTAGTCTCGCTGTTTTTGCTGGTACTTAAAGATGATGAGCGCAACGACTAGATAGCCTTCAATCCGAAGGCTACAGCCTGTCATATCATTCCGCCACTGCGTTGTCGTTTTCCAGCGAGTGCCAGACATCTTGGATACGTTTCTTCAAAACAAGCGCTTCCTGCCAACGATCCGACAATTCCTCACCGTTTTTATCCGTGATTGCGTAGGGCGGCGGCCCCAGCTCGCAGAGAAAATTCATCACTGCGTTTTCGTCGTTCCTCTCTCGCCAATATTGGATACCCTGCTTCCACCATTGTGCGTATTGCCGTTCCCAGTAGATGTGTTGCGAGAAGTTTAGTGGCACTTGTATCTGCTCCCGGTTACTAATTCTCCCCTGAAGCGAAGCGGAGCGCCTTAATACGCGATCAATCCAACCGTTGTGTAATTCGTCAACAGGCTCAGGGAATTCTCGTGCAACAACAATATGCGACAGATCTGCCACCAGCTCCAGTTCGGGGATCAAGTCGAGCAAATCCAGAGTGAAGACGACATCATTGGTAAGAGTAAGTCGATGAGTCTCCAGGTAGACCGGGATTCCCGCACGCTGCCCCATTTCCAGCCAGTCTTGAACCCGGGGAACTGCCTCAGCCGGTGTCCAGGGGAAATAACGGGCATTCACTGCAATGTAACGAGTATCAAAATCCGCAGCCAAGTCGATCACTCCCTGAAGATCTTGAGCTGTTGCAGGGAAAGCGATGAGGGCGCAACCGAGATTATACTTCTGCATCAGTGGTAAGTGTTTGCGTGCGTCCTCAATATCATTCCAGGCGAAGTCCAGTGCTACCCCGTCGTAACCTGCCTCTGCAATCATCCCGAACTTTTCTTCATCACTCCAGGTAAATCCATCTGGTCGACGCAACTCCATCGCCCAGAGTGATTGAAACACTTCCAAACGTTGTGACATTAAATTGGGCCTCGTTGAGTTTTTGCACTCAGTAGCTTGTCAAAAACAGTCTGGTGAAAAGCTTTTGCTAGTTCGTCATGGAAAGGCGTATAGACACCAGCTGATGCGGCGTCACATTGCCTGCCTTTCTGCAAACCTTGAATAACTTTGGCGTCTTGCGCATTAATGTTATAGATCAAGTTACTAAGTTGACACCTGGATTCACTGTATTGTTCGGCCGTGGCTTTCTCCCCAACCACATACAGTGCTAGTTGTTCCTCACATTGATCCACTGAACTGGGTTGCAGAGTCATGGACCAAAGATAAGATCCTTCCATCACAAAACAGGTATTGGGAAACAGAAAAAATAGATCTTGCCGCCCCGCTTCAATGGCATCCACATCACGCCACACAGGTAATGGTTTGGCGGTTTTACTTTTATCAGCGCCCGCAGTGGGATGAGAAAAGCCGACAATATCGTTAGACAGGTGGAGGTTTTCAACCTCCAAGCCGAGTGAAGCTTCGACAGAGGAGCCTATCTCAGGATGCACCCACGGTAAGTGATAATTGTCCAGGAAGTTCTCCGCGACCAACTTCCAATTGCCCTCCATAGCAAAATTCTTGTGGCTGAAACAGCGTAGATCGCTTTCCGGGCGACGTTGGGACCAGCGTTGATCCAAGGGATATATGAAATCGCCAAAGGGCTGCGCGTCACCGGATAGATTGACAAAAATAACGTCATACCAGATTACGTATTCCACGGTCACCAGATTCATTGCCGACTTTTGGTCAGCATCAGGGTGCGAAGCCTCGCTGCCATTCCAATACGGTGCGCTTATGAAATCGCCATTCAGCGAATAGCACCAGGAATGATAAGGACATCGAAGTAATTTACCCGCCGACTCAGCTTCCGCCACCAAAACATGGCCGCGGTGACGGCATACGTTGTAAAAAACATGGAGTTCACCCCGATTATTGCGGGTTATCAACAAAGGTTGTCCTAACACATCCAGCGGCCAGGCATGATTACGTTTGGAAAATCGTGATGCAAAACCAATCGACATCCAGCCGGCTGTGAAGAGTCTTTCCATCTCCGCGGCGAATATCTCCCGATTGGTATAGCTGCTTGCGGGGAGCTGACGGTTTTCTACCTGGGCTTTCTGCAGCTGAGATAGATTGAGAGATGAAATCGCCAAAAGACTAATCGTGACGCGACCGACATTTATGATGAACAGATAACTATATCAAGAAACCCTGGAGACAATACACACTACCTTGGCACATCAAATCGCGCACGCATATCTAAGCAACCACGCCTGAATCTTCACTGCTCCGCCACGTAAGGCTCGACCTCCAGCACTTCCATGGTGTAGCCCGTTTCAACATCCAGAGTTTGCGTAACCCCAGATTCACCCAACTTCTGTTTTGAACGAATGGTCTGTAACTTTCCGGATATCCATACTGGTTCGAAAATCTTATTCATCGCAAAACCTTCATCGACCTTGCCATGAATAATCTGGTTTGCTGGCGGTGGCGGGGTATGCACGCAAGCGCCAAAATAGGGAACCAATAGAAACTCCTTAATATTCGTTTCATCGAATTCGAGTGGCAACAAAAACCCTGGGATTTTGACGGTTTCATCGTTTAAGGATTCCACCACCGGGGCTTCCTGCAACATGGCTTGCGCTTCTTGTTGCAAAATAAAGTATTGCTCATCGGACATATTGGCAAATTCATCATCAGTGAACTTGTCAAATACGCTATTGGGGTTCCAGCCCTCCGGGACGAGTTCCTCCCATTTAAGCGTTTTTGGCTCCTCTGCATGGGCGAACGTCGCAAAGAAAAAAACACTGGAAAGCGTGAGGTAAAAAGCATAACGCAGGGTTCGCGCGCTTCTTAAAGAAATTTTTCTCATTTAGCTTGTCCAAATCATCGAGAATTGAAATTATTCGGGCCCAATAACCGGAACCCTACGACTTTGCAGTGAGGCCATCCACCAGTGCATTTCGATATGCAATATATGCTGGCACCATTCCAGAAACCAACCCAGCCACCAACAGCCCAAATAGCATTTTGACTTCTGTCGACGACGGTAGGGATAACACCAGAAACAGGCCAAACTGAGTTTCCAACAATCCTTGGAATAACCAAAGACCAAGTACAAGAAGAAACAATCCCACTAAAATGCCGATCATGGTGAGTACTCCCGCTTCAACGATCAACAAGAAAATAATCTGCCGATAGTTTGCCCCGACCGCACGGTAAACTGCAATTTCTCGGCGGCGTTCATTTAATCCAGCGAGAAACACCGCGATCATTCCCATAAAACCTGCTGCCGCAACAAATAAGGAAACCGTCCACAGCGCCTTCTCTGCGACAGACATTAAACCCCAAAGTTCCTGTAAAGCGACTCCAGGCAACACAGCCAGGAGTGGCTCCTCCCTGTAGTCATTGATCTCTCTTTGTAATTTAAACACCTGAATGCGGTTGGATAACCCGATCATGAAGGCAGTAATCGCCTTGGGTTCCAATTCTCCAGGGCGAATGCGGTTCATTGATCTTTGGGCCCCGGGAATTTTAACACCCTGCTCCCAACCAATATGAATTGCCTCAATCGCTTCCAGACTAACATGGAGACTGCGATCAACCGGGGTTCCTGTCGGTTTTAGAACGCCGCTGACGGTAAACGGCTTATCATCGTGATCCGCAAAACTGGTTGCCCCCAGACCGTGGGAAATGACAATGGATTGGCCTAGCTTGTACCCCAGTCTTTCAGCTACCTCTGCACCGATCACCACTTCAAAAATATCATCGAAGCGTTTACCAGCTGAAAATTCCAGTTTCGTCTTTCTGCCTACCTGATAAAACTCAAAGTAATCGGCATTGGTTCCCACGACTCGATAGCCTCGATGAGAATCACCCAATGACAACGGGATGGTCCATTTCACTTCAGGTCGGTCTGCAAAATCCCGATAGCTTTCCCAGGTAATATTATTGGTGGCATTGCCAATTCTGAATACGGAGTATAGCAACAGGGGAATCGCGCCACTTCTCGCGCCAACAACGAGATCTACCCCGGAGACAGTGCTGACAAAACTTGCCCGAGCACTTTGTCTCACACGCTCGACACCGAGTAGTAAGATTGTGCTTGTGGCAATAGTCAGCACGATCAGCCCCACGGTGAATCGTCGACTCCATAGGCTTTTAATCCCGAGCCGTAGCAGACTCATTGCACCATTGCCCGATTGATATCTGACATGTTGTAGACCACATCAAATCGGCTCGTCAAAGTCGGATCGTGACTGACAAATAGCAAAGTGGATTGACGTTGGTCTGCTTCCTCCATGAGTAGGGACATAAATCGCTGTCGTGTGTCGTGATCGAGTGCGGAGGTGGGTTCGTCAGCGATGATCAGCTCAGGGCTACCAATCAGTGCCCTCGCGGCGGCGACTCTCTGCTGTTGTCCCACGCTAAGTTTGGAAACAGCGCGGCTAAAATCGAAGCCCTGCTCAGAAAAAAACCCGTTCAACAAAGTTTCTGCAGCCAGCATTTCAGACCCATGCAACGCTTTGGCCTTATTTCTCCGAGATTCAGAAAATTGGCAGGTTAACAACACGTTTTCGAACGCGCTTAGATACGGTATCAAATTGAATTGCTGAAAAACAAATCCAATAGAGTCAGCCCGCATTTGATCCCGTTTACCTGCGCTCAGGACACTCACAACCACATCGCTCAATGTGACACTGCCTCTTTGCGGTAGCAAAACCCCACCGATCAGATTCAACAACGTCGATTTGCCACTCCCTGAGGGGCCCATAATAAACGTATGCGCACCCTTTTCTATCGTCAGGGAAGGAACGTCGAGCACAGATTCAGAATGTTTCCAACCGAACTGGACAGAGTCCAGTTTCAACAAAGCGGGCATAGACCAATATAGGAAAATGGATGGAGAGTTCGCGCGATCAGTTTCGCAATCGTTTTACCGATAACGCGAACACTTTGCCCTTGCAGTCTATTTAGCAATCTGTATTTGGTTGTCGTTCGCTGTTAACACCTGAACCAACTGACTATCAGACAAAACCGCTTCCGCGTTAATCTTCTCTATTCTAGGGAATAGCTGAAACAATTTCACCTCTATAGACTCAAGACTGTCCAAGCCTTCACAGTCGACGAGATACTCAACCTCAAACTCTGAATGTGTCTCGCCATCGTTGTGATCATCATGTTCAGCGTGCTCGTCGTGCTCCTTGTGATCATCATGCTCGTCGTGTTCAGCATGCTCCTTATGATCATCATGTTCATCGTGCTCGTCGTGCTCCTTGTGTTCGTCATGATCGTCGTGTTCAGCGTGCTCCTTGTGATCGTCATGTTCATCGTGCTCGTCGTGCTCCTTGTGATCATCATGATCGTCGTGCTCTTCGAGACTCCAGTGAACAGAAGTTTCCACAGGCTTACATGACGTTCCGCCATTGAGTTGAAAGGCGATATTCCAGTCAGCTAGCAATTCCTTTGCATTATTGATCTGTTCTTCCTGTTCCGAATTTTTTGGCGCGTGCTCAAACCCCACTAGATTAGCAGCTGGAGACAGCAGGAACATACCTATCTGACTCCCTTCCATCACAATGGATAGCGCCGCTTCACCGTGGCTGTGTGCGTCGAGCTGTCGAGCGGTCTCCGCAGTAGAGAGTGAAGTAAATAGCATCGAAGCGGTGATTACACCGAGCTTGGAGGTCATGTTCATAGACTTATAAAGTGAAATATTTTTTTGTTATGTTATATCATAATTATTAGAAATTCATTTAAAAATCGTTAAGATTTTGCCCTGTTAATCATGCTGGGAGTGATTTTTGGTCTTATCTGCCTAAGTCGCATGCTAACTGTCTAATCGAGGGAACTCTATCTGGTTAATCGCACATATCAAACGAATCTCTATTCGTCCATACGTTCTATCGAAAAACCGTTTCTTAACCCAACCACT
>JAHQWE010000071.1 GCA_019633985.1 Acidiferrobacterales bacterium | reverse complement strand
TGGACAGTAGGCGGCAGATTTAGCTCAAAATCCAGCGTGTGCAAGCGTTGAATGATCAAGCAGAGAGATGATTCAAGCGAATCCTGCCACCAATTTTCTGCTTTGACGAGAGAATGCCGCGATTATTCTCCCTATACGCTCCGCGGGACGCCTTCTTCGCGACTTCGCCGCTACGAAACCGCCCCTTGGCAAAGCGTTATGCGTATTGACAGTGTTGCGCAACATGCTACAATAGGAGATGATCAAAACCTTTAAGCACAAAGGGCTTGAGAAGTACTATTTGACGGGCAGTAAGAAAGGAATACAGGCTTCTCATGCAAATAGGCTTCGGATGCAGCTGGCTGCCCTCGACTCCGCCCAGTCTTTGGATGATATGGATATCCCGGGCTATCGACTTCACCAGTTAACAGGGAATCGGAAAGGCATTTGGTCAATTACCGTAAGTGGGAACTGGCGAATTACTTTCGAATTTACCGACGGCAATGTCTATATAGTTAATTATGAGGATTACCATTGATGGCTATGCATAACCCTCCTCACCCTGGTGAGTTTATTGTATCTACCTATCTAGAGCCCTTTGAAATGAGCGGGAGGTATCTTGCTGAACGCATTAATGTAGCTGCGTCTACTTTGAATCGAGTTCTAAAAAAGCAGAGTGGAGTGAGTCCTGAAATGGCACTTCGTTTATCTAAGGCGCTTGGTAGGAGTCCTGAGAGCTGGTTAGCAATGCAGGACGCGTATGATTTATGGGAGGCTAGAAAGAGTGCTAAATTGGGCAGAATTCAGAAAATTGATTTAGATGCCGCATAACAAGGACTCGAAAAAATGCGGACGGCTACGCCGCCGCTTGAGAATTAGTTGTAACCTGATCCGTTACAGGTTACAATTCCCGTATGATCAAAAGCTTTCAACATCGTGGTCCGGAAAAGTATTTCCTCAAAGGAACTAAAGCCGGAATCCAGGCGAAGCATGAGAGTAAAATTCGATTAATCTTAGCCCGACTTAACGCGTCTACTTCCCCAGAGGATATGGATTTGCCCGGCCTCAGATTGCATGAGCTTTCCGGAAAAAGAAAGGGAGTTTGGTCGGTTACTGTAAGTGGAAACTGGCGGATTACATTTAGATTTGAGGGACAGGACGCCGAAATAGTTAATTATGAGGATTATCATTAGGTAATAGATATGAGAATGCACAACCCCCCACATCCTGGAGAGGTATTGAAAGAATTATGCCTAGAGCCTTTGGATTTGACAGTAACAGATGCAGCTGAAGCACTTGGAGTCAGTAGAAAGACACTATCTTCAATACTAAATGGAAGATCTGGAGTCAGTCCAGAGATGGCAATTCGGCTAGGTAAAGCGTTTGATACTTCTGCAGAAAGCTGGCTAAACCAGCAGATGCAATATGATCTATGGATTGCGGAAAAGAATTTACAAGGGTTAGAAATAGAGCGGCTAAATGCAGCTTAACAAGGCGCTGATTTTGGCACGAGCTAAAGCTCGGCCAATAGCGCGGCGTTAAGTGCCAGAGTTCCCCACGAGGAGTAGACACCCTGTATAGTTATATTTACAAGAAATAGGGTGTATATATGGATATCAAACTAGGGTGTACCTGTGGTTCTGTACAAGGTGTTTTGCGCAACGTAACTCGTGACTATGGTAATCGTGTTGTTTGCTGTTGTGATGATTGCCAACGGTTTGCGCAATTGCTTGATCGAGAAGCAGAAATACTGGATGAGTTTGGTGGAACAGATGTTTATCAGACATCGCAGTCGCAGGTGAAACTAGATTCAGGGATTGAACACATCCGTTGTATGCGATTGACTTCAAAAGGTTTGTTTCGCTGGTACACGGGTTGTTGCAACACGCCAATTGGTAATACGTTGACAGCGGGCTTTCCGTTTATTAGTTTGGTGCATAACTTTATCCGTATTGAGAGTGACCCTGATAAACTGCTCGGACCCGTTCAAGCTTTCATTCAGACGCAGTTCGCTCTAAGTACCCCCACATATCCGAGACAAGCAAAAAAGTTTCCTCTTGGGGTTGTCTTACGAATGATGCAAAAGATGCTAATCTGGAAGCTGAGGGGTAGGAATAAACCATCTGCTTTTTTCAAAGAGAGCGGTCGACCGATCGTCAAGGCTAAGATAATTAACTCCTGAAATCTGACCCGAGACTATATGACTGAGCAGCTTTTCTTGGATACTTGTACTGGGATAATGGATCAACGAAAACCCGAGAACTACTAACTAACGAGATTTTCTTTTCGATGACGGTACGTGTTGTTCAAATTACCGACGTACATCTTACGGCAGAACCCGATTCCAAGCTGTATGGAATTGACACCGCGCTGTCCTTAACCAACACCGTCACGGCAATCAATGAACTATCTATAAAGCCAGATGTGGTCGTAGTTACAGGTGATATTGCAGAAGATGGCGCCTGCTCCACATATATTCGCTTTCGGGATTTAATGTCAGGGCTCAATGTTCCTGTGTACGTTCTGCCGGGCAATCATGATAATGTGTCTGAAATGCGCTCTGTCTTAAATACTGATGGCATGTACTATCAGTCACACGCCCAGATTGGAGGGTGGGGCATTCTTTTTGTACATACACAAGTTGATGGGCATTCGCATGGTTTGGTGGATCCGCAGGAACTCACCAGAGTAAAACGCGATATAGAAGACTTGAAAGGCAGTCCAGTTCTGGTTGCTCTTCATCATACCCCGTCTATGGTGTGCCCTTCGTTTGGCTGCCAGCTCCATAACGCAGACGAATTTACCGCTTTGCTAGATAAATATTCGAACGTAAAATGCGTGATTGCAGGGCATACGCACAATGCATCCACTGTAAGTGCTGGCAACTATATTCAGTTTACAACGCCTTCCACTTTCGCCCATATCACCCATGCTCAGTTAGGTGAGTCTTCGGATCATGAAGACTTCTGGGCTTCGCATCATCTGGACGGGGCCCGTCAAGGCTTTCGGGTTTTGGATCTTTCTCCAAATGGTGAGATTGGAAGCGATATCCATTGGTTAGAAGGCACGCCATCAGTTTGAGCAGGGTTATCAATGGCATGTAATTATTTTTTTTCGTGCAGGAACCAAGCTAGGTAGGAGTAATTGAAACTATTGCCGCAGCAATATGCCGATGTGGATCTACAATTACCCGCTCACAACTCCAAATTTGTCATCCAGTCACTCTTAACGTTTTATGTCTATCACACTATATTACTCCCCTGGCTCATGTTCTTTGGCTCCACACATTGTCTTGAATGAAATCGGGAAACCGTTTGAGTTGCGCAAGTTTGCTACCGCCAATAGAGAAAATTACTCTACGGAGTATCTAGATGTAAATCCCAAAGGCCGGATTCCAGCGTTGGTGATGGATGGTTTTACGATAACTGAGAACCCCGCTATTCTGGCTTTTCTCGGTCGCCAATTTCCTGAAGCCAACCTCTATCCTGTCGCTACTCCACAATCTGAGGCACGGTGTCTGGAGCTACTTGCCTGGTCTTCAAACACGGCTCATGTCGCGTTTGCCCAACTATTCAGACCTGAGCGGTTTGTTCTCGACGAAGTGGATCATGGCCCGGTTAAGGAAAGCGGGCAGCTCAATTTTAAACAGTGCCTTGCTGAAATTGAAGCAGAGCTCACACATCAGAATTATGCAGTGGGAGATCGCTTCTCGGTGGTTGATCCATTCTGGCTGGTGTTCTACAGGTGGGGAAGATTGGCTGGGTATGAGATGAGAGTAGAGTATCCTTTTTATACGACGTTTGCTGAACGTTTATGTGCTAGAGAGAGTGTTCAGAGAGCCCTAGATACTGAAGATATTTCTGTTTTTGACTAAGACCGATTCCGTAAAGTGAGCCGCGTTCTTTCGTTGAAAAAAATACTGTGAACGTAGCAACTGCGTAATATTACAAAACCCGTTTAGGGGGATTTTGCCGAACATTGCAGAGGGCTGCATCTATCTAGTTGCACTAAAGCCCATTCTTTTCGTTTTTGGGTTTAAGGCCAGGTGTGGAAAAAGTCGTAGCTCCTCGTACACAACTACCAATTAAAAACGCACCAGAATTCGATGAGTTAAAATAGAGCGATGGCTGCTAACAGGATAACTACGTTTTTGGTTACGCTTGAGAGTGATATCAAGAAATTAGTTGACGATATCAACCAGGCGCAATGGGATGAGGGCAATGAAATGGTCGAGTACGACGTTGACTCACTGACCGCCTATCTGCATAAGCAAGATACCGTTTTTATTGCTTGCTATGAGTCCGAGTCAGAACAAAGCGAACTAATGGGAATCGCTTCGGGCCGAATAGAGCTTAAACCCTATCAAATGGAATATTGGTTGTATGTCGATGAAGTAGACGTTTGTGCCGATCAACGTCAAAAGGGTGCCGGAAAACGAATCATGCAGTATTTACTCAAGATTGCCGAAGAGAATCGTTGCGAAGAACTGTGGCTCGGAACAGAAGTCGATAATGTGCCGGCAAATGCGCTGTACCGATCTCTCGAGCCAGGAGACGTGCTGGAATTTATTGGCTATACCTACAAGACAATCAAGTAGGCGAAACTATTGTATGAGAAGTTTACCGCTAACGTAATTTAGGGGAGTAGGGATGACTATACTAGATGACGCCAACATGAAAGGTTCAAGCCCTGAAGATGTAAACCTGGAAGAAACCATTTTTAACGATATCAGTCTTAAAATTACCAAGCTGATTAATATCGACCTGGAAAACCTCGTATTCGACGACGTGTATTTTGGGAATGGTGGAGATAAAAGATTCGAATCTGGATGGGTTTAAAATCAATGGTGCCCTGGTGTCTAAACTTTGTAAGCTTTAAGAAGCGAAAGGTAAGGTTGGGTAACCAAGGGTCAGGTTCACCGAGATAGCAACATCCAAAAATGGAAGCGATATACGACAAGATCGGGGTTCAATATTCGACCACACGCTGTACCGATCCCATCATTGCAAAACAGTTGTATACCGAACTGGAGGGCGCGAGCAGCATTGTTAATATTGGTGCTGGAGCTGGTTCTTACGAGCCGCCAAATACGAACTTGATTGCTGTTGAGCCTTCTGCAGAAATGATTGCGCAAAGAAAAGATGATGCTTACGCTGTAAAACAAGCCTACGCTGAAAAACTGCCATTCAATGACAGCACTTTCTCTCATGCGATGACTGTGTTGTCGATGCATCATTGGCAGAATAAGCCACAAGCATTTAAGGAGATAAACCGTGTAGCCACCGAAAAGTTCGTCGCGATCACATGGGATCCAGCTTTTGATTCCTTCTGGCTAACGCGCGACTATTTTCCTGAAATTTATGAGATGGATAAATATATTTT
>JAHQWE010000070.1 GCA_019633985.1 Acidiferrobacterales bacterium | reverse complement strand
CTCTGGGATACCTTTAAAGAGAACCACATCGAAATTCCTTTTCCCCATCGTGAAATTGTTATAAAAGACAGTGCAGCTTTGCAAACAATAGCAACAGCCCCAAAAACCTGATCGGCGCGCCTCCCTTATGAATGACCTCATTACCCTTTCACTGGCAGATGTTGAAAATATCACCAGTAATGCATTAAAAAATTGCGGCGCTTCCGGCGAGCAGTTGAAGATCGCCACTGCATCTGTTGTCGAAGCAGAGCGAGACGGAATACGTGCAGTCGGACTCAACTACTTACCTATTTATTGCGGCCACCTCCGCCACAACAAACTCGATGGCTCTGCGGTTCCATCCCATAAACAAGTTATGCCCTCTGCTCTTCAGTCAAACGCAGCAAACGGCTTTGCCCATGCTGCATTCGTTGAAGCTGAGGACCAATTTTACCGACTGATTAAAACCCAGGGCGTTGCTGCGCTGACTATCGTCAATAGCTATTCCGCTGGTGTGGTGGGTTGGTTTGTTGAGCGCATGGCAAGGCAGGGTTTAATCGGAATAGGATTCGCAAATTCACCTTCAGCGGTCTCCCCAGCGCCAGGTGCCAGCCCTTTTTTCGGCACTAACCCCATGGCTTTTTCGATACCGAGAGAAAACCAGGAACCCATAGTTGCCGATATGGCAACCAGTCAGGTTGCGCTGGTTACGATCAAGGCCGCTGCAGCGGCAGGTGAACCCATTCCTTCGGGATGGGGATATAACGCCAACGGCGAGCTGACTGAAGATGCTTCTGAGGTTATCAACGGTGGTTCTTTGGCGCCCGTTGGAGGTTATAAAGGCACCTTGCTCGGAATGTTAGTCGACGTGCTGGCAGGAGCACTAGCCGGGCCGAATTGTTCGTTTACCGCTCCAATGTTCAAAAATAATGAAGGCAGCTACCCGGCGGTTGGCCAGTTCTTTCTTGGAATCGCCCCCTCCGGGTTTGGAAATGGCAATGAATCCCAGTTTGATCAGCGTCTCGAGCAGATGCTATCGGCACTAGCCGACGAACCTGGCGTGAGATTGCCTGGAGACCGCCGGCATCAATGCCGAGTTACCGCTGAAACCAGCGGTGTGGAGGTACCTGGAGAGCTCTACGAGAAGCTGGTTGCGCTCGGTCAATAAAGAGCGGACTTATGGATATCTCTGGACACTTTATCGCACCACCATCAGATATCGGGCAATATTCACGTTGCCGATTAGCGACACTCGCAGTACCATCTCGCCTCATATTTCGACAAAAATAAGTCGAGAATGGAGGAAAAAACCGATGTATCCGCTCATTAAAAAACTGATTCTGATATTCGCGTTGTCGCTCATGCATGGCCAGACCATCGCCAGCAGTCGGGTCGCCCTCATTATTGGCAATAGTGATTACCAATGGTCCCCGCTAGAGAACCCGATCAACGACGCCAATGACATGGCCAACACACTCAGTGCGTTAGGATTTGATGTCATGATCCAAACCGATGCTCGGCGGGTGGCGATGCATCGTGCTATCCGGGAATTCGGCAAAAAACTGTCCAGCGCCGAAATAGGGCTCTTTTACTACGCAGGTCATGGGGTCCAGGTCGGTGGCCGAAATTATCTAGTGCCTACCGATGCGGATATTCGCGAGGAGGATGAGGTTGCGTTCGAAACTATCGATGCTGCTCGAATTCTTGAAAAAATGGAAAGCGCACAAAATCCGGTTAACATTGTTATCTTAGATGCTTGTCGCAATAACCCCTTTGCTTCCAATTCCAGAACCACATCACGCGGTCTTGCCCGAATGGATTCGCCTGTAGGCTCTCTGCTGTTGTACGCGACGGCGCCAAATAAGACCGCCGCAGATGGCGAAGGCAGAAATGGCGTTCTTACCGGAAATCTGATCAAGCACCTCAGTGAACCTGGTCTCGCACTGAATGAGATCATTCTGCGCACACGCGTTGGTGTAATGAGCGAAACCAATGATCAACAAGTTCCTTGGTCAGCATCTTCGCTCACTCGCAATGTCGTGCTCAATCAAGTTGCTTCGCTAGACAATTCACAAATTGCTGCCAATCTGTCGGCATCGACTCAAGTCACTTCGCAAGCAACTTCTCAACCGGTTCTTCAAGGGAGTCCTCAAGGGGTTCTGAGTCAGTCGGAAAAGCTCATGCAGATATGCAACAAGCACTATCAGGCTAACCGTCTCACCGCAGGTGCTGGCGGTTCTGCACTCGCATGTTACCAGCAGGTACTCGCCTCAGACCCTTTCAATATTAGCGCTCTCGAAGGAATTGAAAATGTCGCCAACAAATACTTTCTCCGTGCTGAAAATGCCATCAAAGCGCAACGTTATGCCAGCGCGGAACGTCATCTGGGAAATTTGAAACAGGTCAACCCCGAGCACCCGGGAGTGGAAGACATCGAATACGCCTTGAAGCGCGCGTTATTTGCTTCCGCGGCACCAACCACCCCAAAACCGGTAATCGCCGTTGAAAAATCGCCTGTCCAGCCGCTGCAGGAACCGTCTACGGAGAATGCGACAGTTGTCTCCGTTGTGAACACCCCAGCAAATGGGTCGCTGGCTACGCAAACGACACCGACTACTACGGTTGCACCACCAACAAACAACGCATCTCTTCCTTCAGAGCCACTAAAACTAGCCGCAGCGCCTGAGAAGGCTCAAAGCCTCAACTCTTTGACCCAACTCCCTCAGTCAACCATTCCGGGGTTGACCATTAACGGTCAACCGTCCAACGATAACGGCGAATCAAGAGGTAGTGAACAGATCACCTTAAAATCAGCGGAGACTTCCTCCATAATCAAAACGGTGGTCGAAGAAGCGAGCAGTGTTGAAGATGAAAGCATTACTTCAGAAGAGCTCGAGATCGCATTGGCTAAACCTGTTGATGGCAAACCGTATCAGCTTTGTCCCAATTGTATGCAACCTGCATCCAATCGCGGACAGCCTTGTATTCAGCATGAAGTCTTGAAAGGTGAATTTATCACAGCAAACGGCGACTTTTGCCACACCAAAATTGGCGGCAAATGTATGGATGTCGTCTACAAGTTTCGATTAAAGAATGTTTGCGAATCTGCTATGAAAGTAGAATGGGCGTTCAGCACTTTCTCTGGTGGAACGTTGGTAGGCAGAAATCGAATCGAAATTGGAGGAACTCGTGAGGTGACCTGCCTGAATAAAGAGCACGATTGCAGCGGCCAAATCCGATATGGTTGGGATACAGCATCACAATAAAACCCGAACAAAACTCGAGCAAAACCCCGACTGGCTTTTTCAACAACCATTTCAATTCAAATGCTAGCCAAAAAAAAGGCCACTTGAGAAGTGGCCTTTTTTATTCTGCGTGCTCAGCGCCGGCGAACAAGTCACTACGCAGTCGCCTCTTCTGGTTTCAAAAGCTTCTGTAGATCGCCATTTTGATACATTTCGGTCATGATATCGCACCCACCAACAAACTCACCGCGTACATAGAGCTGAGGAACAGTCGGCCAGTTTGAATATGCCTTGATGCCCTCTCGTACGTCATTGTCAGCCAGTACATCTACCGAGGCAAATCGCACATCGCAAGCCTGTAGTATTTGGGCGGTTCTACCCGAGAAACCACACTGTGGAAAATCTGGAGAGCCTTTCATAAATAAAATGACTTCGTTGTTATCGATAATTTCTTTCAGCTGTTCTTGAATAGACATAGTTCAGTCTCTTTGGATAAGTAGTTTTTCGCAACAGAGTCAACATCACTGTTGACCTGTATTCCAGATGTTCAGTAGCGCGTACGATTGAGCCCAAAACCCTCCTAGTACAATCAGGAGGCGTGCTCTTCTGGGGTCAGGGTTTTCATCGATAGCGCATGAATGTCGGCCTTCATTCTATCACCCAGAGCACCGTAGACCATTTGGTGACGCTGGATCAGGGATTTGCCTTCAAAAGCCTCATTGATAATGACAGCCTCAAAATGCGCGCCGTCACCCTCAACAGATGCCTGAGTACCGGGCAATCCGACCTCGATCCAACCCTGTATATCTTCTGGTGTTACCATTTTGAATTAAACCAAATAAATGCTGTATTCTGAGGGATATGAGGCTGCCAGGCAATTTCTCAATGGGCAGCGGACAGAAATCGGGTTGCCATAAACCCGTTACTGATCAATCAGCAGAGCTCGCCGACGAAATCATATGTTGAAGACCCGAAATTAGCATCAAATTTGCCGCCTGAGGGGGAACATCAACAAAAGCCACAGTGCCACCTTTTTGCTTGATCTGGCTTTCCCAAAGCACAAGAAGTGCCAAACCAGCACTGTCCAACTCCGAGGCGCCCATCAAACTGATTTCGCTCACCTCGAGGGGGCATTGCGGAATCTCCGACAATAGCTCGGTCACAGTCTCTACGATCAAAGGACCTTGTAGATTCAGTTTGTTTTCGGCGATATGAGTGGAAACGGTAGTCACTATTTTAAAATTTGTCGCGATTTTAGATGGGTTCGTTTAAGTAGGAGTCTAAATTCTGGCATTCGCTTCTCGCATAGATTCAATCAACCCATCCATACCCAAATTACGAATCGACGCTCCATACGTTTTACGGTAATTTGTCACCATATTTACTCCGGCAATTTTCAGATTGTAAATTTTCCACAACTCATCATCACCCAGTATCATGGAGTAAATAACGGGAATACCCGGGCCGTCGCTCAAACGCACTTCTGAAACCACAGTGGCTGATTTGACTCCTTTCCGCTCCTTTATTTTGCTGGGTTCAAACGCCATGCTTTCCTTACCCGTATACTGAAACAAGGCTGTCGCATAAGTTCGGATCAAGAGGGTACGAAATTCGTTAGTAAACGCCTCGCGTTGTTTGGCGTCTGCGTTTTTCCAGTTTTTTGCCAGAATAAGCTTCGAAATTTTATTGAAGTCAAAATGCGGTCGTGTCAGCCGGTCAACCATTTCATACAACGCAGGTTTGTCGGATTCAAGCTCGGCTCTCCTGGCGGTAAATTCATCCAATAGGGTCTGTACCGCATTTTCGATCGATTTTTCCGGGGACGTACTCTGCGCTGCTGCTGATCCCACGGACGTCCAGAGAAGTAACGCGATCGCAAGAGATCGCAAAATCATGTATGTGTTATTCAGTTTTATTTCAATATTCATTACATACTCCGTTCAGGAATTACTCGCTATCCGCTTTATTGTCGCTTCCCTGGCTGAACATGAACTGACTAATGAGGGTTTCCAGCTGGATTGCGGATTGTGTGATCTCTATTTCATCGCCTTGTTCCAGGAAAATATCATCTGCTCCTGGCTCCAGTCCTACGAACTGGGCTCCAAGCAATCCTGCTGTCAAAATAGAGGCCCCAGAATCGATTGGCAAATTGTCATAGTGTGAATCAATATCCATGCCGACCACCGCGCTATAGTCTTCTTTGTCGATGCGAATTTCCGCAACGCGACCAACTCGAACTCCCCCTACCATTACAGGGGCTTTTTCATTCAAGCCACCAACGTTCTCAAATTTCGCTTCGATACGAAAGACATCTCCGCCTGTTCCTGCCGAACCGCTCACTTTGAAGGCCAACACCGCTACGGCAGCTACACCCAGCAACATAAAAAAACCGACCCAAATTTCCAGAGTTTTGCTATGCACGCTTACAAGCCTCCAAACATTAATGCTGTCAAAATAAAATCACTGCCCAAAATTGCCAGTGAAGAAGTTACCACTGTCCGGGTTGTTGCCCGGCTCACGCCCTCAGATGTCGGCAGTGCATCATAGCCTTCAAACAAGGCGACCCACGTGACGATAAATCCAAAAACAATACTTTTGATCACACCATTCAGCACGTCGTCAACCAGATCAACACCTGCCTGCATGGAAGACCAGTAAACCCCTGCGTCAACACCAAACAATCCATATCCGATCAAATAACCACCGATGACACCAATCGCGCTCATCATCGCTGCTAGTATTGGCAAAGCAATCAATCCGGCAACAAAGCGCGGCCCGATTACCCGCTGCATAGGATCCACCGCCATCATTTCCATGGCTGATAGTTGCTCCGTCGCTTTCATCAAACCAATTTCAGCGGTCAACGCCGACCCCGCGCGCCCTGCAAATAGTAGAGCCGAGAGTACTGGACCAAGTTCCCTTACCAAAAATAAGGCTACCACCAGTCCAAGACTGGACTCTGCGCTAAAGTTCACTAATTGATAGTATCCCTGCAATCCCAGAACCATCCCGACAAATAAACCAGACACCAAGATGATCAGCATGGTGAGCACACCAACTGCGTAAAGCTGTTGTATGACGAGACTAAATCTGGGCAAGCAGCGAAAGGCGCCACTCAGCATTTGAAACATAAACAGGACGGACTGACCAAGACGTCCAAGATATCTCAACCCGCTCCCACCAATTCTCGCAATCCAATCCATCATTCTATTGTGCTGATGTCTCGCAAGTAAGGATCTGCAGGATAGTGATACCCCACCGGACCATCTGGCAAACCGTTCATAAACTGGCGCACTCGTTCATCTTCACTGTTCAACATTTCTTCCGGGGTGCCGTGTCCGGCCACCTGCCCTTCGCCCAGCAAATACACATAATCAGCAATGCTGCACCCCTCTGCGACATCATGGGTAACGACGATTGACGTCAAACCCAGCGCGTCATTCAGTTCGCGAATCAACTTCATAATGACGCCCATGGAAATAGGGTCCAGACCCACGAAAGGTTCATCGTACATAATCATCTCGGGGTCAAGCACAATCGCACGCGCCAAAGCAACGCGTCGCGCCATACCACCTGACAGCTCAGAAGGCATTAAGTCTCGGGCCCCACGCAAACCCACCATTTCCAGCTTCATTGCGACCAAGATTCGGATGATGGCTTCAGGTAGATCGGTTTGTTCGCGTAGTGGGAATGCCACATTTTCGTAGACGCTTAGATCTGTCAGCAACGCGCTACTTTGAAATAACATTCCCATCTTCCTTCTCATGGTGAACAATGGCGGGCCGGACTTTTGCGGGACACGTTCCCCATCAAAGAAAACTTGCCCCTTATTTGGCCGAAGTCGCCCACCAATAAAACCCAAAAGAGTCGACTTTCCGCAACCACTTGGACCCATAATGACCGTCACTTTTCCACGCGGAATCGCCATTTTTAATCCCGCGAATATGGGGCGTTCCGAAAACGCGAAATGCATTTCCGAAATCTCTACCATAGGATTCGTGAAGAGGTCCGAGTTGTCTGGAGTGGTCATTCTTGTTTGAATCGACGAATATGGAACGAACGCGTACAGAAATGCGTGATCACCTATTGAGCGCGCGAGTTTACCAGAAGCCTTTAATCATCGGATTTTTTTGTTTATCGAGTTGTTCAGTCGAGGTTAAGGAAGCGTTGTACGTTCACAAATTATTCACGCACAGGTAGGCCAGCGCACTGCTCAGAGGAACTTTTCCCCGCTTTCGGTTTCTTCTTTATACACCCGATGAAAACAGGTTTTCAGGAGTAAATATGATGAACTTATCCAGGATTACAATGCAATCAATTCGACTGGTAGCGACACTGGCATTAAGCGTTTTCGCGACTCATGCGTCAGCTTATGGTCCTTTCAAAAAACCGGGATCCAGTTATTTCAGTGCTGGGGACACCGTGGTACTCAATCAAGAAGTCAGAATTGGTGCTGGATCAAGAGTCTATATCCAAGGCGGAGAAGCCAAACCAAGGAAAGACGTTCATGAAGCCAGGCCCTATTGTTACATCAGTTTGTACCGCAGCTCAGCGGTTATAGAGACACCTGTTACGGTTGCCGCTGATAAATTCACCGTGTCAAAAACGAGCAATTATTATGAATTGGTGCAATCTAGCGCAGATCCATTCCAAGTTGCTTCGAGATCTTTCTTCCAGGAAGACAGCGAAAAAACCCTCATCACGCGCATCCGAATTTCGTCAACAACACAGCCTGAGGTAGTGGGGCTGCATTGCGGCATATGGGCAGTAGCAGGCGAGCGTAACCATGTCTCGCTAGCTGAAATAAAATCTGCGTTGGGCGATCTGATATCGCTTGAGCTCGCCAAAGAGTAAACAGACTAGCCTGCCGTTTTGAGGCTTGACTACTTTGGGGGTGGTTCAAATTTCAAGAAACGAGGGTTGTCGCTTTCCTAGCGTTCTCCAAGGCATCCTTAGTACTGTCTAGAGCAAACCGAAACGGAGAAAAATGATATTGCGCCTTCTTTATTATCCGACAGTACAGAGCAGCGCGTGAGAACTTTGGAGCTTCCCCTCGGTACAGGATAGCTCCTTAGGTTTTATCGCATGAGATTTGAGCGTATGCCGAATGATTGTGAATAGACTCGAAGTTTTCCACCTCTACTCGATAGGATTCCACTCTATCATCATCATTGAGTGCCACCGCGACGTCTCTCACCATATCTTCGACAAATTTGGGATTATCGTAAGCCCGCTCGGTGACGAACTTCTCATCTACCCTTTTTAACATTCCATAGAGCTCTGCGCTGGCTAACCCTTCCACCATATCGATCAACTCTTCAACCAACACGCTACGTTCTGCGGTGACTTCCACCGTCACATGGGAGCGTTGGTTATGCGCACCATATTCCGAAATTTTTTTCGAACATGGACACAAGCTGGTCACGGGAACAATTACTCGCGTGGAGGTGGTTATCACATCTCCCGTGATTCGACCAATCAGACAAACTTCATAGTCAACCATGCTTTTTACACCGCTGACTGGAGCCGACTTGTTTACAAACCAAGGAAACGACATCTCAATCATACCGCTGGTTGCTTCTAGTCTGTCCCGCATGGTTTCCAACAACGCGCGGAAGGAATCAATGCTGATCGCGCTAGTTTGACTGTTCAGAATATCGATGAAGCGTGACATATGTGTCCCTTTGAACTCAGGAGACAATGAGACAGACATATCGATTTGAGCCACCGTGTGCTGAACACCACTGCGATCAGAAAACGCAATCGGGTGACGCAACGCCTTCACCCCTACCTTATCGATGGGGATATTCCGGCTGTCAGCACTACCCTGAACGTCTTCAATTCCAACACTGTCCAGTTTGCCCGCTTTTTCGCTTAACACTTTTGTCTCCGAATTCTTTTTTAGCTGAAAATCTCGGTGTTCATAACACCGGTAAATCAGCCGTTCACCAACGTCATGTTTCTCAGTGAATGGGGTTGCGCTCCATCTTTCAATCGAGCGGTAATCTGTTCCAGTATGCCATCTGCATCCATTCCGCAAGACGCCAATTGTTGTTGTTGCGTGCCGTGATCGAGATGTTCATCGGGTAGCGCCAGGTTCAACACAGGAATTTGCTTCTCATGGAGCGCTAACAGCTCATTCACCGCTGAACCAGCGCCACCTGCCAGCACATTCTCTTCCACAGTCACTATCAGGCTATATGCGTCCGCGACATCAAGTATCAACTCCTCGTCCAGCGGTTTTACAAAACGCATATTAATGACGGTTGCGTCCAACTTACCCCCTACCTCCAGCGCGGGTGTCACCATCGTGCCAAACGCGAGAATTGCAATCGCGTCTGCGGATGTATCGCTCTTTCTTTTTACTTCAGCTTTACCGATGGAGATTTTCGTCATCGAAATAGATTCTGCTACCCCCGGACCGCCGCCTCGAGGATAACGTACCGCCGCCGGACCTTGATGTTCGAAGCCGGTGTAAAGCATATCGCGACATTCGGCTTCATCCGATGGCGCCATAATGACCATGTTTGGAACGCAACGCAGAAAGGAGAAATCATAGGTGCCAGCATGGGTAGCGCCATCGGCACCCACCAGACCCGCACGATCAATTGCCAGAAGCACATCCAGATCCTGTATCGAAATATCATGGATCAGTTGATCGTAGGCACGCTGCAAGAACGTGCTGTATATCGCAACCACTGGTTTGATATTTTCACATGCCAGACCAGCCGCAAATGTCAGAGCGTGCTGTTCAGCAATTCCGACATCGAAATAGCGCTCTGGATAACTTTGTGAAAACCGCACTAGTCCGGATCCCTCCCGCATCGCTGGTGTGATTCCAACTAGGCGATCATCCACAGCGGCCATATCGCACAGCCAGTCGCTAAACACATTGGTATAGCTGCGGGAGCCGGATTTCTTCTTCTGTAGCTTGCCCGTATCAGGATTGAACGGCGAAACTCCATGGAAAACACAAGGATCGCCCTCAGCAGGTTCGTATCCCTTGCCCTTTTGAGTAACAACATGAAGAAATCTGGGACCGTCCAGTTCCTTCATGTTTTCCAGTGTTTTAATGACCGTGTTTAAGTCGTGACCGTCAACCGGGCCGATATAGTAAAAACCGAGCTCTTCAAACAACGTGCTGGGCATGACCATACCTTTCATATGTTCTTCCCAGCGTCGTACATAGTCCTTCAGTGGCGGGGGTAAGGTGCTCAGTACAGTTTTGCTCCCCTCGCGAACAGTGGTGTAAGCCTGCCCGGACAAAATCCGCGCAAGATAGTTGGAGATCGCCCCCACGTTCGGTGAGATGGACATTTCATTATCGTTCAAGATCACCAGTAAGTTGGCATCGAGATCGCCAGCGTTGTTCAGCGCTTCGAAAGCCATTCCACCGGTGAGTGAACCATCCCCAATAATGGCAACTACTTCACTACTGATATTATTGATCGTGTTCGCTACCGCCATTCCCAGCGCAGCGCTGATCGAGGTGCTGGCGTGGCCCGCACCAAAAGTGTCAAATTCGCTCTCTTTCCTTTTAAGAAATCCCGACAGCCCGTCCTTCTGACGTATGGTATTAAAACTATCCCGCCGATTTGTCAGTATTTTGTGGGGGTAAGCCTGATGCCCAATGTCCCATACGATGCGATCTACTGGCGTGTTGAAAACATAGTGAAGCGCAATGGTGAGTTCGACCGTGCCGAGACCAGGTGCGAGATGCCCGCCTGTTTGCGAGGTAATCTCGATCAGGAACTGGCGCAACTCGTCTGCCAGGGTCAGTAGTTCGGCGTTAGACAGCTCACGCAACTGTGCCGGATTGTCGACGGCGTGCAGAAGAGGATACTTCTCAGCGATCATCAAAAGCTCCGGTTCCCGGCGAATTGGGCTAAACTTGCTAACATTCCCCGATTATCTCCCAATAGTCGAGCTGATTCGACCGCTTCCGCGCACAAATCTGCACAAGTTTGTCGCGCCGCTTCGAGCCCCATTATCGTGACATAGGTCGACTTTTTCATTTTTTCATCTGCGCCAGCCGTCTTCCCGAGAGTTTCGGTGTTTGCGGTGACATCCAAAATATCATCCTTCACCTGAAAAGCGAGGCCCAGGGCATTTCCATAGTTTTTGAGCAATTCCAGCTGATCCGTTGACACCGAAGGCGCCGCCAGACCGCCCAACAAACAACTTGCTTTGATCAAGGCACCGGTTTTCATTCGATGCAACGTCGTCAGGGCTTCCTGGCTCAACTGCTGGTTTGTCGCATCCATATCCAGCGACTGCCCCCCCGCCATACCTCGAGTTCCTGTCGCCTCAGATAGCACTCCAATCATCTCAATCTTCTGCTCTGACGATACATCCAGCGCGGAATCTCGAGCAAGCAGTTCAAAAGCCAATGTCTGCGCTGCATCACCGGCGAGCAATGCTGTCGCCTCGCCAAACGCGACATGACAAGTCGGTTGGCCGCGTCGCAGGGTGTCATCATCCATGCAAGGCAAATCGTCGTGCACCAGAGAGTAAGCATGTATGAGTTCCACAGCGCAGGCTGGTACATCCAGGATATTGAGTGCAGCACCCATTTCTTCTCCAACGACGTAAACGAGCATGGCGCGAAGACGTTTACCACCACCGAGACACGCATATCGTAGCGCTCGATGGAGATTTTCAGGAGACACATCTTTACCGGGAAGCCGTTTATCCAGGGCACTCTCCAGGCGCTTTTGATATTTCTCCCGAATTTGGTCGTGAGTATTCAATCGTTTAGTGTCGAATTGGCTTTCGGTCAAAAAAAGATTCGACCTCAATGTGATTGCTGAATATCAAAATCTTCGAATTCGGCAGTTTGTCACCAGACGAGCAACCACCAGAAAGTCGGACCTCAACGTGGATAAACTACTAGCTTGCTAGTCGTCGTATTCCTCATCGAGTTCGTCATCAAAATCGTCATCCAAATCTTCCATTTGTTCGAGCTGTGCTCCACCATGTTTCTCAACCAGTTTTTCCACTTTTTGCTGCGCTGCATCCAGACTTTTTTGGCATTGTTCAGACAGCACCATACCGCGTTCGAAATCCCTCATCGTCTGATCGAGCGACTGGTCGCCCTGCTCCATCCGATTAACGATTTCATCCAGCTCACCCAGTAGATTTTCAAAGTCTGGTGCGGCGTTCTTCTTCTTTGTTGCAGGCATAAATTGTCGAAACGTAAAGATGTATCAATGGGGGGAAATTCAGGCGAGAGTTTATCAGAATTCCCCATAGACTCAGAGCCCCCGATCCCAGATCTGATTGATGTAGCCCAGGAAGCTCGAACTTTTACGGATAGATAAATATCTAGATAGGAGAGGCAATCACAACACAATACGGTATGATCCGGCCAGCTATTTTATTGAGACGATATGAGCAGTAATTACGACGCCTCCTCCCTGGAAGTTTTGACCGGCCTAGAGCCTGTGCGTAAGCGCCCAGGTATGTATACCGAAACCGATCGGCCCAATCACCTTGCCCATGAAGTCATCGACAACAGCGTCGATGAAGCTATCGCCGGACACGCCAATGTAATCAGAGTGACCTTACATGCCGATGGCGCGCTTACTGTTCAGGATAACGGTCGAGGGATGCCAGTAGACAAACACAAAGAACACGGCATGAGCGGAGTTGAATTAATCCTCACCAAACTCCACGCGGGAGGAAAATTTTCTGAGGGCAACTACAGCTTTTCGGGAGGTTTACACGGTGTGGGGGTCTCCGTGGTTAACGCTTTATCGGATCAATTTGAAGTGTGGGTCAAGAGAAATGGCAAGGAGTACCATATGGCTTTTGCAAATGGTGACAAGCAGTCGGAACTGACCGAAGTGGGTACTGCCGGCAAACGCAATACGGGCACCACCATTCGATTTCATCCGGACCCTGCTTTTTTTGATTCCCCGAAATTCCATTTAGGACGCCTCAAACGAAGTCTACGCGCTAAAGCCGTATTGTGTTCGGGATTGGAAGTCATTTTTAAGGATGAAGAAAAACCGGAAAATGATGAGCAGTGGCAATATGAGAGTGGTCTCAAGGAGTACATGCTGGATAGTATGGAAGGCGCGGAGCTGCTACCAACCGAACCTTTTGTCTGCGAGCACAAAAACTCAGAAGGCGAGATCGAATGGGCGGCGGCGTGGGTGCTTGATGGCGGAGAATGTCTGACAGAGAGCTACGTCAATTTGATTCCTACCATACAAGGAGGCACCCATGTTTCCGGACTACGAAGTGGCTTAACCGAGGCGATACGTGAGTTTTGTGAATTCCGGGATATGCTTCCGCGCGGCGTCAAGCTCACTCCAGAAGATGTCTGGAGCAACTGTAGCACCATCTTGTCGGTTCGAATTAAAGAACCACAATTTAGCGGGCAAACCAAAGATCGTCTCTCTTCAAGAGAAACCACATCATTCGTTCAAAATCCGGTAAAGGATGATTTTAGTCTTTGGTTAAACCAGCATACCAAAGATGCCGAACTGATTGCCCAGCTTGCCATCGATAACGCACAGCGAAGACTGCGAGCTGGAAAGCGGGTGCAGCGAAAAAAAATAACCAGTGGCCCGGCGTTACCTGGAAAATTAGCGGACTGTACCAGTGACGATCTGGAGCGAACAGAGTTGTTCCTGGTTGAAGGTGATTCAGCAGGCGGGTCAGCCAAACAAGCACGTGACAGAATTTTCCAGGCAATCATGCCACTCCGTGGAAAGATCTTGAACACCTGGGAGGTCGACTCAGCAGAAGTCCTTGCTTCCCAAGAAGTCCATGATATCGCTGTCGCTCTGGGTGTCGACCCCGGGTCAGAGAACCTTGAAGGACTGCGATACGGAAAGGTTTGTATTCTCGCGGATGCTGACTCCGATGGGTTGCACATTGCCACTTTATTGTGCGCCCTTTTTCTTCGCCATTTTCCCGCACTCGTTGATACCGGTCGCGTTTGCGTTGCGATGCCCCCTCTTTATCGGATCGATGTAGCAAAGAAAGTATTCTACGCGCTCGACGAAGAAGAGAAAAATAAAGTACTAGAGAATATCGAAAAGGAAAAAATCCGTGGCAAGGTCAACGTGCAGCGATTTAAAGGTTTGGGTGAAATGAACCCTTTACAACTTCGTGAAACTACCATGAAGCCTGACTCAAGAAGTCTTGTACAGTTACAAATCAAAAAAGCAGATAAGCCTTTTGAAACAATGGATATGCTGTTATCAAAAAAGCGCGCACCAGACAGAAAGACCTGGTTAAGCACCAACGGCGATAGGGCGGAAGTCGCTTAGCGTAATCAACCTGACAATCGAGAATCTTCAGAGAAGCGAGTCCTTGTATCTGCGCGATAATGTCGTTGGATTATTGTCACATCTGCGTTAAAATGGGAGTAGTTGTAAGTGAGGTACAAGAGTTAAAGGGACGTCGACTTGTATAAAACATGAACGCAGATCCGTTGATGTTTATAAACATTCTCAAAATGAATTGCGTAGAGTGAATACAACAACAAGCTGTATTGTCAAAGTCACATTTTGACAATTGGTAATGGCTATCAGAAAGTTGTTCGGGGGACAGGTGTATAACGCCGGTTTCTGATAGACACAATAATTAAGATCGTAAGGCAACGCCTTACAGAACATGATAAGGAGGTAATATCATGTCAAATGGATCATCATATGATCAAAATAGTTCCGAACGACATGTGGGAACTGTAAAGTGGTTCGACAATAGAAAGGGGTATGGGTTTATCCAACGTGACAACGTGGGTGACGACGTATTTGTGCATTTTCGGGAAATCCGCGGCGAGGGATTTAAGACGTTGTTTGAAGGCCAGCGAGTTGAGTTCGGTCTGATCACGCGTGACAAGGGATTTGCCGCAGAGGACGTTGCTACAATAGAGTAATGGTCACTACTCGCTCTTAAGTTTATATCTTAAAGTGCGAGATAACCGAGGTGGAAAGAACCTTGCTTTCAGCGTTTCTTCGCCGCTCTCTGGCTGGGTCAAGGCGATCTTTAATACCAGGCATGACACTTGGTATAGCTGCATTACGCGAGACTGTTGACGGACTATTTCGAGTTTCCTACGGAAATTTCACGCCTGCTTGCTTTAGAATCCACCCGTCTTTCAAGTAGATTCGCCGTGAAAAACCATATCCAAAACAACTATGACCATCTTACTCAGCCTCGGATCGGTGTATTGCTCACTAATCTGGGTACCCCTGAATCAGCCGATAAATCCAGCGTCAGGCGGTTTCTCAAAGAGTTTCTTTGGGATCGGCGAGTAGTAGAGGTACCAAGACTTATTTGGTGGTTCGTTTTGAATGGAGTAATCCTGAATACCCGACCAAAAAAAGCAGCTGCAGCCTATCGCAAAGTCTGGACTGAGAAAGGCTCCCCGTTAATGTCGATATCAATGGATCAGCTGCATGCTTTACGAAGTGAATTAGCTGAAAGTAATATGTTGGTCGAATTTTCCATGCGTTATGGATCACCGTCAATTTCAGACGGTCTTGAACGACTCAGACAGCAAGGTGCACATAAAATATTAGTATTCCCTCTTTATCCACAATATTCGTCCACCACCACCGCCACCACCTTTGACGCAGTCGCTGCGGAACTCAAAAACTGGAGATGGATTCCCGAAATGCGCTTTATCAATCAGTATCACGAGCACCCTGGGTATATCACCGCGTTGGCCAACAGCGTGCGCAAACACTGGGAACAATATGGTCGCGCGGACAAACTTCTTCTGTCATTTCACGGCATTCCAGAGGCCTATTTCTTGCAGGGAGACCCTTATCATTGTCAGTGCGTCAAGACTGGAAGATTGTTGGCTGAGGCACTCTTACTTTCCGAGTCAGAGTGGCAAATTAGTTTCCAATCCAGACTAGGTCCCAAAAAATGGTTGCAGCCATACACTGATCAGACACTAGAGGAACTAGGTAAATCAGCGGTTAAATCTGTACAGGTAATTTGTCCCGGATTTAGCGTAGACTGCCTGGAAACCATCGAAGAAATTGCGATGGAAAATCGAGACGTTTTTCTTGAAGCTGGTGGAGAACGCTACGAATATATTGAGTGCCTTAACAGCTCTCTCGATCACATTGAAATGATGAAGCAGCTGGTGGCTGAGCATACGGCGGGCTGGAATGTGACAGAAGAAGACCGGGATTTAAGCCAGAAGCGCGCTATAGAGTTGGGAGCAAGTTCCTAAAAGGAGTCCTATATGCCTACAAAGCTCCGGGAAAAAAGCCAGTGTAGACATGTATCTCACTTGTAGGTGCCTGGAAGCAATCAATGAATTTCAGTGTATCGTTTACCGGGTACTCCACAACCATGCATCAGCTCGATTGCCATCGTTTATTAGTAGCGGACAAGCGCCGTAAACTCGAGCGCGACCGAAGATTCTGGGGGAACATCTATCCGCCACTCAACCATATTAGAGGCCACCTTTCGGTGTCCATGGGTTTCAATACGCATTTGCCAGTCACCAGGGATAACCTCCCTCACCTGCACCGTCACACTCTGCTTTTTTGCATTACTTAGTGTTATTCGTTGCCCAATCTCTGCTGAAAAATTGTACTGGCCAATATTCACCACCTTCTGAAACGTGGTCTGAACCGTTTTCGCCTTAACATCAAAGGCGTTGCCCAGTTTGAGCATGACCCGTTCCAGATTGGGAGTATGATCGATACGGTCTTCACCAATAAACTGCGTTCTCCCGGAAAGATCATTTTTATAGACACGCACGACGCCCGCGGGTAGCGGCATGCCAAGGTTCCCCTCTTGCGTATTATCAAATTCAACAAAAACACCTACATCCTGTTTAACCTCTCCAGTTGCGCGACCCCCAAACAAACGACCATCGCCTCTAAGCTTGTATTGTTTTTGTACCGGCACCGAGCTCGATTGCAGTAATGCCACCTGCTTAGTTTGTTGATTGCGTAAAGTAGTACTTCTCGGAAGGGTGTAAAGATGGTAATCAAATAAGGATTCTTGCTGAAAAGAACTGGCATCGGCCATAGCGGATTCCAACGCTACTGCCCGCATTTGAGGCAAACGTTCTCTGACTTGCTGCACGTCCCCGGCCACAAGCTGGAGTAATGCGTCCTTATAAGTCGTCCCGCTTTGGTTGGTCAGCGTGACCCAGCCATTTAGATCAATGGCACTTTCATCATCATTCAAGCTCGCTACGTAGTCGGCTTTCCATCCGAGGCCTGAGGTAAGATAGCTAAGCTCCAACGCCGTGGTAGTTTTAACGCCACTTTCCAGCATCAACACTAAAGTGGGGCGATCGCGCAGGCTTTGCGGCACCGAATCGAATATCAATCTGCCAGGAAATTGCGTTTCAATTCGATCACTGAATTGCAGCACAATGCCTTGATTCGTTGCTAATACCACCGCCTGCTCTCGGGTTTCATTGCCTGTTGCAGGATTTATCGTCACCGCGGTTACTTTTTCACCCACATACTTTTCAATCAGACTGGCGGGTGTTAAAAGATCGAAATCAAAATTTTGCTCTAGCAATCGAATATCTGAACTTGGCGTGTCGTCAGATGCCGTCACTAATGCAGTTTCTGGACGGATTTGCGCACTGACATCGCGTATTGCTAGTGATTGAACCCCCTGCTTCAATGACACCGAGCGGGAATCTCTGACCAACGCCAGATTTTCATTGTAGATAGTCACCGCAATCGAAGTTTGATCTGACAGGTCAGATCTCAACTCTTCCGCTGATAAATTCATCACTGGGGACAAGCACAACAAGGTCAGGCTAAAAATATAAATTTTGCTGTTCATAAATGGTTCATTCGAAGAGTGATAACAATTAAGTTCTAGAGAGCCTGTGACGCAAATAGAGCAAACCAGATTTAAATTTTAATGAGCTATCTATTAGGGTTTAGTGGCTTAGCGGTAAACAAACATACTCATTCCGCTCGTCAGTCAAAGCGGTGAAGAGATGATTAACTTCAATCAACCATACGTTCTGAAACAAGATCTAGCAGAACGCATCTTCACACACTACCTTGACCTTATTGTTTCATTTTCACAGATACCAATGATTTTAACCTTCGTTCCAATATCCCTGCACTGCCGACGGTTTGTTAACTATAAGCCACACTCCATAAGACAACAACGGGATCAAATGACTATTCCGTTATAATTCGCCCTCAATACATGAATCTCTTCGCTGTGGAAAAACTGATAATAGCCAGCCTGATTGTCATACTGGTGTCCAGCTCTGGCCTGGTCGGGTTGTTGGTATTTAACTATCTTGAACGGCGTGATCAAAAAATACGGGATCGTATTGAAGAACTGGAAACCGAAGAGGAATATCTGAGACGCATTCACTCTGATGAACGAAAATTAAACCGCTCCACCTACACTGTCATTTTAATGGCGCTCTGTATCGCCTTCTCATCGCTGGCAATACTGACAGGTACATTCGCGTTTGATCCCAGCGCCCAAACCAAGAAAATTGTATTTCTCATATCCGCCTGGATGTTCATGGTTTCCGCCGGAATGTGCTACTACCACTTCCGCTCGCTCATGAGAATTGGAAACTTTGATCGCACGCGGGAACAATTTCGTCTTCGCAAGAGTCGACTGGAAGATCGATTGCGATAAGCTTTTAATGAAATCCTCTTTTCGCGCCCAGGCCGGTCTCGGATGAAGACACTCACCAGACTTATTGTCGCAGGCGGCGTTTCTGCGATGATTATCACATTGATGCTCAAGTTATTTGGCACGGACGTTGATGACGCAACCCGCCCTTCGCTCCTACAGTTACTCAAAGACACTGTGCGCGCAAGTATTGCGATTTATATCGTTCTTACCATTTTTGGACTATTGTTAAGAGCAATTCGCTATCGAATTTTGGTAAAGGCGTCGAGTGTCGGGGAAGCACCTTCCTTGTTTCAATTTGGATTGGTAACTGGTGTACGAAACATGATGGTAGATTTGCTTCCCGCTAGATTAGGTGAACTCATTTACGTAGCACTGCTTAACAGGGGTTATGCAGTGAAAGCTAGCCATTGTCTTTCCTCTCTGTCCATCGCAGTGGTGTTTGACTTTATTGCCCTTGCCTTCATTATTTTCATTTCGGGACTAATACTCGTACTCACCGGAGATGCCAAAGTCTGGATCTGGATCACCTTTGCGTTAGTGTTAGTTGTGGTAACAATTGGGGTGCTTTCTCTCACAGTTTTCCTACCCCACGTCATTCACCTTCTTAAACGTCTGCCTGTCAGACACAAATGGTTCAAGGCAATGATATCTCTCGCAGAGCAGCTGAACGATTCCATTCTTACCTGCCGCCGCGCTGGTGTGTTTGGTTCAGTCTTTCTCTTATCCGTCACAATTCGGGTGCTGAAGTACGCCGGTCTGTTTATATTATTTTTAGCCGTAGCCTCGCCAGCATTCACGCAGTTGGCAGAAGCACCTTGGGAAAAAGTACTGGCTGCGCTGGTGGGGGCAGAAATCAGTGCAAGTTTGCCAATTCCAACCCTTATGAGTTTTGGTACCTACGAAACCGGCGGCACTTTGACACTCGCGGCACTGGGATTCTCCGCGTCAGACAGTTTTCTAGCACTGTTAGGTGTCCATGTCTGGAGTCAGTCGATCGATTATGGCCTAGGACTGATTTGCCTGCTTCTCTTTGTTTTTTTGGTTCGATCAACACAGTCTACGGCGATGCATCGGACAGAGAAATTAAAGATAGCGGCGGCGATGTTTGTCTTTTTGGTGGGTTGCTTCTTCCTGGCTTTGCAATACCGAAGTCATTTGAAATTAGGCTCAAGTAGTGCCCCGCCTGTGGGCGAGAGCCTCATAGAGGCAATGCAGCCGGAAGTTCAATCCAGCCTGACGTCTCTGTCAGGGAAAGGCATAGACGGGTTTGTGGTTTGGAGCTCCAACCGATTCGGAAATCACGATATTCTTAAAATGAATTTGCCATCGGGAAAGATTGAACAACTAACAACACACCCTCATACGGAAACCTGGCCACGCATCTCAGCCGATGGTAGAAAGCTGGTTTTCGCGCGCTCTCGAGAAACATGGGTTTCTCAGCGAAATTCAGTTGCTTGGAATGTTTGGATTAAAGATTTAGGTACTGGCGTCGAGACAAAAATCACCGATACGGCGAGTTACCCTTTCTGGGTTGATGAAAACGTCATCGGATATCTCAAAGATGGCCAAAGCATCCATCAATATAATCTTCTGACTAATAAATCAGAGATACTTTTCATGCCTGGACAAAATAACGCTGTACCACTGGATTCCCCATTGTCATCACCCGACATTCACCCGCTTACTGCCGCAGTCGTGTTCACAACTCGACAAACCGCTTTGAATTTGAATACCGGATTTTGGGGCACCGGACTGTGGCAACAAAATCATCAGCTCGATGGCGTGTTGGATGGCTGCGAACTCAACTGGTCTTACAACGGTGATCGTTTGTATCAGGTCGGACACGGTGGCAAACAAAAAACCATGTTTTATGAAATCGATCCTGAAACACTTCAAGCCACTCCACTACTCGATCTTCCCGGGGAATACAGTCACGAGTACTGGCCTGAAGATTCAAACGATGGCAAGTATCTGGTGTTTGGAGCAAGTAAAGGCGACCATGAACACGACACTGCAGATTATGAGATCTTTCTGTGGGAAATTGGTCAACCCGCGAGTGATGCAACGCGTCTTACGTTTCACACCGGAAATGACAACTGGCCTGATATATTCGTAGAATGAGAATTCTTTTACAGCGGGTAGCCAGCGCCAGGGTCGACATTGCCAAACAAACGGTAGGCGAAATCCAACAGGGATTGCTTCTACTGGCTGGCTTCGGCAAATTAGATCAGACATTATTCGAAGATAACGCGCTCGAGCCGGTGCTTGAAAAAGCTAGTAACAAACTCGTGAATATGCGCGTTTTTTCAAATCAAAAAGGGAAACTCGATTTCTCGGTGCTGGAAAAAGAAGGAGACATTCTATTGATCCCCCAATTCACTTTATTTGGAAAGAGCGAAAAAGGGCGTCGGCCAGATTTTACCGACGCCATGCACCCCGAAGTGGCCAAACTCGCATTTGAGAGATTCCATCAGTGTCTGGAGGTAAAATTAGGAAAGCCTGTTCCAACCGGCGTTTTCGGCGCCGACATGGTGGTTTCTCTGGTAAACGATGGACCATTTACTCTTCAGCTGACCTTTTGATCTAATCTCTAATTCATGACAGCAATACCTGCGAGTGTCCCCGCCGCCAACAACAGCCGCAAAATCGCCGAATCGATTCTCGGCGGATTCAATCGGCACATTCGTATCTTCCAGGAAATTACATTATCCGCCAAAGAGCGATTTGAAAATGCAGATTGGGAAAGTGAATCAGAAGCGCGCAAAGAGCGTATCTATTTTTATGATCGCAGAGTCAACGAAGCCGTCGAGTTTTTAAAGCAACAGTTTATCCTCGAAAGTGTGGACGAAAAATTATGGCAAGATGTCAAACGCTGGTACCTGTGGCTTTTGTACGAACACAACCAGCCAGAACTTGCAGAGAGTTTCTACAATTCGGTGTTCTGTCAGTTATTTGACAGCCGTTATTTCAACAACGACTACATTTTCGTAAAACCCGGACGGGCAGTCGACTTTCTCGATCTTGATCATCCGGCTTACAACAGTTTTTACCCAGATGATGAAGGGTTCGACGCCTGCATCAAGAAGGCGTTGTTATCATTTGGTTTAAATCAACCCTGGCAAGATTTGGACAGGGACGCAAAACTCATCGCTACGGATATCGAACCGGCGCTTCGAAGTGCGCTAAAACCACCACCATATCGACAATTACACATTGTCTCTTCCCTATTCTATCGAAATAAGGCGGCCTATATTGTCGGACGAGCGATGGTTGGTCTTGAAACGCGGGGATTTGTTATTCCTATTTTGACCAGTGATAAAAAGGAACTCTACGTGGATACGGTGATCACTGATGTCAACGACCTCGCACTGATTTTCAGTTTTACTCGCGCTTACTTTATGGTGAACTGCGATGTCCCGTCTGGGGTTGTGAGTTTCTTGGGGTCAATTTTACCGACCAAGTCCGAAGCAGATCTCTATACCTGCATCGGCTTACAAAAGCAGGGGAAAACGCTGTTCTACAGAGAGTTTCTCCACCATCTCGAACACTCAAGCGACAAACTCGTCATCGCGCCCGGAATTAAGGGAATGGTCATGAGTGTATTTACGCTGCCGTCTTTTCACTATGTCTTCAAGGTAATTAAAGATCACTTTGCGCCGCCGAAAGATATGGATCGCAAAACCGTAAAAGAAAAATATCAACTAGTTAAAATGCATGACAGAGTGGGCCGGATGGCGGATACGCTGGAGTTTTCCCATGTCGCATTTCCCATTGAGCGTTTCTCTACGGAACTGCTGGAGGAGTTGAAAAATACCATTGCGTCCAGTCTTATCATCGATGACAAACATGTGATCATCCGCCATCTTTACATTGAAAGGAGAATGGTACCGTTTAACATCTATCTCGATCATGCAGATGAAAAATTACTGGAAGAATCTGTGATCAGTTATGGCAATGCAATCAAGGAAATGATCGCTGCGAATATTTTTCCTGGAGATATGTTGTTAAAGAACTTCGGCGTCACTCGACACGGCAGAGTGGTGTTCTATGACTATGATGAAATTTGCCACCTTAACGAAGTAAAGATACGAAAGATCCCAAAAGCTCACAGTATGGAGGAAGAATTATCCAGCGAACCTTGGTTCCATGTTGGAGAAGACGATTTTTTCCCGGAGCAATTCGAGCACTTTGTCATCAATCACCCCAAAGTACGCGAGCAATTTATCCGACATCACCCGGAACTGCTGGAGCCTGATTATTGGAAGAAAGTACAGACCGACATCAAGGAAAAAAAGCGCCATGACGTGTTTCCATACTCTCAGTCACGACGCTTTGTTGTGAGGTATCCCGATCTCTATCCGCACGTAGCAATCTGACAAGTTCAGATGATCACGTGAGATCAAATGAGATTACATGAGCGCAGGGTCAGCTGATCTGGCACCCGGCAACAAAAATTTAGGAGAGTTGCTTTTCGCGAATTTCGTCGACGGTTTTACAATCAATACACAGACTGGCCGTGGGCCGAGCTTCGAGGCGTTTTAATCCAATTTCTTCGCCACAACTCTCACAGTATCCAAAATCACCGGAGTTTAGAAAGGTGATGGATTCCTCGATTTTTTTGATTAGTTTACGGTCTCTATCACGACCGCGAAGTTCCAGAGCCATGTCAGTTTCCTGGCTGGCTCGATCGGTCGGATCGGGGTGATTCGCTGTCTCGTCCTGCATATGGGTAACTGTGCGATCAGTTTCATCTTTTAACTCTGACCGCCATCCTTTCAAGATTTCACGAAAATGTTCAATCTGAGCAGGATTCATATACTCCTCATTCTTCTTCGGCTTATAAGGAACTACACCGTGAATCAGAAGTTCAGGTTTTTTCTTTGTTGCCATTCAGGGTTCAATCTCCAAAGGAACATTGTTATCTCAGACCGACGTCGTCTCTCGGACGTTAGTCGGCACTCATCTGAAGCTGTTGATATCGGCTCCAGTAGTAAAATCAGGCGCGGGTTTATACCAAAAGCGTTATATCAATGCAATCAAAGCAAAGGATTCATCGACAAATATCTTCGCCACTCTAAGCGATACTTTTTTTATGCTTTTAGTTCAATGAGATACCGTCGAGGTGCCGGAAGCTCACAGCGACACTCCAATATTGGGACAGTTGAATCTAATTCAAGTAATCAGCCTTGCTTTGTTGCTTTGGCCGCAGCTCGAATGCGGCGCGCCTCGGTCGGACTCATCAAAAGGGGCCGGTAGATTTCGACGCGATCACCATCGTTGAGCAAATGATCTAGAGGGTGGCGATAGGCAAAAATTCCAACATTGTCGTCACTGATTTCGAGATCAGGAAACCGATCGAGAATTCCTGACAGTTCAATCGCATCGCGGATAGTCGCAGAGGAAGGAACCTGGAGCTCAATAATCGTCTGCTCATCCGGTGTCGCATATACCACTTCGACCTGGAACATCATTCTTTACCAGAATAAATCTGGTCAGCACGCTGACAAAAAGAGTCCACCATCGAATCAGCGATCAGGCGAAAAACCGGTCCAACCAATCCTTCCACCACCCTACTGGAAAAACCGAATTCCAAAGATAACGATATACGGCTAGCCTCTTCAGAGATCGATTTAAACGTCCAGGCTCCCACTAATTCGCTAAATGGGCCGTCCACCAGCTCCATATCCAATCTATCACTGGGGTTTTGGGTATTACGGGTAGTGAATGTTTTTCGAACCCCTTTGAAAGCAATATCTACGCTGGCAACCATAATATTGCTTTCATGTGAAATCACTCTAGAGCCTCCACACCATGGCAAAAACTCATGGTACCGATCTACGTCATTCACCAATGCAAACATCTGCTCAGCAGTGTGCATCACAAGGGCAGATCGTTCAACTTTGTGCGTCATTGCGGGATAGGCATACAGAGTAGAGAGAAAACCAAATAAGCAAAAATCGAAACGGTGGATTATACTTCAGCGCCTGCCGTTGTCCGGACACAATTCCGGCCTCTGGATGATCACTATGGCCAAACAAAAGAAACAAGATTCCAACACGATTGCGGTCAATCGCAAAGCAACCTTCGACTACTTTATTGAAGAGCAGTTCGAAGCAGGTATGGTGTTGGAAGGTTGGGAAGTGAAAAGTCTGCGGGCTGGTCGCGTCCAGCTCAAGGAAAGCTACGTTATCATCCAAAATGGCGAAATATTCCTCGTTGGCGCCCATATTTCCCCGTTACAACAAGCCTCGACGCACATTCACCCGACACCTACCAGAAGTAGAAAATTGTTGCTAAATCGAAAGGAAATTAGCAAGCTGATCGGTGCGGTAGATCGGGAGGGCTATACCCTCGTTCCACTTTCCATGTACTGGTCGAAAGGCAGAGCGAAGCTGAAAATAGCGCTCGCAAAGGGTAAGAAACAGCACGATAAGCGCCAAACCATCAAAGAGCGAGAATGGAAACGCGATAAAGCTAGACTCTTAAAAGGCTAGCCAGCCTCAAGGCGCTATTCTGACCTACCTTTTCTCTCCCAGGTCGGTTTCTCCGATCAAAGCTAATCTATTAACTATCCCTGCAATGCCTTGGCTTCACGGCGACGCGCATGCAAAACAGGTTCGGTATAACCATTTTCTACATCACGTCCTTTAAATACCAGATCAAGAGCGGCATGGTAAGCGACTCCGTCAAATCCTGGTGCCATATTTCGATAGTTCGGATCACCGCTATTTTGCCGATCGACCACTCCAGCCATTTTCTCAAATACAGAAATCACTTGCTCTTTGGTAGTCAGTCCATGGTGAAGCCAGTTTGCGATATGCTGACTGGATATTCTTAGCGTGGCGCGGTCTTCCATCAGCTCGGTATCCGCAATATCAGGAACTTTAGAGCAGCCAACACCCTGATCAATCCATCTTACAACGTAGCCAAGAATACCTTGTGCGTTGTTTTCGAGCTCTCGGATTAACTCACTGTCGGATACAGTGCGATCTTTGAGTAACGGAACACTCAGGATCTCATCGATATCCGCATTTAGACAATCGCGCAGTTCATCCTGACGCGCTAGCACGTTCACCATGTGATAGTGCATCGCGTGAAGGGTTGCCGCGACCGGAGAAGGCACCCAAGCTGTGTTTGCGCCCGCACGAGGGTGGCCAATTTTTTGTTCCATCATTGCTGCCATATTATCCGGAGCAGCCCACATTCCCTTGCCAATCTGGGCATGACCAGGAAGGCCACATTCCAAACCCACATCGACGTTCCAGTCTTCGTAAGCCAGCAGCCAGGGTGTCGCCTTCATATCGTTTTTAGGCAACACTGCACCAGCTTCCATACAAGTATGGATTTCATCGCCAGTACGATCGAGGAACCCGGTGTTGATAAAGATGACCCGCTCTTTCGCAATCTCAATACAGGCTTTCAAATTCACGGTGGTTCTTCTTTCCTCGTCCATGATGCCGATCTTCAGTGTATTGCGCTTCAAGCCCAGAGCGTCTTCTACGCGCTCAAATAACTCGACAGCCGCCGCCACTTCTTCGGGGCCATGCATTTTTGGCTTCACAATGTAGACACTGCCATTGCGGCTATTGCGGAAAGAAGTCTTACCCAGCAAATCATGCTTTGCCGCAGCGACAGTTACCATGGCGTCGAGAAATGTTTCAGGTATGTCTTCACCGCCCTTTGTCACCGCATCAGTGTACATATGCGTGCCAACGTTTCTCACAAACATCAAACTCCGACCATGAAGAGACAAACGCGAGCCATCAGGAGCAGTGTATTCACGATCCTTTTCCAGGGTACGGTCAATGACCTGTTTCCCCTTGTTCACCTTGGCAATTAAATCGCCCTTCATCAAACCTGCCCAGTTTCCATATACTCGACATTTGTCTTCTGCATCCACAGCCGCCACTGAATCTTCACAGTCCATGATAGTGGTAATCGCCGACTCCAGATGAACGTCATAGACATTTGCCAAATCACCTTGGCCAATGAAAAACCCTTCACCAATTCGAATTTCAATATAGAGATGATGGTGCCGAAGAAGAATCGCGTCCGGAGACTCGGCGTCTCCACTATATCCGGCAAAACATTCGCGCTGCCCCAGTGTGGTTTCGGTTCCATCCCCCATCACCACTACTAGTTTTCCCGCACGAACCTTGTATTTCACTGCATAGCTATGACTTCCCACAGCTAAGGGAACAGCGCTGTCAAGAAACTGTCTTGCGTACTCGATTACCTTTGCACCACGCACAGGATTGTACCGACTGGTTTTTTTACAACCGTCCACTTCCAGAATAACATCTGTGCCATACAATGCGTCGTATAAACTGTTCCAGCGCGCGTTGGCGGCGTTTAACGCGTAGCGCGCATTATCTACGGGCACCACCAGTTGTGGGCCTGCTATGGTAGTGACTTCGTCGTCGACATTGTCTGTAGTAACCTGGAAATCCTCGCCATCAGGCAACAGATAACCAATATCCTGCAACATTTTTTTGTAAGCAGCAAAATCGTAGTCGTTACCTTGTTCTACATGCCATTCATCGATTTGTTTTTGCATGAGGTCACGTTTATCAAGCAACGCTCTATTTTTTGGACCGAGATCCTCGACGATTTGTGCCAGTTGGTCCCAGAAGTGGGCTGGGTCAACATCGGTACCGGGCAGGATGCTGTCGTTTACCAAGGCATAGAGGTTTTTGTCGACACTCAGGCCGGCTACATCAGTTCGATCGGTCATGATTCTCGTTTATCGGGTAGAACCTATTTGCTTATCAAATAGGTATATAAGGTTTATAAATTATTAATATGTATATTATAAGAATTCTTTAGCCATTGAGGCAACGACTTCCCTCTGTAATGGTCAACGACTTTAGTCTGACCTCGAGAAACCGGATTTTTTTGCACAATTTGTCAGCAACCCAGTATACCCAACAGGAATTTTCCTTAATGTTACTCAATCAATGTTAAAAGTGGGGCATACAAGATTTGTACGCCAGGAAATTTAGGCGATGCAGCGGAGAAAGTCGGGTTATCTGGGTGGAGTGTTAACCGAGCCAATCCTGAAACCAAGGACTGAAACATTTCCCCATCTGCGCGTATAGGGAGGCTACATAAAAAACTTGTTTAAATAGATCTATCGGTCACGATCTACACAAGTCATCGGGACCGGCAACCACTCGATCAACAACCGATATGGAGAAAAACTCATGTGTGAAATAACTGGATGCGGAGAGCATCAAAACCTGCCACCGATCGAAGTCTCACAGGAAGAGCGTCGTCTCTTTCTAAAAGGCTTGGCAACGCTACCACTGGCCACGGTACTCGCGATACCCGAGCTCACTCATGCTGCAGCCGACTCACTCAGTGATGTCAGCATTACCACGGCAGGTGGCAAAAAAGTGAACGCGGCCATCGCGATGCCAGCCGCAGAAAAAGCCCCGGCGGTACTATTGATACATGACTGGTGGGGACTCAATGATCAGATCAAATCCGTCGCTGCAGAACTGGCCAATCAAGGATATGTGGCGCTGGCTGTTGATTTGTACGACGGCAAGGTAGCTACCAGCCCTGATGACGCTCGCAGCTTCATGCAACAGGTTGACGGCGACATGGCAACTGACACCCTTACCAGCTGGATCGACTTTCTTAAAAATCATGCCGCCACCAATGGGAAAGTAGGCACGATTGGTTGGTGCTTCGGCGGCGGGTGGTCCTTAAACGCTTCGATCGCCAGCCCGGTTGATGCCACCGTCATTTATTATGGCAATGTCAAAAAAACCCCTGAAGATCTCGCTAGTCTTAACAGCCCAGTTCTTGGTCATTTTGCGACAAAGGATGGCTGGATTAATCAACCCATGGTAGATGGATTTATCGATTCCATGTCTACTGCTGGCAAAGCCGAAGCTCTGAGCGTTCACTGGTATGACTCAGATCATGCCTTTGCTAATCCCACAAGCGCCCGCTACGACGCAGAAGACGCAGCCTTGGCATGGGAGAGAACCACTACGTTCTTCAAAACGCATTTGGGATAATGCTATATGCATTGTTTAAGGAGATCCAATCAGCATGTGAATCATTTGCACAAACAACAACGGCTTTTTCGCCCTTCCCCAAACTCGCCTCATCATTGATTGGGGGCTGGACTTGGCTGAATCGTGTGCGGCAAATAGGCCACATGCCCGGTAGAGCATGGACGCTAAGCGTATCCAGACAAGTTTGACGGCCAATCGTTGATCCATCTACCTGCTCTGACTTCAGTACAATCTCGATGAATCACCAACGCAAACAAAAAGGGGAGAGCTCGAAAGCTCTCCCCTGCAAGTTCCACAGCGCCGAAGCGCCGTTTTGTCTTTTTTGTTATGACTTAAAGTTAGTCATGCTCCGATTCAGCAGCGCTCTCTGCTTTCAAGGCAACTACGATAGGTACTAAACAAAGTACTACCATTACCCAGAACCAGAATACAGCACCGCCGCTGCCGGCGTAGTTAAAGAAAGCGCCAGCGCCTTCCCAGCTATCAATTGGACTTGAATTTAACATTTCATATTCCTCGTAATAATCAAGATCGAACTTCTTCAGGATAAGCGGTACCAACCACTTCAACATCCATACCAGCACGCTGAACACCATCGCTGGCACGCAGTATTCCCATCATTTTGAAAAGTAGGGAAAGGACGTATCCCGGGATGAATCCCAAAGCCAACATAACCAGCATGCCCATAAACTGGCCATAAAAGCTAATCACTGGAATTCCCTCACCTGGGGAAGGATAACCTCCCATGAAGATGCCCACCGCTAACAAGCCCCAGACACCGCAAACACCGTGTACGGCAACCGCACCAACCGCATCATCGATACCCATCTTCTCGATAAAGCTTGCAGCTACAGGACCAAGCAGACCGCCCGCAAATGCCACAGCAAAGGCAAGACTTGGATTCCACATATCTAATCCGGCTGCTGCTGAAATCACACCACACAAGGCACCGGACATCATCCAGAAAGGATCCCGTGTTTTGACATAGCAACCAATAATACCGCCTGCAACTGCCATCAAGGTGTTAAAACAAATTGCCGATAGCGTAGTGGGTCCGCCATATATATTCGTCCACTGATCCGCGGCAAAACTGACAGCAGTTCCTGGAAAAATAACGCAAGCGCCAAGGAAACCGAAGAAACCGGTCACAATCAGCATAAGACCCGCGACGGTCATTGGCAAACTATGGCCTTTGATTGCATTCGCTGAACCATCCGCGTTGTATTTGCCAATTCTTGGTCCAAGGTTGATCAATACACCCAATGCGAAGAAGCCTGAGATCATGTGAACCACACCAGATGCGCCGAAGTCATGGTAGCCCCACTTCGTGACCATCCAACCAGCATAGTGCCAGCCCCAGGACGCAGACAACACCCAAACAACCGATCCCAGCACAACTGCAAGAATGATGAATGCCGCCATACGAATACGTTCAATAACGGCGCCTGACATTATTGATGCTGTAGTACATGCAAATAAAGTGAATGCCCCGACAAATACGCCGGTTGCGTTGTCCTGCAAATTAGGCCCCATTGACTCACCCCATGGAACACCGCCTGCACCTGCTTCAAAATTAGGAACAAATCCGTTTGTCATCGCCAGATATATCCACCATCCGAACATATAGAAAGTGGGAATCATAAAGGCGAAGGCGAGTACGTTTTTCGTACCGGACGCTAGGGTGTGTTTGACGCGGGATGCGCCCATTTCGTACATCAAAAAACCGGCGTGGATCAGGATCATGATCGCGGTCGCCCAATAATAATAAATCTCAAGATTTATCTTATTGGCGGCCTCGATCATAGCCTGGAGTTCTTCTACAGTCATGGAGCCTCCTCCTAGTTGGAGTTTAGATCGTTAATTAATAATAGTGGTTCGGTGAAGGGTTACGAACATCAACATTGCATGCCCCAGGTCGCAGTTGAAACTTGGGTCATGCTCTCTTGCTATCCGGCCTCACAAAACAACGAAAGGTATCTTGTGAAGAAAACGTCACCGGCTTCACTTATTTTGTGAAAGCAGCGTCATTCTACCCAGTTTGATAAAAGATACAAACCACAATTGATCCGGTTTGGTATAGGTTTGGTACTAGAAATAGGGGGTTTAGCGAGCAAGGTGTGTCATTGCTTGTTCAAGACCTTTCACAGTTAAAGGAAACATCTTGTCGTCGACGATCGACTGAATCAAACCAATTGACTGCGTGTAGTCCCACTGCTTTTCAGGAACAGGGTTGATCCATGCAATTTTATGGTAGCTTTGTCCGATGCGTTCCAGCCAGGTTTGCCCCGCTTCCGCGTTATTATGTTCGACACTCCCACCGGGATAAACAATTTCCCATGGCGACATAGAGGCATCTCCAACAAAAATAACCTTATAGTCGCTGCCATATCGATTCATGACATCGAGAGTAGAAATACCTTCACTATAGCGTCGGCGATTGTCCTTCCATACCGACTCGTACAAACAGTTGTGGAAGTAAAAAAACTCCAGATGCTTAAACTCAGTGCGTGCTGCGGAAAATAGCTCTTCGCAAATTTTCACGTGACGATTCATGGAACCCCCAACGTCGAAAAACAACAACACCTTCACCGCATTGTGTTTTTCCGGGACCATCTTGATATCTAACAACCCGGCATTGCGAGCGGTAGAGTGAATGGTATCGTCCAGATCAAATTGATCTGCGGCGCCCTCCCTCGCAAACTTTCGCAATCTCCGCAGCGCTATTTTTAAATTACGGGTGCCGAGTTCAATGGAATCATCCAGATTTCGAAATTCTCGTTTCTCCCATACTTTAACAGCGCGATTGTGCTGCCCTTCCCCACCAATGCGAATTCCGGAGGGATGATATCCACCATGACTAAAAGGAGATGTACCGCCGGTACCAATCCATTTGTTGCCACCGGCATGCCGTTTTTGTTGTTCTTCCAGGCGTTCTTTGAATTTCTTGATCAGCTCATCCAGTCCACCAAGGCTATCAATTTTTGCTTTCTCTTCCTCTGAGAGTTGTTTTAAAAACTCACTACGTAGCCATTCGTCAGGGATGCTTGCTTCAACTAGTCCTTCCAGGGAATCTAGCCCAGACCAAAACGCCGTCATCGCCCGGTCAAACTTATCAAAATGTTTTTCATCTTTTACAAGCGCTGTTCGCGCCAAGAAATAAAACTGCTCCTGATCCGCGTAGGCTAGACCTGCATCCAACGCCGAGAGCAAGTCGACATGTTCACGTATCGACACAGGTACGCCGTACTCTCTTAAACAGTAGAACAGATTAACTAACACAATCGACGGAGAGGTAGTGGGTTAGCTTTGACGCCGATGCATAAACGCCAGCCTTTCCAGCAATTGCACGTCCTGTTCATTTTTAAGTAGTGCACCATATAACGGTGGAATTGCTTTTGACTTATCTCGCTGCTGTAGAACGGTATCAGGAATATCATCAGACATCAGCAGCTTCAACCAGTCAATCAGTTCGCTGGTTGATGGCCTCTTTTTCAAACCAGGGATATCGCGAATATCAAAAAACACCTCTAGCGCCTCCTGCACGAGTTTTTCTTTGATATCCGGATAATGCACGCGAATGATTTCTGTCATGGTCTCCTTATCAGGAAACTGGATAAAGTGAAAAAAACACCGTCGCAGAAACGCATCCGGAAGCTCTTTTTCATTGTTGCTGGTAATAATGATGACCGGGCGATGTGTTGCTCGCACCGTTTCTCCGGTTTCATATACATGAAACTCCATTTTATCGAGCTCAAGTAAGAGATCATTAGGAAACTCGATATCCGCTTTGTCGATTTCATCGATCAACAATACGGCTGGAGATTTTGCTTCAAACGCCTGCCAGAGTTTCCCCCTGGAGATATATCGACCGATATCATCAACATTATTACCGAGCTGTGAATCACGGAGCCGGGAAACGGCATCGTATTCATACAACCCTTGCTGCGCCTTGGTAGTTGATTTGATATGCCATTGAATAAGCGGCATCTCTAGAGCCTGGGCCACCTGCTCCGCGAGCATGGTTTTTCCCGTACCCGGCTCCCCCTTGATCAGAAGTGGTCGTTGAAGCGTGACGGCTGCATTGACCGCCATCTGCAAATCGCTGGTTGCGACATATTGCTTTGTACCTTGAAATTTCATTTACTCATTCATTGATTTTGTTTCACCGAAAGCGACACAAGCTTAAAACATGTCTTTAACAAGCATGATAGCCAAAGACCACATTACAACGCCAACAAAGCCATCCAGCAAGCGCCACGCTGCGGGAGTCTGAAACCAGCGCTGCATCCACTGTCCGCCCAACGCCAGCATAAAAAACCACGTTATTGAGGCAAGACAGGCACCGGCGGCAAAAGTTAACCGATTCTCTGGCAACTCCTGAACGCTAACACTTCCCAACAAGACCACAGTATCGAGATATAAATGTGGATTGAATAAACTGAGAGTCACCATGGTGAGGATCGCTGTTTTCAATGTCACGATCTGATGGTCTGCCCGTAACGCCTGGGACTGCATCATTCGCCTGAATGAGGTCCCTCCATAAGCAAATAGAAATAGCGCGCCAAATAGCGTTAATACAGTGATGGACTGCGGATAGGCCGCAACGACTTTGCCCATCCCCAACACGCCGCTAAATATCAGAATGGTGTCCAGTACCGAACAGACAGCCGCCACTGCGAAATGGTGATTCCGGAGAATGCCGCGAGTTAGCACATACGCGTTTTGCGCACCAATTGCGGCAATTAAACCTAGGCTAAGCCCGAATCCACGACCGAAAGGGGCGAATTCAATCACGATGCCGATTCTATTTTTGTAATCCGCCTAATGCGTCGAACAAAGCCGGCAAGAATCGGGAAAACTCCAGACCCATTAAGGCGAATCGCGCGTCAAATTCCGCAGCTTCATCATGAATCTCTTCCACCTCAACTTGCTCAACCACAGTGTCTGCAAACCGCAGCCGTTTGATTTCTAGCGCATCAGTCAGGGTAAATGCCAGTGATTCATTCCAGTCGACTGCTAGCCGAGTTGCAATCTTACCGGCCTTAGTATGTACCGTTATTTCATCGCCTTCTAGCATTTGCCTGCGAAATCGTACTACCGCCCCCTGATCTTCCTGCGACTGCAAATCGCATTCTTCGCCCAGCGAGATTTGGTTTGGCAGGCTCGCCTTACCACTCAACCAGTTAGTAAATAGAGCGGGGAGGGATTGTTTAGATTCAACCGGTCTAACCGGCAAGGAACCTAGAGAAATTCGTAACAAAGACACCCACTGCTCTGCAGTTTTTCTACTGGCGGCATCGACTACGATCAGGTTTTCTTTCGGCAAGATCAATCCTTGAGTTCGCACCGAACGGGTAAATGCCCTAGGCATCATTTCGAAAGTGAGCTGGTCCCGAATCTCGAGCTTTTGTTTTCGCCCGACTTTCCGCTCTTCAGCCAGTTCTATTTCAAGCACTTTCTCATTGACTGCTTCACGCACCACCGATGCTGGAAGCAAGCGCTCCTCTCTCCGCGCTGTCAGCAAAAAGTAACCCCCACCAGCGTGAAATAGTTGATCAGAGAGGTGCCCCATGGGTGTGGTCCAGCCTAACGATTCCGGCTCTTGGGGACCACAGGGTTTAAATGCCTGGGAAGCCAAACCCCTTTCGAGTTGTGGTTCGGTGATGAGTTTCAGAGCGTCTGCTGGATCCTCAAATTCAAAAATTATCAGGTTCTTAAACCACATACCAATCGTGTGAAAAAAAGAGGCGGGAGTATAGCGGAATCAAATCTGCTATCAGAGATTCTTCGAAAGAAATCCCCTACAATCGCTCCTGATAAACACCGTTGTTGCGGTTACCGCAGAATTTTCCTCGCCCATCCTTGCCAACTGATGATTGATCTTTCAACCTATTTACTCTTTATCGCGGCCTCTGCCGCTCTCGTCATCGTTCCCGGGCCTACGGTCACTGTCATCGTCGCCAACAGTTTGAACGCGGGATCGCGCGCCGGGCTGCTTAACGTCGCCGGAACCCAGCTGGGGCTGGGGCTGATGGTGTTAGTTCTGGCCCTTGGATTTGCTTCTATCGTCGAGAAAATGGCTGTGGTTTTCGATGTTGTTCGATTTATCGGGGCAATCTATCTAATCTGGCTTGGCATCAAAATGTGGCGCTCAAAAGGCAGGATGGTAAACCCAGTTGAGACTGATGACCCAGCGACAAGATCGGGAAAAGGTTGGTTACACTATTTTTTTCAGGGCTTTCTTGTAATCTGGTCGAACCCAAAGGCGCTGTTTTTCTTCGGCGCGTTTATTCCTCAGTTCGTCGATCCGTCCAGAGATCCCATCCCTCAGGTGCTTATGCTCGGCGCTACGTTTATGGTGGTAGGTACCTTGCTCGACGGCGCCTATGCGGTCGCCGCGGGACAAATGCGGAAGCTGGTGTCTAGCGGCAAAGTCATTATCTTGGAAAAGCTTGCGGGTTGCTTTCTAATTGGTGGCGGAATCTGGCTGGCATTCAGCCGCAGATAGGCGCTGAATTGCCGATTTAAGGCAATTCCAGATAGCGATGATCGGCTAGTTTTGCTTATAATCGCGTCTCATTTTTTGCTCTCTCAATGACCTGTTCATGAAAATCAATTCAAATCGGATCGCTGCGATGTCAGCGTTCAGCGCCGTTGCGGCATCCCTGTTGATCAGCGTAACGAGTATCAGTTTCGCTGACCATAACTCAGAGGAGTCGTTGGCTGCACGCGTTGCCCCAGTTGGCTCACTGAACGTTCTAACAGCCGAACAAGCTGCCGAACAAGCGGCGAGCGCAGCTACTGTTGAAGTGGCCAGCACGGAGGAACCGGATGGTGAAGCAGTATATAACGTTGCCTGTTTGGCGTGTCACGGAGCAGGAGTTGCTGGTGCACCTAAAGTCGGTGACGCAGCGGCGTGGGAGCCACGTCTGGCGCAGGGCATGGAAGTGCTGATCGAACATGCCATTAATGGTTTTCAGGGTAACGCCGGAGTAATGCCTGCTCGTGGCGGTAATGCGAGCCTGAGCGATGAAGAAGTCGCCGCCGCTGTGGAGTTTATGGTCAACTAATCTTGACTACCCGGGATCTGCGACAAAAGGATGCTCCGGCATCCTTTTTTTTCAGCCAAAAGCTTTGCTTGTGGTACGCTGTTTGCAGACCTACAGCACAATGATTATTGGTATATGACCGCATCGACTATTCTGCAAAAATCTGTTGAAGGCGCAATTTGCACCCTTACGCTGAACCGGCCAAAGCAATACAACGCGCTTTCTGAAGAACTTCTCAGCAAGATGATCGAGGCACTCGATCAAATTGCGGACGACGACCGCATACGCGTGGTAATACTTGCCGCCAGTGGTAAAGCGTTTTGCGCAGGACATGATTTAAAGCAAATGCGAGCAAATGATGACCACGGTTATCAGCATGATCTGTTTAGTCAATGTAGTACGATGATGCAAAAAATTGTGGGATTGCCGCAGCCGGTGATCGCCAAAGTACAGGGTATGGCAACCGCTGCGGGTTGTCAGTTAGTCGCCACCTGTGATCTCGCAGTCGCGGCTGAGGAATGCCAATTTGCCGTGTCTGGAATCAATCTCGGGCTATTTTGCTCCACGCCTGCGGTCGCGTTATCACGTAATATCTCACGAAAGCGGGCAATGCGGATGCTGCTCACGGGGCAGTTCATCGATACTGCTACCGCGCTTGAATATGGGTTAATTAACGAGTCTGTGCCCGCGACGGAGTTGAACGCTGCGGTTCAACAACTCGCAGACGAAGTAGCGGCTCGACCTAAAAACGCTATTCGCCTCGGCAAGCGTTTGTTCTATCAGCAGCTGGAAAACGACTTACCCGAAGCTTATGCGCTAGCAACTGACGCGATTGCAGGCAACATGATGCTAGACGAAGCACGCGAAGGCATTGACGCTTTTATTGAAAAAAGGAAGCCAAACTGGCCGAAGTAACGTCAATTTTCTCCACTGCTTGATTCACGCCCTATTCCCACGTAACTACCTATATCAAGACTCAGGTTTTTTCAGACAATGACGAATTATAAAATTGCACTTCTTGCCGGTGATGGCATCGGCGAAGAAATCATGGCCGAAGCGGTCAAAATACTAAAGCTGGTGGAATCCAGAAATGACGTGCAGTTTGAACTCAATCCTGCGGCGTTTGGCGCGACCGCCTGGTTTTCCCATGGCCACAGCTTCCCGGAAGAATCGAAGACGATCTGCGATGATGCCGATGCCATATTGAAAGGCACCATCGGTCTCAGTCATGAAGAATCCAAAAAGATTCCACTGGATGAGCAACCTGAGCGCGGAGGCTTACTGCCAATGCGCAGGCGATATGACACTTTTGCGAACTTTCGACCGGTTTATTTACCTGCTTCGCTTGGACATTTTTCTCCGCTCAAACCGGAAGTCATCGGTGACGGCATCGATTTTATTATTATCCGCGAATTAGTCGGTGGTCTGTATTTCGGTGAGAAAGAAACAGGCGTCAACGATCGCGGTTTGCGATATGCCCGTGAACAACTGGAATACGATGAAGAACAAATCGAGCGCATTGTTCGCATTGCTTTCGAAACTGCGATGAAGCGAAAGAAAACACTGCATAGCATTCACAAAAGCAATGTTCTGAAGTCCAGTGTGCTATGGACGGACATCGTCGGCGAAGTGGGTCAGGAGTTTCCCGAAATTCAGGTCTCACATGTTTTGGTGGATGCGGCATCAACCTATATGTGCCTCAATCCAGGACAGTTTGATGTGATGGTAATGGAGAATCTATTTGGTGATATTTTGAGCGATCAGGCCGGCGGGATTCTTGGATCACTCGGCTTAATGCCTTCTGCCTGCATCGGACCAGAGAAATCTTACTACGAGCCGTCCCATGGATCTGCGCCGGATATTGCCGGTAAGAATATCGCTAACCCGTATTCCATGATTGGTTCAGTTGCCATGATGTTGGAAATGAGTTTCGGTTTGAATCAGGAAGCGAAGAATCTGTGGCAGTCCATGCAAAGTGTATTTGCGGCAGGCTATTCGACCTCGGATCTATCGAAGCCCGGAACTGGCGTGACGATCGTAAGCACCCAGGAATTTGGAGATCGCGTCGCAGAATCTTTGGCAGCGCTTCGAATCTAATTCTTAGCTCTCTGTTAAATCTGGAGTCTTCCAGATCCGCTGCATCTCCAGAAACAAAAATGAGGCAGTCCAGGTAATCAATACCAAACCAGTCAACGCCTCGAAACCAGCCACAAAGCGAATCATTCCTTGTGGCTGGATATCCCCCATACCCAGACTGGTGTAATTACTGAGTGAGAAGTAAAGGCAATCCACCAAACCGCCACTATCTAAACCCGTCAAGCCGCCCATTTCGGGAACATTCGCCAACCCGTAAATCGCGACACCGTATATCCACACTTCAACCGTATGGGCTAACAACGCGCCTAATACCGCTACCATTAAATGAATCTTCCGATGCCGAGGCCGACTGTCTAACCAATTGCTAATCACACGTAAGGATTCATAGTGGACATACACTACGAGAGCTGTCAAAACGCAGTTGATGAGCAAGGTAGAGAGAAACATAGGGCCATTATAACTCCGACTCCCCGTTCATCAGACGATCGGCATAATCAAGACAATGCTTAATACTCCCATGCCTTTACAAAGCCCGATGAGCCGTTATCGCTTCAATTGTAACGGTTGTTAATTTTTCAAAACGGGCATTTCCGGCGCAGCCCGTTGGGTTAGCCATTCCGCGCCATCATCGGTAATCACAATATTCTCTTCATGCACCATCTGTTTTCCAGCTGCAAAAGTCATTCCGGGCTCCAAAGTCAGAATCATCCCAGCCTTGAGAGGGGTGCCATCATCGCTGGTATTTGACGGACGCTCGGTTAATTCGATACCGAGACCATGACCCAATCGACCGACTTCGTTGCCCAGGCTACCTCCATCAACCATCACCTCATTCATTGCACGCCAGACATCTGAAGTAGTTGCGCCAGGGCGCGCTGCCATAAACCCGGCTTCTGTCGCCTTCCAAACAACTTCATACGCCCTCAGCGACGCATCATCCGCGGTCTCAAACCCCCAGTTACGATCAAAGTCACAAAAGTAGCCATCCCACGTAGAGCCAGTATCGATGATTAGAATATCCCCAGTTGCTAATTGGCGATTAGTGGGCCCCATAATGATACTGTCATATCCCCCTTTGCCCGAACCAGCAACCATATAACCTGCAGTGTCGGCACCCGATGACAGCAGATCCAATTGCATTTGCTTACACACTTCTCTCTCGCTCATTCCGGCGCGTGCATAGTTTTCTACGTTGGCAAACGCCTCGGAAGCAATACCACAGATATATCTGGTCTTTTCAATCTCCAGCGTCGACTTCACCATCCTTTGCTGGTGGAGGATAGCCCCGACATCGATGACTTCTCTCCCACTTAATTTATTCCGAAAATGTTCAAAGTTGCGTTGCGGCATTCGTAACATAGTTTCCGCCCCAAGCGTCATACCTACCTTCCCGAAACGGCGGGGCAATTCATCAACAGCTTCCACCAGTAATGAGATCCCATCATCCTCCGGCCTTGGTGATGACCAGGTTCGGATATCTTCAATCCAAGTATCTGCCATACCGGCACTGCCAATCTCTGGAATCACTGCGACCGGCTTTCCCGCCGAAGGAATGATTAAGAACCAGGGACGAGTGGGACTTTGCCAAAACTGAGTAAAGAAACCGCTGAAATAACGAACGTTTGGCTCTGTGGTCAGAACGACAGCGTCACAGCCTGCGTCGTGCATTGCGCTTTGTAGTCGCTGTGTCCTTTCGGCAAATTCGGATTCAGGGAATCCTCTGTTTGGCGTCTTACTAAAAGATGAATTCAACATAATTCAGTCAGGTATTGACGTACTAGTGCTGATGTCCACCAGCACCGTGGGCGTGACCGTGGCTGATTTCCTCTTCAGTGGGTTCTCTGACCTCAGTAATCTCGATGTCAAAGCGCAGCGTTTTTCCGGACATTGGGTGATTGGTATCAACATCCACATTAAAGCGACCGACCTTAAGCACCACAACCTCGCGCGGGCCATGCTGGGTATTTACCTGCACGATCTGACCTTTACGGGGCTTCTTATTTCCGATCAAATACTTTACCGGGATACGCTCGACAGCATCTGGCTTTCTGATGCCGTAGGCCTTCTCTGGGGGCAGTGTCACATCTATCTTGTCTCCCCTTTGCTTACCCTCGAGCTCGGCTTCCAAAGCGTCAAGAATGCCGTTGCGTCCCTGCATATAGAGTACCGGCTGATTCTCTGCATAGGAATCTTCCAACACCTGATCACCTTCGTGGAGTCGGTAGTGGAAGCCCACAATTTTATCTTTTTCAATCAACATGGCGTTTCGTCATTAGGGTCAACTCGGGGTAATAACAGAAAGCGTCAATAGTTGCAAAGCATGAGGAATTGGGGCTAACCACCGCGGCAACCGAGCACCAAGATACCGTGTTTCGTTTTTCAGAGGGTAACCACAATGGCCCCTGCATACTGAAAACACAGTAAGTCGCCCTATTTCTCAAGCCTACTTTCAAATCGATGAGTTTACTCATACGACCGACATCTTTATTTTGATCAAAAGCTTGCTAAATATGGTAGGTTTTCATTTTGAAAAAAATTGATTGATGAGCATTATTTCCACCCAAGTACTGGCACTCGCAGGCATTTTGTATATCTGCCTGTTGTTTTATATCGCCTATCGGGGTGACCGCGGGTATCCTCGAACGACATCGGCGGTGGTCTACAGTTTATCCCTGGCGGTCTACTGTTCCTCATGGACATTCTTTGGCGCTGTCGGCACGGCGGCTACCCGTGGTTGGGATTTCTTTGCCATTTACCTTGGGCCGATTCTGCTGTTTCTATTTGGCTATCGTTTTATTCAGCGCATAATCAGCGTTAGTAAACAGCAAAACATCACCTCCATTTCGGACTTTATTTCTTCACGCTATGGCAAGAGCAGACAAGTTGCCATTCTCGTGACCTGCATCGCGGTAGTTGGCTCGCTACCCTACATCTCCCTGCAACTACAGGCAATTTCGATGGCATTCAATACCATCACGGCTGAAGCAGCAGATACAGAAAGTCTGCTGGGCGATACCGCGTTGTACAGTGCCATCATGCTCGCGATCTTTACCATCCTGTTTGGTACTCGTCACCTTAACTCCACCGAGCATCATCTTGGGTTAATCAAAGCTATAGCGTTTGAATCGATTGTCAAACTAATCGCTATATTAATGGTGGGATATTTCTCTTATCAGCTGCTAGTGAACTCAACCGATGTTTTTGCGCTCAGCTGGCTAGACCCAGGAGTGACTTCCAGCTCAGCCACCTCCGGCTCAGGCTCCACCATCGAGTTTCTCACCAAAATGATGTTGAGCATGTCAGCTATCTTGTTACTGCCGCGGCAGTTTCACGTAACGGTGGTTGAAGCAAACAGTCCCAATCAGGTCAATACAGCTCGCTGGTTGTTGCCGACCTACCTGCTATTAATCAGCATTGTCGTGCTTCCTATTGCACTGGTGGGGAATACTTACATGCCGATTGGAAGCAATGCAGATCTCTATGTGCTAAGCATGCCGCTTGCACGCGGGGAAACTTTTCTCGCGACGATGGCGTTTATTGGCGGTCTGTCTGCGGCAACTGGAATGGTAATTGTCGCTGCAATCAGCTTGAGCACAATGGTATGTAACGACATTGTGATGCCCATTTTGATCAATATGAAGTCTCTGCGCATTTTGCAACGACCGGACATCAATCGCATCATCCTGATCATCCGACGTATCGTGATTGGCCTGATCATGTTGTTCTCTTACGGCTACTATTTGCTTTCTGATACCACGCAGGGATTAGCGAATATTGGTTTGCTGTCCTTTGCCGCAATCGCTCAATTTGCACCCGTAGTACTCGCAGGATTGTACTGGCAAGGTGCTAACCGTCGCGGTGCGATGGCGGGCTTGATCGCCGGGTTTGCCACCTGGGCCTATTGTTTGTTACTACCCAATTTTGTCGACACTGCGCAGCTGAATCTGATCTTCACCACTGCTAGCTGGGCCCATCCACAACACCTTTTTGGTTTAACGGGATTACCACCTCTTACGCACGGTGTCTTCTGGAGCCTGTTATTGAATGCGGCTGGAATCATCATTGGTTCTGTCCGCTACACCCCTTCTTTGATCGATAAAATTCAGGCCAGTATCTTCCTGCATTCAAGTCCTGTTGAACAGGAAATCGGCGTTGGACGCAGCGAACAAACTGTGGCATGTATCAAGGACGCACGCACTCTCTGTGAAAGCATTGTTGGTGAAAAAAGTGCGGCCGACATCTTCCGCCGCCACGAATCCAATACCGAACCACTCAATCCTGATGACCCAGTAAGCCCGCAACTAGTGCGAGATATTGAACGTGTTATCGCTTCGGTGATTGGCGCTTCATCTGCTCGGCATGTTGTTGCGCAGACACTGCTTGGTGAAGATATCAGTGCGGAAGATCTTGTTCTGCTCATGGATGAAACCTCCCAGGCGATTACCTTTAACCGCGAATTACTACAGGCTGGATTTGAAAATATTACGCAGGGTATTAGCGTTATCGATAGCGAGCAAAGGCTGGTTGCATGGAACAATCGATATATCGAATTGTTCGATTACCCGAACGATTTTCTCTATGTGGGTATGCCGGTCGAAGACCTGATTCGGTTCAATGCAGAGAGAGGCGAGTGTGGCCCTGGCGATGTTGAGCAACATGTTACCAAGCGGATGACCCATCTCACCGCAGGACAACCTCATAGCTATCAACGCCAAAGAAAAAACGGTCGATATATAAAGTCTCAGGGTAATCCTATGCCTGGTGGCGGGTTCGTCACCAGCTTTACCGACACCACCCAAACTGTTGCCGCTGAGGCATTACTCAGAAAGGTCAATGAAGAACTGGAGATGCGAGTTGCAGATCGCACTCGAGATCTTGAGCAACTTAATAAGCGACTGCAACAGGTTACTGAGGGCAAGACGCAGTTTCTCGCTGCGGCAAGTCACGATCTACTTCAGCCTATTAATGCTGCAAGACTATTTAATCAGAGTATTCGTGAGCACCCTGCGCAAGAAGATCAGGAGGTGTTTGATCTCGCCGGAAAGGTCGATCACTCTCTTGTCAGTGCCGACAAACTCCTTCGCGCCTTACTCGATATTTCCAAGCTGGATTCCGGTTCGCTCACAGCAGAAATCGCATCTTTCGACATATACGAACTACTCAGCGAACTGGAGATTGAAATGGCACCCCTAGCTGAACGCCGCGGGTTGAAGCTTAAGGTACGCAAGCGTCATATTGGGGTACGAAGTGATCGCAGGTTACTACGATCCATGCTGCAAAACTTCATTTCCAACGCGATTCGCTATACCGAATCAGGAACAATTCTGGTGGGCTGTCGAAAGCAGGAAGACAAGTTGGAAGTGCAGGTAATTGATACTGGCATCGGTATTGCGGAAAACGATTTAAACGTAATATTCCGAGAGTTTTTTCAAATCGACGCTTCGCAGGATAACCGTGAAGACAAAGGGCTCGGACTTGGTTTGTCGATCACTCAGCGACTCTCTCAGATTCTGGCACATCCTGTACGGGTACGATCAGTCCTTGGACGAGGAAGTAATTTTAGTGTGACCTTGCCGATGCAAAAAGAAAACAATGTGGTGACCTACCCAAGCCGAAAACGATGGACTCCTCTTGGCAGAATGGAAGGTTTACAGGTTATCTGCGTGGAAGATATGGACGATGTATTGGAGGCTACAACACTTCTCTTGAAACGTTGGGGTTGCGAGGTAGTCGCTTGTTCAGACGTACAAAGCTCAATCAATGCTTTCGCTCATCATCGATTTGACGTGATCGTTGCTGACTACAGTTTGGGTGATCGATTAAGCGGTTTCGATCTGGTGATGAAAGCGAGAGAAGAGTACCAAGTAGCCACAGGCATCATCATTTCTGCTGAACAAGATCCTGCAGTGAGAAACCAGGCCAGGGCGAGCGGCGTATTTTTTCTACCTAAACCCGTAGATCCATCTTCATTGCGATCCATGCTGAAACGCGCTCATGCTGAAAAGAAAGAGCAATCTTCTGCGGTGGAAATGGCTTAGACCATACCCTTTCGTTGACACATTGAAACACCGAAGTCGAGCGTACAAATCCCGATCGCACGGCAGGATATTTTGCAGAGAAATGAATTTGCGGGCCGATGGACCTAATGCTGCATGTGTCTCATAAAAGAATCACTTTGACACTCTATGTCGACACGAACAGTGCAAGTTGATACACGCGGAGAATTTAAAGATTGAAACCGCGAACGACTTTCGTTATCCCCTAACAACCACTCTGCTCGTCAAGTACATTAGTTGTTTTCTTCTGCACAAAATTAATGATGTTAGGTATTAGAGCCAACTTTCAACTGGAGTTGCTTTTTTCCTTCGTGATCCGCCTGACCTCGTCATAAACAAGTTGCGATAAATCAGAACGTGGATTATTACGGCGCTCAACCAGTACTACCTGTCGATGGATAGGCGGATTCCCGAATGGCATGACTTTTACTTCGTCTTCAGTGGCGTAGCGTAGTCGACCTTCGGGGACTACCCCTGCTCCAAGTCCAGCACGTGCCATCCCTACCACCGCCGCAGAAGAATCGAGCTCCATCGCCTCCTCAACATTGATACGGTTTGCTCTAACCTCACGATCAATTACCCTACCCATTCCCGCACGTCGATTCAGCCGAATGAACGGATAAGAAGACAACACATCCTGCCATTTCGAGTAAGGACAATCACGAGGCGCCACTACCATCATCGCTTCTTCGGTAATCAGAATTGACTTCAGTTCCGGGTCGGTTTCCGGTAAGGCGGTAATTATCGCCGCATCCAGCTCTCGCCGATAAACGCGATGCGACAGTGCTTCAGACAAACCCTCTTCAATACTCACTCGAACAGCAGGATGCGAAGCCCGCAGCCTGGCTAAGGCCTCTGGAATCAATGCACTGGATACGCCACTTACGCACCCCAGCATCAGCTGCCCACCGATTTCACCAGGGGATTTCGCCAGCTCTACCAGGGTATCGAATTGCTGAATTAAAGCACGACCGCGTTCGACGACGGCATGTCCATGGCCGTTCAATGTAGGGGGGCGGGTAGAGCGATCAAAAAGCGCGATGTTCAGCTCCTCCTCTAGATCTCGCATCTGATGAGACACCGCTGAAGCGGTGATAAACAATCGATCCGCAGCGAGAGTAAAGCTATTGGTTTCGGCAATCGAAATGAGAGTACGAAGTTGAATCAAAGTCATGTATTGATTTTAAATCAACTTAAAGATGAATATATATCGTTTTTATTGAAATATATTCAATACTATACTCCCTGTATGTCAACAACATTCCATAGGGAAACAGCAACATGTCAGATTTTATTCTTTTAGGCGTCATGATCGGCGCCATAGTCGGCGCCAATCTTCCAGTATTCTTTTGACACCCCCGTCGACGGAGTTTGAGTGATTGGGAAGAACGCAGATAGACGAACCGTGAAGAGGATGCTTGCGAGAATGACAGATGAAGGGGCTGATCGGAATTGCTCCCAAAACTACGGACTCCTCTTCGCGGGCTTATCACCGAAACTGATTGCAAGACGATTCAAACTGTTCATTACCGCGATGACGAATGTCAGGTCGACCACTTCTACCTCGGAAAACTCTCGTAGAATCATCTTTAGCTTCCTGTCGATATCAGAAACAGTTGAAATATTGGTCACGTCTTCTGCCCAGCCCAAAGCAGCTCTGTCACGTTTGGAGAAAAGTCCGCTTTCTTTCCACACTGTCAGACAGTCCAGTTTTTGCGTATCCACCCCCAACTCCCGGGCTTCAAGGGTATGAAGGTCTACGCAATAGGCGCACCCGTTTACTTGAGAGACACGTAGCTCGACCAATGCCTTTAGTTGATCATCTACCGAAACAAGATGCTTCTTTGTAGACAACATAAGCTCTAGGGCTCGTCGATTTATTTCTGCGTAGTTGATTTGCACTGAATAATTCTCCCCTGTCTGGCTTCTTAATCCGGTAAAACCACTTGGCCTTAAGCGACTCAAGCTACCAAACTAACTTACCTCACCAAATTTAAATCAAAGCATTGACTCTCTGCCAATTAGGAGCCGTTTAGACTGGCTTTTCGATGGTTTCTTTTCTTGCGAATATTACAAAAAAGGCGATGCACAACACCGAAAACGACAAAAACATTGAGCAAGTAGAAAAAAATGTAACCGCCAATTCTCGGCCACAAAGCTTTTTGCAACACTGAACCCCGGCTCATTGTTTGTGATCTTATTTCATTTGAAACCGGAGTTTCCAAAATAAGTTTACTCCATGGCATACCGATAAACACAACGGGAATAGAAGCAATCGTATATTTCAGACACTCCATGCCAAGACAGCTTTTACCCGCACTGTACGGTACAACTAAATAGAGACTACCGACGAGAGCCGCGATCAAACCGAATTTTATGCTCCGCATAAAAACAAGTCACTCCAAATTATGCATACTGTTTTAGATTACTGAATAAACACCGGGTCCCAGATTAAACCCAAACACCACTACAAATAGCCTGCCTTTCCATACTCCGCGTATCCGCGTTTTGTAAGTTTACGCAACTCTTGAAACAGATCACCATCCAAATTTTTAAAATTGAAACAGGATTTTCCCTGCATCCGCTTTTTTAATTCCGGGGAGATATCTTTCAGTAAGTCGGTGAAAACGTAGACAGGCATCAAGTGAAAACTGACATAATTTTTATTCAGCTTGACCGAGGCAAAATACATCGGTTTCTTATTCTTCATTATATATTGGGTATCCAGATAGAAATGATCTGCTTGATCAACAACCACCGTCAGCTTCTCGGAATAAGGAATCAATATCTCACGCAAACCATCAAAAACCGAATCAAAACTATTGTCGTCATCCATACACGTGCTCCGCTTTTATCTGTTAAACCATAACCGGCGAACTAATACTCATCGCTCTGAGTACAGCATGGATCAACGGAAATTTGATCCGCTCAAATGGCTTTTTCGTAAAAGAGCAAATTTCTTTCATCTCTTCGCTCTAGGCTGAACTGCTCATACCCTAGTTTTTCGTAAATATGTCTTCCAACAGCATTGTCTTCATACACGTCCAACCAGATTCTCTGTGCGCTGAAATTTCTTTTGCAAAATTTCTCCACTTCTATCATTGCAATTTGACCGACCCCACGTTTTGCTTGATCCACAGAGATCCTGCGTAATTCCACACTACGTTTATCTGGTTCGTGCATCAAAAGAATATACCCGGATGTTTCTATATTTTTATTTTCAATGCTCAAGTAGGTTGCAAGCGCATTGTCATACATCTCTTGGTGCGCTTTTAATCCAATTTGAGTGATGAAATTGCTGGCGTGTTCCTGGCGATCAATGAGATCGAAAATGGCGAGTTCACTCCTTGTCGATATTCTAAGTGATACCATCGCTTAACCTTAGCTGTTCTCAAAATTTTCAAAGAATAACGTACGTTACGTACTACTCGATGAAGTATCCCACATCCGCGTAATCAACACTCGTTAATTTAATTCGAGAATACACTGCGCGACCTAGTGGTGAATAGCGGAGCATTTCCTTGTTAAATCACGACAAGATGTAGGAACATCAACCGATATCGGTGAAGCTATCGAATGCAAATCGCTCACTACTACACTCCCGATATGGTTTGCACAATTCGACTGTCTTCATTGAAAATCTTATCGGCCTCTAAGGCCGTAGAGTCAGCGAGGAATTGGTCGTTTCAACCCTCTAATCTTTCAGTTAGCCGGGAACAATAAGACTATCTTCTCGTGGTCTGCCTGCCTACCCATTTAAATAGACACGCGCGAACTGCTTCACCGATGTGAATGCGATCCCGGCGAGTGTCTATGCGTATGCGCGCCATGTAAAATATCATTATATTCTGCAAATAAACCGGTGACCGAATCCATCATTAAACGAACAGCGGGGGATTTGCGCATATCTTTGTGCACCAGTAAATAGAGTGTAGGCCCATCACCGGGTACCACCTCCAATCGTTGGAGCTGAGATTCTTGATCACCAACAAAACAGGGAAGAACACCAATCCCTGCTCCTTTTAGCATTGCGTCCAGCAACACGACACCATTGTTACTTCTTACAACAGGTTTTCTTTTAGCGAGCTTCTCGCGCAGCCATTGCTGACCGAAAAAACCGGTGTGCTCATCATCAAATCCAACCCAATCGCAATCCTCATATCGGCGCTCAGTCAAAGCGGATGGATGCGTATCAATATAATATTTGCTGCCATAAACCGCATAGTGATAGTGCCCCAGCTTTTTAGCAATAATGTCGGGAATGTCTGGAAGGCATTCACGGATGAGCAGATCCGCTTCTCGACGGGACAAATTGGCGGCATTGTGGGCAATGGATAGTTCGATTTCAATTTGGTTGCAACGTTTTTGTAATGCGGGAAGATGTTGCATAAAAAACTGAGCAATCTGTTCATACATCGAAATGCGAACAGTACCTTTCACTTCGTTTGTGAAGCTGGCCTGCTGTCTCCACACTGCGTCCGCCGCGGTTTCCATATTGCGCGCCAGGGGCACCAGTTGCTCACCGTGATTGGTTAACGCCAGTCCGTCGGGCAGACGATCGAACAGTTGGGTACCGAGGCTTTCCTCAAGAGACTTCAAACGCCTGCCAACTGTCGGCTGGCTGACTTTGAGCTCCCTGGAAGCCGCCGATAAATTGCCTTGTTCACTGATGGCGAGAAAGACTCGTAAGTCGTCCCAATCCAAATTCATCGAATAGTCTCTCTACACAAATATGAATAGATACTATGCATTATTTCTTAGAGCTATTCAAATATTTTAAGAGTAGGCTTGACTCTCTCAACAATAAAAATCAAGGCTCATCATGTACCTGAATCGCAACCTTTGGTCCTTGACAGAAGGCGTACGCGACAGAATCAACATTTCGATTGGTATGGGACTCGCCGGTTCTGTGCTTGGAATGCTGCGCTTATTGCTGATGGGATGGCTCATCGGTCAAGTTCTGGGTGGAGCGACCTTAGAGCAGGTCTGGCTCACTGCGGCGGGAATTCTGGCATTGATGGTGATCTATGCTTACTGGGATTATTTGCGAATAATGGTTGCACACAGTACAGCCATGCAGGTGCAGCACCGCATCCGTACAAGACTGTTCGACCAGCTTGTAGTACTTGGACCAGCGCACTTTTCGCATTTGCGCAGCGGTGAAATCAGTTCGGCAGCGGTTGAGGGGGTAGAACAACTTGAGATTTATTTCGGACGCTTTCTACCGCAGTTTTTCGTTGCACTGATCACACCGTTTGTCATCTTTATCATCGTTTCTTTTTTGGATTTCCCCGTGGCGCTAACGCTACTGGCCGCTGCGTTGTTTACTTTGCTCGCGCCTGGACTGTTTCATCGTTGGGATACGGAAAACTCACTAAGACGTTCGCAAGCTTATCGGGCATTCGCATCTGAATTCCTCGATGCACTTCAAGGTCTTGTCACGTTAAAAGCGTTTGGCCAGAGCAAAGCACGTGAAGCCAAATTAGCTCGCCACGCCGATGCCCTGTTTCAAAGCACCATGTGGGTTTTAGCTACCAATTCGCTCTCGAGAGGTATTACGGATATCGGTATTGCCCTTGGAGCTGTGGCAGCAATAGCGGTTTCCGCCTACCGTGTCAGTCACGGATTAATGGAGTTTGAAGCATTGGTAATGGTGCTACTCCTGGGTGTCGAAGTATTTCGACCATTACGTGAACTACGCGGACTATTGCATGATGGAATGCTGGCCGAGTCCGCTGAGAAGCAAGTGTTTGCCGTACTTAATGCTGAGTCTAAAATCTCTGATAGAGGTAACTCAGCTCCGGCTGAACTCAATGCAAGTGTTTCTTTTGATCAGGTCACATTCTCCTACGATCGGGAAAAAAATGCTCAAGATCAATCACGTGGCTTGGTGCACAATAACTTGAATTTTGATATTGCTGCTGGAGAAAGGATCGGGATAGTAGGCAGCAGTGGCGGAGGGAAATCCACTATCGCCCGACTTTTGTTGCGATTCTATGATCCGAACCGTGGCCAGATTCGAATCGGTAACGTGAATATCAAGGAGATGCCACTGGACCATCTGAGAAAGCAGTTCGCTGTGGTAAGCCAGGACACGCATCTGTTTCACGGTACTGTGCGAGAAAATTTATTGTTGGGCAATCATTGTGCAAACGACAGCGATCTCATTAGGGCTGCCAAGCTGGCGAACGCCCATGAATTTATTGCTTCGTTACCTGAAGGCTATGAGACGATGATTGGTGAACGGGGTGTGCGACTGTCTGGGGGTCAAAAACAACGACTCTCTATTGCCCGCGCGATATTGCGAGATGCCCCTATATTGATTCTTGATGAGGCATTGTCATCCGTTGATGCCAGGAATGAAGCGGTCATTCAAAGTGCACTGGATCGGTTGATGCAGGGGCGAACTACCTTAATCATGGCTCATCGACTGTCGAGCATCATTGGATGCGACCGTATTTTAGTTCTTCATCAAGGACGAGTGGTCGAACAAGGGTCGCACACGCAGCTAATTAGGAAGCAAGGGGTATATCACACACTCATGTCATCCCAGGCCGCTGATCGTGAAGGAGAGTCAATTCAGTCAACCTTCGTTGATGCACAAATTGGCAGTAGTGTGACAAGCCCAGAAAATGCTCAGGAAAAGCGGCAAGAGGAAGTCAATGATGTATTGGGTTTACAAGGCGATATCTTGAAATCCGACACTTATTCATGGAGGCAGGTGCTGGGTCAATTGCTCAAATTTGCTGCGCCCTGGACAGGTCGTCTGGTGACCACTTTTAGCTTAGGTGTATTGCGCGTGTTAGCCTTTATCGGCGTTAGTCTGATGTCGGCAATGGCGGCGGTAGCGGTAAAAACCGGTGAAGACTATTCTATATGGCTGATCGGACTGAGTGTGATAGCGATTGTTGCGGCACTTTTCCATTGGCTGGAGTCCTGGCTTGCGCATGATATGGCTTTTCGGATGCTTTCGAAAATGCGTATTGCCTTGTTCCAAAAACTCGACACACTGGCACCTGCGTTTATGTTGCGCCGACGAAGTGGCGATCTCATCAACCTCGCGACGCATGATATCGAGATGGTTGAATACTTCTTCGCCCATACAATTACCCCGGTTTTTGTCGCCGTCCTTGTCCCTTCGTTGGTGTTGGTGTTGCTCACTAGTTTTCATCCAATGCTGGCACTGACATTGTTCCCCTTTCTGCTCATGGTCGGTTTTATGCCGGTGATGATGCGACGCCGAATTGACCGCCTTGCAGGGCGAGCACGTCAGGTATTGGGTGCGTTATCCGCCCATACAATCGAAAGCATTCAAGGACTGGGGGAGTTGCTCAGCTATCAGGCAACCGCACAGCGCCGTTCACAATTCGTGGATCTCATGGGTCAACACCAGCAACAACGCCAACCCTTCTTCAGTGAAATGACAAAGCATATTGTCATCACTGACTTTTTGACCGTGGCCTCTGGCCTTGCAGTTATTTTGGTGTCGATTTCACTGGTATCAGCGGGAGATCTGGACGCAGTTTATCTACCTTTGTTGGCACTCGCTTCTATGGCCGCCTTTTTACCTGTTGTTGAAATTTCTGATGCAGGGAGACAGTTGGCTGAAACGTTTGCAGCCACTAATCGCCTGATTCAAGTTCATGATTGCGAGCCCACAGTCTGCGACGTAAAAACGGATAGGGATCAGACAGAACAACTGCCTCAGAATGCAGTTTTCGACATCGACTTCAATGGGGTTCATTTCTGTTACGAAGGCCAGCATACACCGGCACTCAAGGACGTGGACCTTCATATTCCCGCAGGGTCTACAGTGGCACTCGTCGGCGCATCTGGCGCAGGTAAAAGCACGCTAGCACATCTACTCTTGCGATTTTGGGACCCCACGAAAGGAACAATCACTCTCGCAAATCGTAATTTAGCGGAATTTCCTGTGGACTATTTAAGGTTGCAGGTCGCCCTAGTTGCACAGGACACCTATCTTTTTAATGATACGCTGGAGGCGAATTTACGCATGGCCAAACCTGACGCCAGCGATGCCGAGGTTCGACACGCCATTCGAAGTGCTGAGCTCGAGGAGTTCATTGAACGTCTACCCATCGGACTACAAACTCGGGTGGGTGAACGAGGCTATGCTTTATCCGGAGGACAACGTCAACGTGTTTCTATCGCACGCGCGTTTTTACGGGATGCGCCAATATTGATTCTTGACGAAGCCACCTCGCACCTCGATGCGATCAGTGAAAGAGCGGTGCATCGCGCTCTTCATTCGTTGATGCAGAATCGAACTACTTTGGTTATCGCTCACCGGCTAGCAACGATCCGCAACGCGGATCAAATCGTTGTGCTTCGGAACGGAGAAATACAAGAACAAGGGTCTCACCTCGAGCTATTAAACAAACAAGCTGATTATGCACGCCTGCTGAATTACCAGATAACAAGCGGAAAAATTATGGACATAGCTGAAACTTGATCAGCTTGCGACTTAGAGCTAGTTTGTTTCACGAAAATATACCACTACTTATTCCAGGCTTCCGAGGCTCTGACACGTCATTGACCAAGCTGTGCGCTGATCGAGGATTGTCCAGGAGCTCAGAATCGAGCGGAAATAAAGCGATCAACACATCTTCAAAAATGAGAGGGACAAAATTAAATCTGATTCAAGCCCAGTTCCCTTTGCAATTTCTTCGTCAACCCTAGCGACACGACGCGATGTGATTCTTTAACGTAAAATAGAACATCTTCATCCTGAACATGTGACGCATCGTATTGTTGAATCCATTTCATCCCCCGTGAAGCCATATACGGGGCAGGACGATAACCAGGTTGATCGCTTAAAAAGTGAAAATCGGAATCCGTGGTTTTAAATGTAAAAGCGGGATCGCCCGACTTTTGCCATCCTCCTATTGCAAACACTTTTCCGCCGACCTTCCATACATGGGAATCTCCCCATTGCCTGACATACGAAGTGGCTGGCAGATGTTCACAGAACTGATTGAACTCTTCATACGTCATTCAATAAACTCCTTTTTGACTGCGCTGGTGAAATCTCGATGCTTAGTCTTCGTCTGACAACACTACCTCGAGCTGCTTCGCCAGTACAACAGCCTGAGTTCGGGTTCTAACCTGTAGTTTTTTAAATATCGCGGTAACATGGGACTTCACAGTCGCCTCCGAGATATCCATGTAGTAGGCAATCTGCTTGTTCAGCATGCCCTCAGTCATTTTCACCAACACCTTTAGCTGCGTGGGCGTAAGTAAACTGATATTTTCGATCGCCTCCAGCTCCTGACGCTCGCTATCAGAAACGTCGGATCGCGCCACATCCGGGATCGCCACCTCACCTTGCGCCACCAGGGAAATAGATTCTCGAATTTGGTCCGGGGACGCCGATTTGGAAATATAGCCCGATGCGCCCGCCTGAATCGCTGATCGAATAGTCTCGGCACCTTCCGAAGCCGAAACAATAATCACCGGCACCTCCGGATAGCTACCTTTGATAATCATTAACCCAACCAGACCTTTACTATCACTCATACGTAAATCAAGCAGCAACAAATCAACAGAATGATCGGCAAGCTGATCTTGTGTTTCGGCAAGAGTTTCTACTTCGATGATATTGGCATTGCTAAACAGCGGTGCAATCGCGGTTCTCAGCGCTTGTCTAAATAGTGGATGATCATCGGAGATGATGACTGTTTTGCTCATTATGATGCGAAACCGATCAGGTTTTATTGACGCGTGATAATATTGTCTATTGATCAGTCAGTCTACCCTGCGTTTCTAAATGCCTTACCCAAACCTGCTTACCGAGCCTTACTCACCGCCTCAAAACTTGCTTAGCAACAGACGAATTATTGTCATCGGTGCAGCGACTGATCTTGGTAACACAATTTCCATACACCTTGCTAGGCATGGTGCGGAATTGATATTTGTAGAGAGAAAAGAAAGGCTGGTTACCGAGCTTTACGACCGCGTTGTCGCAGAGGGCGGCGCCGAACCGCTTAGCGTGGCGATCGATCTCACCAAGGCCGGCCCAGAACATCTAGCGCAACTGGCAGAAAGTCTGGCTGGAGAATATGATGCCATTGAAGGCGTTGTTTACCTCGCAACGAGTGCTGCCCCTCTCTCACCGATCCCGCTTTCCAAACCTGATGTGTGGCAATCCTTTTTTCAAACAACAGTGATCACGCCGGCTGCCGTTGTCGGCGCCCTGCTGCCATTATTAGAGAAAGCGAACAACGCCTCGGTTGTGCTTCCCAGCCTGAGTAGTGGAGCAGTGGGCAAAGCCTATTGGGGGCCGGTGGGTGCGGCATTCGCAGCGTTAAACAATGTGTGCGAAACCTTCTCTGAAGAACAAACCGCTGTTCGATTTAACACGCTCTCTCCTGGTAAAGTCGCTTCCGCAATCAGACACAAATACTATCCCGCTGAGGCCCGCTCTGCACTGCGGTCTTGCGATGATCCGCTGCTTCTTAACCACTTTCTGTATCTACTTGATCCTGCGACTACGCTTACGGGAAAACACTTTCGTGTACCCGACAAAGATTAAACTCGCAACTGCTCTCGCATTCAAAAGAACATTAATCGTCTGTTGCTTCGGACAATTCCAGTAGTGACACGGTTCCAATCGCTTCACCGGCAATGCCCTGAATAGAACCATACATGCCCGTGGTATTCAGCAGCACCTTTTCGATTTGTTTCTCACGTTGTTTCCAGATTTTTTGCATTGCTCTTTTCTCTGACGCCAAATCTGTTTGCATTTGTGTAAAACCCTCCACAATCGCTTCTACTTGTTGACGAAACTCGCCCCCAGTCAAGAAGTCATAGAGCATGCCCATCTTGTCACCCTTGTTATCCTGGGCAACCAGTGCTTCACTCATCTTAATCGCGGCCTCTCTGAGCACCAGGGACAAACCTCTAAACTCCTGAAATGTGCAGATCCAGACACCATCTCTTAATCCCATCTGAGGCATATCCGCCGGCATCGTTTGGGTCACCAGAACGCCAACATCGGCATTCTTATCTCGAATATCCTGACGAAATTTTTCTATCCATGTCGGCGAAAAGGCTTTAGTACGTTTACTCTCATAATAAATCGAACCACAGTTCTGACGACTCCGGGTATGGATGATTTGTAGGCAATCTGCCCCCGTTGCGCCTTTCTTGATCTCTTCGATTGTGTCGAGAGGAAACTGCTCTTTGAGCCATTGCTCTATCGCCAGCTCCATAACTTCACCCTGCAACTGCATTGAACCCTGCTCGGCCTTGCGCTGCGCTTCCTTCAGCTTTTCATTGAGATCAGAGATCACTTTGTTACGCTCGGCAAGATCCAGCTGATTCTTTTCTTCTACTGCCTGGCGCACCTTTTCTTTTTCCGTGGCAAGTGCCTGATTGAGTTTTTGTTGATTCTCCACTTCCAGGGCATCTCGCATTTCCTCTTTTTCTCGCTTAAGGCGCTCTATATCGGATTTAATTCGATTGAATTCCTTGAGCTGTGAGGATTTTTCACTCAACTCCTTGTTCATAGCAGCAAGCTGCTCCGCTTGCTCAGACTGCAACTTTTGTTTGATCGAATCCGCTAAAGCGCTTTCTCGCTCCTTGATTCCTCGTTCGATGGCTTCCCGGGTTTGCTTGGCCTGCTGTTTGACGGATGCGTCTAGCGCCACCCGCTGCTCCTCAATTGCGGCCAGCTCCACGGCCATTTTCTTTTGCTCTGACGCACGCTGCTCTGCGAATTGTTGCTTCAGCTCGCTTTCCAACTGGTGATGCAGTGCATCGTGTACGTCAATAGTACTGCCACAAGACGGACAAACAATCTGGTTACCTGGTTTTGGTTCCGCCATATCTTTAGTCGGCAAACTCGCCCAAATAATTTGATAGTTCTGCGCTGAGCTTCTTCTTGCGATCGTCATCCGCAAAGCTGGCATCAATCGAATTTTGCGCTAGGGTTGCAATCTCACCATTCGAAAGCGATAGCGCGTCGACTACTGCTCGATAGTTTTCATTCATATAGCCACCGAAGTAAGCGGGGTCATCAGAATTAACTGTGACATTTAGGCCCGCGTCCAACATTTTCTTTAACGGGTGTTCAGACATATCATCAACCACACAAAGTCGGGTGTTTGATAGTGGACAGACAGTCAACGGAATTTGCCTCTCCACCAATCGTTCCACAAGATCAGGTTTTTGCATGCAACTGTTTCCATGATCAATTCGATTGACTTCCAGCACATCAATCGCGGTTTCAACATATTCAGGAGGCCCTTCTTCACCCGCATGAGCGACCCGCAGATATCCCTGTTCTCCGGCCGCAACAAATACATCTGCAAATTTTTCTGGTGGATGGTCGCGCTCGCTGGAATCCAGCCCCACGCCGGTAATTAAGTGCCGGAACGGACGCGCCTGCTCAAGAGTTTCAAATGCCTGGTTTTGATCAAGGTGTCGCAAAAAACACATAATCAATTTAGAGCTGATTCCCAGCTCAGATTCAGCATCAGTAAGGGCCTGATGTATGCCATGAATGGCGATTTCAAATTCAATTCCCCGATCAGTATGCCCTTGTGGATCAAAAAAGATTTCAGTATGCCGAACATTTTGATGGTGAACTTTTTTCAGATACGACATGGTCAAGTCGTAGAAGTCTTGCTCCTTTTGCAGCACGTTCATCCCCTGGTAGTAGATGTCCAGAAAGTCCTGCAAACGAGTGAATTGATAGGCTTCGTGAAGTGCTTCAACCGATGAATAAGGCAACTCGATGCCATTGCGTTCAGCAATGGCAAACATCAATTCGGGCTCGAAGGTACCTTCAATATGGCAATGTAATTCGACTTTAGGCAGTTGGTCAATCAAGATACGGCTCCAGGAATCGGCATGAATCAATACCAAGAGACACATTTCTGGAGTATCGCAGCAGAAATGAAAAAGCCCCTCGACTTGAACATTTGGTTCAAGTAGCTGAGGGGCCCGCTCCTTATGGTATTTATTGGTTTTTTCAGCCAGCGTATTACGCGGCAGACCAAAATATACCAGATCAGAGCATTCGTGCAATGGTGTCGTTCAGCTTAGGGCAATCAACCCGCCAGCGCGCGCAGCATCCACGCCGTTTTTTCGTGAATACGCATTCGATCTGAGACCAAAGCCGCGGTTGATTCATCGGCGGCCTCCTGGGCGACGGCTAAAACATTCCGCGCAGTCCGCACTACCTGCTCGTGACCTTCAGTCAGAATTGACACCATTTCTTTCGCCTTCGGCACGCCGTCTACCTCCTGAATCGCACTATATTCCGCAAACGCTTTATAGGTACCTGGGGCAGCAACACCTAGGGTACGAATGCGTTCGGCGATCTCGTCCACCGCAGTGGAAAGCTCGGTGTAATGCTCTTCAAACATGAGATGTAACTCGCGAAACTGTGGGCCAGTCACGTTCCAATGAAAATTATGGGTTTGCAGATAAAGCGTATACGAATCGGCCAGTAATTTTTTCAAGCCCTCAGCGATTTCTATACGATCATTTTCGTTGATACCAATATTCATCGTGTTCATTTTGATCTCCTGCAATTAAGTTCTGGATCAATTGTCACGTATTACTATTAATAGGCAAAATCGTTTGTATATATAAAAACCATAGTTTTTACAAATAATAAAGCTTACACTGTCTCTGCAAGTAAAGCTGCATTCCCCCCAGCCGCAGTTGTATCGATACATAAAGCGCGCTCAACGCCATACGCTGCGGCGTAATGTCGCTCCGTTATCAGCCGCATTATTGCGCCCTCGCGCTGCGACAACACCTGGCGGATTGCGGACAACCTTACGCTCTGGTCCGCGGCAATTCCCTGGAATTCGCCGGTAGACAACCAAGCTGGCTGAATGTCGCTCTCCAAAATTTGTAGTTGAGGACATGCCTTGATGCAACGCAACGACTTTTTCACACCGACTCCTGCTGCCAAAACCCGGTTGCCCATGCGCAAAGCCTGGACAACCATTTCAAGCAGCCGATCTGCATCTTGTGACACGCAAATTACCGTCCCAAGAGGTACCAACAGCAACTGATTGGATTCGCCGGTCGGGCCAGGAAGGTCGATTGGCCCACAATCCAAAGCAGCACTGTCTGCGAGTGCTTCTGCAGCACGACCCCGAAGTCGACTTCTTAACCACGTCAACTGTTGTTCCGGCTCAGCCGTTGGGCATCCATTGATGCGCTTTAGACATTGGTGAAACTCAGATTCAGTGACTTGAACAAGAGTCTCTTTATGGCCACTATGCGGAAACGCTTTTTGATTTGTTGACCGCTTTCGAAAACGTCGCAAATAATGCGGCCCGCCCGCCTTTGGACCCGTTCCAGACAAGCCTTCTCCCCCAAAAGGCTGCGAACCCACTGCAGCGCCAATCTGATTTCGATTAACATAAAAATTTCCGACTTGGGTTTGGTCAACGATTTCTTGTACGCGTTGATCGATGCGTGTGTGTAAGCCGAAGGTCAGACCGTAGTGGGATTGATTGACAGCTCGCACGACGCTCTCTATTTCAGTGGATGCAAAGGTAGCGAAATGCAGCACTGGTCCAAATATCTCCTGCTCCATTTGTTCAATCCCAGACACTTTAATGACTGTAGGAGCGACAAAACCTTCAGTGGGGGTCATCGTCACTTGGTGGAGTATTCGACCCTCTGATGCCATCTGGTCACAATAGTGTTGAATATTTTCCTTCGCCTCTTTATCGATGATCGGCCCTACATCCGTCTCGAGTCGCAGGGGATCACCCACTTGCAATTCATCCATGGCTCCGCGCAACATCGTCAGCAGACGCTCACTGATTTCCTCTTGGACATAAACCACTCGCAAGGCTGAACAGCGCTGGCCAGCGCTCTGGAACGCGCTTTGTACAATATCCAATACCGCCTGTTCAAGCAGCGCTGTGGAATCGACAATCATGGCGTTAAGTCCGCCGGTTTCAGCAATCAGCATCGCGTCAGCGGGTGCAGTGATTGCCAGCTGCCGATCAATCATACCGGCAACAGCGGTGGAACCTGTGAAACAGACGCCAGCAATATCAGTTGATGCAACCAATGCGGCTCCGACATCAACCCCCTCTCCCGGAAGCACTTGCAACACCTCTCTTGGAACCCCTGCTTCATGCAATAGCGAAACCGCAAGTAAAGCGATAAGTGGAGTTTGCTCAGCAGGTTTCGCCAATACGGTATTCCCCGTTGCAAGTGCGGCAGCTATTTGCCCGGTGAAGATCGCCAGAGGAAAATTCCAGGGAGAGATGCACACGATACAGCCGCGGGCTTCAGTATCGGTTTCAACTTCGCTGGCCCGCGTGCTGTAGTAACGCAAAAAGTCGACCGCCTCACGAATTTCCGCAATCGCATCCTCCCGAGTTTTACCTGCCTCTCGCATTAACAACGCAAAAATTTCAGGGGCGTTTTTTTCATAAAGATCTGCCGCTCGAGAAAGTACTTGCGCCCTCAAACTCACGTCTTTAGAACTCCAGAATGATGCGGCACCAACGGCTGCTTGAATCGCGGCGGATATATCTTCCGGGGCTGCCTGTACCACTCTGCCCACCACCTCTTGGGAGTTTGCCGGATTCACAACTACTCGTTCGATACCGCCGAGTGAAGATTCGTCTGGCATCCATTGTTTTGGAGATAAAAATGCAGACATTGCGCGTTCCAACGATTCAAGGCGAGCCGGGTCGGTGATATCCCAACCCTGTGAATTCACGCGCTCCGGTAAAAAGATATTACTGGGCATCACCAGCGATGCGAGCCCGGATTCAGACAACTCTGCCACCGCCATCACCGGATCAGATGCAATCTCCTCAGGAGAAATGTCGAGATCGACAATTTGATTGACAAAGCTCGAGTTTGCGCCGTTCTCAAGCAATCTTCTTACCAGATACGCGAGCAAATCTTCATGGGTACCAACGGGTGCATAAATACGGCAGCGCGTTTCATACTCCTGTCTTACGATGTCATGTAACGCATCCCCCATGCCGTGGAGTCTCTGGAATTCAAAACAGTTTTTATCACTTCCCGCCATTGCCAAGACGGCGGACACCGTATGGGCATTATGGGTGGCGAACTGCGGATAAATACGATCAGTCATTTGCAGCAACCGCTGCGCGCAGGCAAGATAACTGAGATCCGTCACAGATTTACGGGTATATACCGGGTAGCCGTTGAGACCCATCACTTGAGCACGCTTGATTTCCGTATCCCAATAAGCGCCTTTAACCAGACGCACCATGATTTTTCGATCAGTATGTTCAGCAATTTGGTATAACCATTCGATCACTGGCAACGCTCTCGGACCGTAGGCTTGAACCACAATTCCAAAACCATCCCAACCTCCCAGAGAACCGTCCGCCAGCACGGACTTGATCACATCCAGTGACAGGTCAAGTCGGTCGGCCTCTTCTGCATCAATATTCAAGCCAATCCCAGCTGCTTTAGCCTTTTGCGCGAGCATAAGCAGTCGCTCATGCAACTGCTCTAGCATCACCGATCGGTGGGTTGCGTGATAACGCGGATGTAGTGCAGATAATTTAACAGAAATGCCTGGATTCTCCCGCAGGTCATCTGAGTGTGCCCGCTCAGCTAACGCGTCAATTGCCGCCGCATACGCGTCCAGATACCGCTGGGCATCGGGTTCGGTAACGGCAGCTTCGCCGAGCATGTCGTAGGAATAGGTGTACCCCTGAGCCACCAGTGCGTTGCCGTTAGAGGTGGCTTCACCAATATCCTGGCCCAACACAAACTGCTCCCCCATTTCGCGCATTGCTCGCTCAACCGCCAACCGGATAACAGGCTCGCCCAATCGTTTCATCACCCCTCGAAGGGCGCCCACTACCCCTTCCGACTCATCCTCCAACACCCGACCGGTTAACATCAGCGCCCAGGTGGACGCGTTCACTAGAATGGATCCGGAATCTCCAATATGGGAAGCCCAATCATGGGGGACAATTTTGTCCTGGATCAACTCATCGATGGTTTCATCGTCGGGAACGCGAAGCAACGCTTCTGCGAGACACATCAGAGCGACGCCCTCCTCGGTGGACAAACCATATTCAGCTAGGAATGACTGCATCACGCCCGGATCATCCCGCGTTCGGACGGCCTCGACCAAGGCAACGGTTTTTAATTGAATATGGTCTCGCTGCTGCAGTGATAAATCCAGCGCTGCCTGCAGACGCTCGATAGACTGATCCTGGGGCTCCAGGTAAAGCGCCCTTATTGGTGAACGAGAGGGTTCCGGCATGACAGTGGAATGGTTATTGCAGATAGCGACCAATTTATCAGGAGAATAAAACCTATTTGACCTATTCTCTTCTAATCTTCATGTGATTTAGCCTATAATTTTTTGTTATTCACTACTAATAGACTAATTAATTGCTGAAAATAGATTCTATTGACCAAAAACTGGTCAAAGCCCTACAAAACAACGCCCGTCTCTCCATGAGAGCGCTGGCGGAAAAGGTTGGTTTATCGAAAACCCCGGTGGTAAACCGACTTAGAAACCTGGAAAGTTCTGGGGTGATTAAAGGCTACAGCGCCAGAATCGACCATAGTCAATTGGGGTTGGAGCATATTGCATTTGTCCAGGTGACCCTGGAAGACACACGATCCGTCGCCTTAAAGCGCTTCAATGATGCGGTGCAGCGAGTCGCTGAGATAGAACAGTGCCACATGACCGCAGCAGGGTTTGATTATTTGTTAAAGGTTCGGACCAGCGATATTGCACACTACCGGAAGGTGCTGGGAGAAATCATTTCTGAATTACCCTATGTGGCCAGTACGTCCACATTCGTGGTCATGGAGTCTGTCAAGGAAAGTGGCTAAACCCCGGCAGATCGCATTTGCAGCGAGTCAGAGCTAAATGTGCCGTGCTCTGGCATGAGATAAAATTTGGATTCGACTCTAGTAAACTGGTGAAACTACCAGTCCGACTGCACCACCACCCATCGCACCCGTTTCCAGCATTCTGACAAAAACGCGCTTTCCGTCTAACTCAATCTGTGCGTGAACCAGCCAGCTTGGTACGCTGCAGTTAGCGGGCAGTTTTACCATATGAACCTGACCGTGTTTTCCAGGCATTCTGTCAAATGAAGTAAGTCTTTGCATTGTCTTATCCTTTTCCGGTGTGATCGTGTAAATGTAGTGTCGCTTGTTCGCCGACCGCCTGCTGTGATGCTGATCACCATTGGCCTGTGATTCTTTAACCAAGCCTGGTTCTGGTCTCGCATTTCGCTCGCACTCGACTTAAGGAATCAAACGTCGGCAACCCTTGAAAGTTTGGGTAACTATTCACAATGGCATTGCAGCGAAATCTCGCAAAGAAGGCTGGGTGCGTTAACATCCGCCGATGTCAAAAACCAGCCTGATCGGCCTATTGGCCCCCCTACTCTTTGTACTGCTGTGGAGCACGGGTTTTATTGGCGCCAAGTATGGCCTGATCGCCGCCGAACCCTTTACATTTCTGACCATCAGACATGGGATTGCGGCATTTTTATTGCTCTGTCTGATTCCCTTCGTTCGATTCACCTGGCCAAAACGGCCAATAGACTATTTACACATTAGCGTGGTCGGCATATTGATGCATAGCATTTATCTTGGCGGCGTATTTGCGGCGATTTATCGCGGCGTCGATAGCGGGCTCAGTGCGATCATTGTTGGGCTGCAGCCGTTACTGACGGTGATCTTCTCCACTTTATGGCTCGGCGAGCGAATCACCGTGATCAAACTCATTGGCACCTTTCTTGGCTTCGCCGGCATCACCGTGATTATTGTGGAACGAGGTATCGGAATTGAAGGTGTATCTCTGCTGGGACTGACGTTATGTGCAATAGCATTACTAGGGATTTCGATCGGTACGATCTACCAAAAGAAGTTTTGCACTTCATTCGATTTGTTGCCCAGTGTTTGTTTGCAATACATCGCCAGCGCCCTCTTTCTTCTGATTTTATCGATGTTCTTTGAATACCAGGATATCTTCTGGAGCACCCGATTTATACTTGCCCTGACCTGGTTGGTCGGGGTTCTCTCATTGGGGGCAGTGGTATTATTGATGTGGCTGATTCGAATGGGCGAAGCGGGTAAAGTAGCCAGCCTGTTCTATCTGGTACCACCGGCGGTAGCGGTGGAGGCCTGGCTACTCTTTGACGAACGGCTCAGTCTCATCGCCATTGGTGGCATGTTACTGTGTGTGATTGGGGTCGCAATGGTGATTAACTCGCCGACGGCGGAGCGCTAAGAGACAGGTTGCTGCCTCTTAAAAGCGACACATTAACTAAGAACGCAACACGCGTGAGGTAGCGTTGAATCAATGAATGAACATCACATTCATATTTCTAAAAAGATAAGATGCGTTCTGCGATACTCTTATGACGTTGTGGAGGCATGATGAATAAAAAGGATCCAACCGATAACGATCAGTTTCTCGCTGACGCCTACGGTCTGGATGACACTCAAGACGCGATCCACTTCTACCGAAAATGGGCAAAGGAGTATGACGCCAATATGGCTTCTCTGGATTATTTGTCACCTGTAGGCATCGTACACTTGCTCTCGCAATATCTCACGGTGTCGTATCCCAATGTGCTGGACGTAGGCTGTGGGACGGGTTTAACTGGAGAAACCTTGCAAAACGAGATTGAATGCAACATTGATGGTATCGACGTATCAGGCGAAATGATCGAAGTAGCCAGGCGAAAGAACATTTATCGAAATTTGGTTGTAGGCGACTTGAATCAGCCACTGCAGTTCGACGACGATCAGTATGATGCAGCGATTTCTTCCGGTACATTCACCCATGGTCATGTGGGGCCGCAACCGATTGAAGAAATTATTCGTGTTTTAAAACCGGGCGGCTTGTTTGCCTGTACCGTCCATTTCGATCTGTGGCATGCCCGGGGTTTTGATGTCACTTTCGCTAAACTACTGAGCGACAACCAGATTGCCACTTTATCTCTGGAAGAAGGTCAATACTTTGAAAACTCGCCTGCTGAGGGCTGGTTCTGCCTCTATCAAAAGTCTGTGAAAGATAATTAATGAGTAAGGTTCTAATCATCGATGATGATGAGCGGCTCGCTGCACCGCTGGCGGATTACTTTGCCCGCTTCGATTTAAATTTGGTCGGTGCAACCCATCCTGAGCAAGGCATAGAACTGCTGGAGAAAGAAACGTTTGAACTGGTCATCCTCGACGTCATGCTACCCGAGGTGGATGGTTTTACTCTGTGCAAGCAGATTAAAAAGCAATGGCAAATCCCTATTGTCATGCTCTCTGCTCGAGGGGAAGTAGATGACAGATTAATCGGGCTGGAGCTGGGCGCCGATGACTATGTGGCCAAACCATTCGAGCCACGAGAGTTGGTTATGCGAATTCAAAATATTCTGAAACGGAATCCACCAGCGCCCGCTCCCAGCATCCTGAAGTTTAAAGATCTCGAAATCGACACGGCACTGGAAAAGGTTGTCGTATGCGGGCAGGAAATCTCGTTGACCTCCAACGAGTATCGATTGCTAACGGTGCTCGGCAGCGCCCCGGGAAAAGATTTTAGTCGCGATGAAATTTTGAATATATTAAAAGGCACGGAAGTCGAGATGCTAACCCGCGCGGTAGATATACTCGTTAGCCGATTACGTCAGAAGCTGAAACCAACAGACTATATTAAAACAGTGTGGGGTGCTGGATATCGCTTTGTTGCACCCAAAGACAATACAGAAACACCATCCTGATATTCGCCTTACTGGCAGGCCATGTTTAGCAAACTTTCTCATTCCTTATCTACCAAACTGCTGCTGCTGTTTATCTGCGCGGGCGTAGTGCTGCTGCTTCTGGTTGGTGCAATCGTGGGCAAGGGGTTTGCCACTCACCTGAAAACCAGTACGCAGCCCTTCATGGTGCACTATGTGCAATTGATGGAGCAGCAGCTAGGCACTCCACCAAATCGTGAAAACGCAGCAGTCATTGCAGAAAACAGTCCGGTTGAAATTCACGTTTTCGGAACTGAACAATGGAGCACCTCTGCTGCACCTCCTAATCGAGATAAGCTAAGAAATTTGTTTCCCCGCAACCTGCAAACGACCAGAGATAAACAAGGCTATCAGTTTAAAACCTATGAAAAAGGTCTCCTCTTACACACGCACCAACACGGCTATGATGTGTATTTCGAAATACTACAGCCTGAAGAACTATTCTCTCAACCACCCTATAACAAGGCGTTGCTGCTCACCATATTGGGTGTGTTAGTTTTAATCTACTATGCTACCAAGATACTTTTTCGCCCTATCGAGGAAATTCAGTCCGGTGTAAAAGTCATTGGTAGTGGAGATTTATCCCACCGCATCAGCAAGCGGCGTGATGACCAGTTGGGTGATTTAGCGGATGATGTCAATGCGATGGCAGATGATATTAGCGATATGCTGGAGGCCAAAAGACAGTTGCTACTAGGCATCAGCCACGAGCTTCGCTCACCGCTGACCAGAAGCCGGGTAAATCTTGCACTGATGGATGAATCATCAGCAAAGCGAGAGGTCGAGAAAGACATTGCTTCGATGGAACAGATGATTACAGAGCTTCTTGAAAGTGAGCGCCTGAACAGCCGCCACGTCAGTTTAAACCTGGAACAAACCCGCCTTGACCATTTGATTCGAGAACAAGTTCAACAGGAATTTCGCAAGTACATTAAAGTCATGGAAATGGATGCGGTTGACGCCAAGGTCGATGTGGTGAGAATCAAACTCCTTATGCGCAACCTTCTGAGTAATGCGGTCAAACATAGTGTTGACCCCGAGCGGAAACCAACCGTCTCGGTCGTCCAGGAAGGCAGTCATCACTGTATTTACGTCACAGATAGCGGAGAAGGCATTGACCCAGCGCAAATCCCGCATTTAACCGAACCGTTTTATCGCGCGGACCCTTCCCGACAGAGAAAAACCGGAGGCTATGGGCTAGGACTCCACTTGTGTAAAGTGATCGTCGAAGCCCATGGTGGCAAACTAACGATCGCCAGCGAAGCGAATGTAGGGACTAAAATCCGCTGTGCTTTTCCTAACAATTAGCGAACATCGAAAAAAACATGAATATAAACTGGAACTATCCTACTGCCATGAGAAACGGCGAAGGCCGTGTCAATGAGATTGCCGCTATCTGCAAAGAGTTTGGAATGACCACTCCTTTGCTGGTGACCGATCCCGGGCTGGCAGCTTTGGACATGACCAAAAACATATTGGCATGCTGCAAAAAAGAGGGTATTCATGCTGCGCTATTTAGCGATATTAAACCCAACCCGACCGGCACCAATGTTGAGAGCGGCATCCAGGCTTATCTTGAAGGCAAGCATGATGGTGTGATTGCTCTTGGCGGAGGCAGCGGTTTGGATGCGGGCAAAGCCATTGCGGTAGCGGCCAATCAAACCTGCTCCCTGTGGGACCTGGAAGATGTTGGAGACAACTGGTTAAACGCTGACCCCGAGAAGATTCCGCCCATTGTTGCGATACCAACCACCGCGGGCACGGGGTCTGAAGTGGGACGCGCTTCTGTCATCGTGAATGAGGCGGAAGAGAAAAAAGCGATTATCTTTCACCCCAAAATGCTGCCAGGCTGCGTGATCCTCGACGCCGAACTGACAACCGGCCTGCCTGCCTCGCTGACAGCGGCAACGGGAATGGATGCGCTATCACATAGTCTTGAGGCATTCTGTTCTCCGGTTTATCACCCAATGGCGGAAGGCATCGCGATAGAAGGTATTCGACTGGTGAAAGAATACTTACCCACCGCGGTGAAAGAAGGCAGCAACATAGAAGCACGCAGACAAATGCTGGTTGCGTCGACCATGGGCGCTACTGCTTTTCAACGCGGGTTGGGAGCGATGCATGCACTGGCGCATCCTTTGGGCGCTATTTACGACGCTCATCATGGCATGCTGAACGCCATTTTGATGCCCTATGTACTCGTTGCGAATCGCAGTGCCATCGAGCCTCAGATAGAGCGACTCGCACGCTACCTCTCACTCCCCTCTGATTTTGATCACTTCCTACAATGGGTCCTCGATCTTCGCGAAGAAATTGGTATTCATGAGAACCTCTCGATGATCGGGATAAATGAAGAAAGAGTCGGTGAACTCGGGGAAATGGCGGTGGCCGATCCATCGGCTTCAACAAACCCCATTCTCCATAGCGCCAACGACTACAGTCAGATTGTGACCAACGCGATTCGCGGGGAGTTTGGTTAATACCAATGGCACAAATTGTGTATGACACAATTGGCGGAGTCTCTTTAGCATTACGAAAAGGTACACCTGATCGTCATGTGGCGAAATCCTGTTTGCTAACAGAAGAATTCGCCCCTTGTAGATCTTCACTGCCCAAACTCAAATTTGATCTCATCATCGATGCCGGTGGTTATATTGGTACAGCGGCAATTTGGTTTGCCCTGAATTATCCTGACGCCCGAATACTGACCATCGAGCCATCCCAGGCCAATTTTGAAATACTGCTAGAGAACATACACCCCTTTCCCAATATCACCGCCTTAAACAAAGCGATCGTTGCGCGTTCGAGAAAAGTGGATCTCATGGACAGGGGAACCGGCGACTGGGGATTTTCGATAGTTGAGCAGCCCCGAGACAACCCTAGTCCAGAATCACTCCATCTGATTGATGGGATTACACTGGATGAGTTGATTTACGATGCCGATACCGGAGGTGTTGACATTCTGAAGCTGGATATCGAAGGCGGGGAAAAAGAGGTATTTGACTTCCCCGGATATTGGGCGAGAAATACAAGATTGATTGTTGCCGAACTCCACAATCGCATTACGCTCGGTTGTTCACAATCATTTGAAATTGCCTGTGCCCATATGGAGAAGCTGCCGGCATCTGGCGGTGAAAAGGTTTTTGCGGTCAACCAGGCTTTAATCTAGCGTTGGTGGTTTTGCTGAGAGAAACGAGTCGTTAGCCTTGTGAATTATCCGGCGCTTTCTGAAGAAATTTCTGAATATTAAACTGCCGCAGAATTCCAGCCTTCTCCAAACGCATTGCCTCTTCCTTCTCCATCATTACCCTACTTCGGTAGATGTCTCGAGCCAGATTCGCATCATTCGCGGCATACGCATCTCTTGCATCTAAATCCAGAGTCGCACCATTCCTGCGCATATCTTTATTCATACGTACATCACTAAAATTTCCTCGATGCCGATATTTCTGTTCAAAGTAACGGTAGCCACAAACTGAGTAGTGCAATATAGCGGGGTTATAAAAAGTAACCTTGTTCAAAGGGCCGTCATCATGCCTCCATCGATGCGCCCCCAATGGATAGACCCCGGGAAACACCCGGGTCATGCCTTTGCCGTTATTGTAAAAATTAAAATAGCGTCGGCCAGCTGGCCAGACATCTTTCCGTTTAATCTTCTGATACTGCAGCAACGGAATCGGTTTTTTAAAATACCGAACTGTTTGAAAGTAATTGTCAATATCAAACGTAAGTGGTACTGCCTCATAGTTGTGATAGGCCGCCGCATCCTTTCCGGTTTCACGGAGTGCGTCTACGTGGGATATAACATCACCGTTTTTGATAAAAAACAGTTCATCAATATCAATATGTAAAAGCCACTCTACGCCCATCTCCATGGCGAGATTAAAGCCATATTCAATGTTGAGAAGTTGGCGAGCTCCTACAGTGTTATCGACGAAATCCTTACATTGATCGTAGCACCGAAGTGACCGCCATGCGTCTCGAACTCCCTCATCAACAGCTACCGCAGTAACTCCCTCAAGTGTTGACGCAAGTGCAATATCACTATCACAGGGGTCATCAAACAAAATAATGAAATCACTAAAGCCAATACTACGATGATATTGAACAAAAGTTCTCAACACCTCGCCGGGATCTCGCATCATGCTTACGATACCTACCCTGCTCATCGAACTGAATCCTGCTTAAGAGAGTGCTTTTTTAAGAAAGCCAGCAATGTCTTTTTCGGTCACACTCTCCCAGATCGGTTGCACCCCGGAGATATCCGTTTCATCTCTGCTCATATGCTTTTCAGAGACAAACTGTTTCACCGCTTTTGGCATATGTACTTTGACCGCTGACAAATTTTTGGCAGATTCAATATCCGCATTCACTGTGGGAATCAGATAAGTAGGAATCTTCAAGCTCCCCGAGACGTGATAGGTCACTGTACCTACGCTTACCACTGCATCGCATGCCGCAATAATATGCACGAATTCGTGAATACCGGTCGATAGATCTGACATATTCACCACCCTTTGATGCCCTGAGGATAGCGGTACACAGCTTACGATCAAGGCATCGCTATTGCTCAAAATGTAGTCCACCAAGCGGTCGGCGGTTTCTACGGGCATCGTCCGCAAGCCTGTGCTCGCAGACGGGTGCATTAACACTAGTTTCCTACTTCCCAGTCCTGCGCGAATCAACGCCTGATTTCGCAAACGATCTCTCTCATTTGTATCAATGTTCAATTGCGTATGCTTACTTCGCTTCAACAGGACTTTTTTCTGCATCGAGAGCGCATGCAGAAAGAAATCAAACAGTGGCATCTTGTGGAATTGATCGAAATTCAGCAGGTCTGTAAGATCAATATAGGCATCATATTGATAGAACTCAGTCACGCTGATTGGAAGTTGCTTGGTTTCATTAACCTCGCTGTAACGTTGATAGATCAGCCCCTGCAAAGCGGTATTGCGTTGTATCAAGTCAACCTTGACATCAGAAAACCGTGAGCTTAAAAAGCGGTAAAAATGCTGCAGTGCGCCTAACCCAGAAACATTATCTCCATAGCCTCGGCCCATTCCATTAACAATGGCAACATTGATGGAATCGTTCTTTTCCAGGCCACTATTCTTTAGCGCACTGGCAATGCCCTCTTTTCGAAAACTCAGGTTAATCGGACAACGCTTGTGCTCCAACACGCCTTTTTCCCCAGACTCCCCCATTACGATGATTCGACCATCGTAATCTATCGCCTTGCACAGATGACCGAGCTGACTGGCTGAAGTCATATAAATATGGCTGAAAGGAATATAGCCCTGGGCGTTGGTTTTCGAACTGCCCTTGAGTTTGATTTCGGGGAAACGAACGGTCTTTGGTAGAACCAAAGGATCAGGGGCGTGAAAGAATTTCAACATAGTGCGTCGCTAACCTCGAGCAAGCGAAATGTGATAACCACTAAACTTACGCATGTTGATGACTCCACCATCTAGAATAAGATACTGTCCTTTTATGCCTCTCAGCACACCACCAACTTCCGGTGTTTTATCAAAGTTAAAACTACTCACCTTTGTTGGATATTCCTCTACTGGATAACTGATCTCAGTCACTGGTTCGTCCAAAGTCTGCCACTGGAGATCCGCATGATTTTCGGAGAGCGCAGTCAGCCCGGCAGACGCCTGGTCTACGATGTCTTGTGCTGCTGCTTTTAAATCGACCGATTCGGCACCGCCTTTTAACATTTTACGCCAGTCGGTTCGATCACTTACGTACTGTTTGATAGTCGTCTCCAGCAACCCGGAATGAAATCGATTCTTCACCCGAAAAATTTGAATCGCTTGATTTGCACCCTGATCAATCCATCGAGTGGGAAGCTGATCACCACGCGTAATCCCGACTTTGAGTCCCGAAGAGTTGGCAATATAAACGTAGTGGGATTGCATGCAATGCCCCTGCGCCCACTCAGCATCACGGCAGGTACCCTCGGCAAAGTGACAGGTTTCCGGCCGCATAATACACATATCGCATTCGGCCAGTGTTTTAAAACACGGAAAGCAGTAACCCTGACTGAAACTCTTCTTGGTAACTCGGTCGCAGTGAATACAGTGAATTTCTCCATCAAAGTTCATCTTGATAGTTTCACCAATTAAAGGATTCATTTCGATCAGCGAATCTCCAAGCGGAAGGCGATACTGTGCTGGAGGGCCGAGGCTGGTTTTCATCTTTCTGATAGAACCAGCGCCTAATACTTCTGCCATATCAATTCGCCTCTAGTTGGACAGTGCCTGTGTAAAATCATCGAGTAAATCCTGTTCGCCTTCAATGCCAATGGCGAGGCGCACCAACCCACTTCCAATACCGATGGCATTTCTTTCGGCCTCCGAAACACCCGCGTGGGAAGACTCAGCCGGAATCGTCGCCAAAGTTTCAGTGCCACCCAGACTGACTGCTTCCGTCACTAGATTCAACCGATCTATCAGCTGATGAGCACCGAGACTCCCTTCACAGTGATCAAAGCTGAGCAGTCCGCCATATCCGCGAAACAGTTTTGATGCCCGGTGGTGATCGACATGAGACGGCAGTCCAGCATAGTTGACTTTGGTCACCTTCGGGTGCTTCTCTAATAGCCTGGCCACCGCCATGGCATTGCTATTTTGTTTATTTACGCGGAGAGACAAGGTTTTGATACCACGTTGTAACAAAAAGCAGGCGTGCGGATCGAGCGTCGCGCCATAGTGATCCAGCTTTAATTTAGCTGCCTGCACATGCTCTTCATTCCCAAGTATCGCCCCTGCGACGATATCAGAATGGCCATTCAGGTATTTCGTACAACTATGCAATACCAGATCAAATCCAATTGTCGCGGGTTGGAAATTCACTGGCGATGCCAGGGTATTGTCAATCATAGATACCAGATCATTTTCCCGGCAGAAATCCACCACAGCTGGCAAATCGCCTACTGTCAGCAAGGGATTGGTCATGCTTTCAGCATAAAACGCACGGGTGTTTGATCTTAGTTTGGTTTGCCATTCACCTGGGTCGTTCAAATCAACAAAATCAAATGACACGCCAAGCTGGGGTAAATCATGAGTGATAAAAGTATGCGTACCACCATATAGACCGCTCTGCACCAGCAGGTGGTCTCCCGCTTTTAACACGCTGAGCAATGCGGTAGTAATCGCTGCCATTCCGCTAGCGGTGACCAGGCCCGCCTCGGTGCATTCAAGATCAGCCAGCTTTGCGTGAAGCGATAGATGATTGGGAGAATTGTTCAGCCTTAAATAGGGGATAGCGTGATAGTTATCCTCTCTGGTTGACTCATAGGTCGAGCTTTGAAAAATCGGTAATGTAATGGCGCCGCCAATTCTCGGGGACGGCTCTCCAGCGTGGATCGCACGTGTTTCCAGCGACAGCTTCCGACCAGCGTTGTTAGTGGACATTTATCGCCCGCCAAATAACGAGCCCAGAACACCACGAATGACACGACGGCCAATTTGGGTACCAACGGATCGTGCAATACTCTTCATCATCGCTTCGCCCGCCGTTTGCCTGCCGCTACCTGCGCGGCGTTTCTTCTCTTCACGAGCGGCCTCCCGCTCTAGTCGTTTGCGCTCTTTCTCAGCTTCGCGTGCTTCTCGCTCCGCGATCTTCGCAGCTTCTTTCGCATCTTTTTCTGCCTGAATTCGCTCTTCCTCCTCTTCGGCTTTACGCAGCTGCTCTTCCGCTCGAGCGTTGAGTTTTTCCATTGCCGATTCACGATTCTCAGATTCATCATAACGGTCGCCAATGGGCGAACGTTTGATCTGTTCTTTTCGCTCGTCATCAGAGGCAGGGCCGATTCGTGATTGCGGAGGTCGAATCAAAATCTGCTCTACCGGCGTAGGTACACCGTCTCCATCTAGTACCGAGACCAACGCCTCGCCAACACCAAGCTCAGTGATCACTTTCTCAGTATCAATTTCTTCATTGGCACGAAAGTTTTCGGCAACCACTTTCACCGCTTTTTGTTCTTTGGGAGTGAACGCACGCAGGGCGTGCTGGATTTTCATACCGAGCTGGCCCAGCACATCTTCCGGAATATCGAGAGGGCTTTGACTGACGAAGTACACACCAATCCCCTTGGAACGAATCAAGCGAACAACCTGTTCAATTTTATCCACCAACGCCTTGGGAGCATCATCAAACAGCAAATGCGCTTCGTCAAAGAACATCACAAACTTGGGTTTATCGGCATCACCTACTTCAGGCATATTTTCAAACAGCTCGGCCATCAACCAAAGTAAGAAAGTAGCGTAAAGTTTTGGACCACGCGAAATAATGGTAGTCACATCAAGAATGTTAATGATGCCGCGACCGGAAAAATCCTGACGCATCAGGTCGTCGAGCTGTAAAACAGGTTCACCCAGAAATACCTCGGCATCCTGCTCTTCTAGAACCAGCAGATCGCGCTGAATCGCGCCGATGCTTGCGCTAGTAAAATTGCCATAGTCACCACGAAGCTCTGACGCATTCTCCGCCATAAACCCGAGGAGAGCCTGAAGATCTTCAAGATCCAGCAACAACATACCGTTGTCGTCAGCGATCTTAAATGCCGCATACATCACCCCGGTTTGGGTCTCGTTTAAATCCAGAAGATTAGAAATCAGGAGCGGACCCAGCTCGCTAATAGTGGCGCGAACGGGGTGTCCTTTCTTTCCATACAAATCCCAAAACACCACCGGGTTGGCCACCATTTCGTAATCGGTGATACCAATTGCTTCAATGCGCTCATCTATTTTTGGATGGGCCGTCGCCGCACACATCAGACCAGACACATCACCTTTCACATCGGCCATTAGCACCGGAACACCCGCCTTGGAAAACTCCTCAGCCAGAATCTGCATGGTAACGGTTTTGCCGGTTCCCGTAGCCCCGGCGATCATACCGTGGCGATTCGCCATTCTCGGATTCATTACGACCTGTTGCTGATCTACGCCGCCGATCAGAATGCCATTTTCAGTACTCATGATTGTTTTTGTCTGTTTGAAATGCTCAGTCAAGATTCTCAAGGCGAATGCCTCTACGCAGGCTGAATGATACCCCGTTCAGAAGATGCAAAAAAGCGCCGAAATCCAGACTGATCACAGGAAATACCGGTCATATCGGGTGATACAATGGCTTTGAAACGTTTCACAACAACAAACCATGAAAGATGTAGAAGAAATAGCCGGCCATTACGAGCAAATGCTGGGGCTGATTGGGGAAGATGTAAATAGAGACGGGTTGAAAGATACCCCGATGCGAGCGGCAAAAGCGCTCAAATACCTGACCCACGGATATGATCAGAGTCTCGAAGAAGTGGTCAACAATGCCATTTTCGAGTCGGATAACGACCAAATGGTCATCGTCAAAGACATTGAGCTGTACTCCATGTGTGAGCACCATATGCTGCCCTTTGTTGG
>JAHQWE010000069.1 GCA_019633985.1 Acidiferrobacterales bacterium | reverse complement strand
CCTTGTTCGCCGCCTTGGGAAGATAACAATGAGAGCATCCGAAGGAGCAAAATGACGGACCCATGGTATAGCCACATTGAGACCAGTGTTGTCCAATGATTTGATTGGGTTGTTGCAGACTCTTCGGCAGGCGCTGCCATGCCTTATTAAGCAGCTCCTTCTTGCTGGCAGGCACGGGTTCAAGCAGTGCTCTAAGCCATCGATGCCTGTACCGATCAGTTTCAATCCCCTGATGCAAAGGTGAACTAACCCGGATGGGCAAAGTCTTATTCACAGATTTATCAATAGGGGCATTCATGTTTTATAAGTGGTTAATTCTGCTATTTGCACTTGGCGTCGTTACGTCGGGTGGATTGCAGGCGAATTCTGCACCAGAAATAGACAACAGCATATGGGCACAAGTTCTCGACCAATACGTGGACGAACAAGGATATGTAGATTACCAGCTGCTGCATAAAAACCGTATTCCACTGGACCAGTACGTCTCTGCAATCGGAGCCAACGGCCCCGAAACCAGTCCGGCGCAGTTCCCAACAGATTCACATAAGCTGGCTTATTACATCAATGCTTACAATGCCCTGGTATTTAAAGGTGTGCTGGATCGTGGCCCAGAACAAAAAAGCGTCTGGAGTGGCCTGATTTCAGGCCTAAACTTTTTCGTCCGGATGAAAATCAAAGTGGATGGCAACAAAACCAATTTAAAGGATTTGGAAGACGATATTGTGCGTAAACAATTTGGCGATCCCCGCATTCACGCTGCCCTTAACTGCGCTTCTATCGGTTGTCCTCGGCTAATCAAACAACCTTATCAAGCTGAGCTGCTCGATCAACAGCTGCAAACTGCAATGATTGAATTCCTCAATGGTTCCCAACACATTCAGCTGGACACGGCGAAGAAGCAAGTACGTATCTCAATGATATTCGACTGGTTTGAAGAGGACTTTATCGACTACGAGAAAGCGCAGGGTAATACAGAGGGCAGTAAAAACCATCGACTTATTGACTATATTAATCGATTTCGTTCGCCTGCTGACCAGATTCCGACAGACTTCAAAGTACGTATCCTCGACTACGACAAACGAATTAACAGTCGTGCTTTTTAGGGTGTTGTCGACATTTTTAGGTGCTTACATACAACTCTAAGTAGATCGTCCCAGGATTTCACTCACACCCCACATTTCAGAAACTTTGGATAAATCAATCTGGTCAAATAATTATTGTGCGTGTACTTCTCGTCATCCTTTTCGTTTCTACATCTGCCTATTCAGCAGAAACCACACCATTTCATGGTGTCTGGGGGACAGAAGCACAATGTTCTGGATCACTCATTCACCCAAAAGGGTCCAAACGTGCAGTACCGTTTGATATTCGACCTGATTGGATTAGTCACGGCGATATTTGGTGTCGTTTAAACTGGATGAGCGTACGTCAAAATACAGCGGGCGCACAAGCAGATGCCCACGCGATCTGTGGTGAGGATGACGCTCGCGACTATCGAATTCGGTTTCACTTGGAAGGGGATGAATTAACCCTGACATGGAACCTATGGCATGTGAATGGTCCACTAACGATATGCGCTCACTGAACTATTAATTTCCGATAGTTGACCTGCTACCCCGAATCTCAGGAGTCTGTTGGAAATACAAAGTGCGATCTTCAAGGATCGCCGGCCACGATATGGTTCATTGCGTTGGTGGGACAGGAAACAGCGAGTAGTGTAATAAAGGGGAGTGAGATTGTCAGAGCTTCTGTTTCTGATCTCGGCATCTAAGAATTCGGAGTTGAAGACACCTCACTAATGCACATGGATATGGAGAACTGCACCTTTAAATTCAGGCGTCATTGCCTTTTTCATTCAGCCTACTTTAGTAAACCGGGCAAATTTTGCTGACAAATTTCTGTACTCAAACGGTATACTGTTGGCGTCTATTCCAACAACGCAATTCGACCTATGAACACCTGGTGGCGAGGACCTATTATTCTTTTGGCAACAACGTTGCTCATTGCCTGTTCAGAGCAAGAGTCAACAATAGAACCTGAGACCGATCCTGTTGGAAGTATTAACGTGGAGTCATCTATTGACGCACAGGATCACTCAACTCCAGAATTTATTCCGGATTATATTTCTGCTGTGGATTTGAATGCACGGTTTGAGCAACAGAGTGAGCCATTCATATTCGACGTGCGTTCTAAAGGGTCATTTGAAAAAAGCCATATTCAATCTGCATTATGGGTGCCCTACGGAAATACCGAGGAGTCCGATTTGATGAAAATTGTGAACCTCAATAAGGATAGCGAAATCGTGACCTATTGCGGCTGTCCTCGCCACCTTTCCTCTTTGCAGGCCAAGTTTCTCAAAGACCTCGGCTATAACAATGTGAAAGTTCTCTATGATGGGCTTTGGGTTTGGCAAGAAAACGGATTCCCCACGTTATATGCTGAGACGACACAAACCACCATGCTGAAATTTAGTGGAGAACTGATCAGTAGCGACCATAGCGTTAACCGAACTGATGTATTCTTAAGGCATGTCAAAAGTGGTCAGCTTGAGGCAGCCAGATCTACCGCCGACGGCACATTTTCTTTCGATTTTCATATCTATGATTATCGACCTGACGACGAGTTTGAGTTAATGCTAACTCAATTGGATAGCCCAGCTATCAAAACGATTGCACCAACCGAGTCTGAGGTAAGCGCCGAAATTCATCTGGAGATTTTCCTGTAAGAAAACTTCGAAACGAGTACCGAAAAATAGTTTCTCACAGTTTCACTTTTCCAATCCTCAGCTATCATTTCAGGACGCTCTGGCCGCACTCGTGGATCATGGTGTGTTTCAATTTGATCGAAAATCCGGAAGGTCATTTTTTCACGTGCAATCGAATGGAATAGATATGTCCAGATTCTTAGATTGCTTGTCGACTCTTTCCGATATCCCCATCTTTATGTTTGGATAAAAATTGCCAAGTCGCGTCTGATTCTGATATCTTTTCGGTGAATTGAACAGATAAAGGAATAAGAGATGTTTCATCGGCGCGCATTGCTATTTTTTATTGTATTTGTTTTTGGAAGCGCGTCTGCCTATGGTGCCGACTACAACGGAAACTGGCTCGCCGTGATTTCTCCCAATGCCGGAAACTGCAACAAAGACTATACTTTTAATCTGACCGTCAAAAAGAGCAAGGTCAAAGGGAGTGTTTTTGCCAATATGGGACACCATAAGGTATCCGGAAAAATAGACTCAGGCGGGCTCGCTAAGATGCGAATATCTGGAAAGAAGAGAGGAAAAATATTAGCGCAATTCGAAAACAACAGCGCGCAGGGGACGTGGTCTGTCGGCGCATGCAAAGGAGAGTTTAGAGCTGATCGTGAGTCTTGATAAGATAAACAAGAACATCAAAAACCAGGACAACCTTTTTTATTCAATTTTAGGAATCGGCTTTGATATACGTATTCAAGTCGAATACCCGCAATAAAATTGATTCGGTTCAGTTTAGTTAGAGATAAAAGAGTTTAATCCGAGGTCCCTACCACAATCTCTCTGCACTTGTTAAAGAAAGTCTTCTCGGCGTGGAGTAAAACAATCGATAAGCTCCCCAGGCTCCAGACAAATACAGCCATGTTTCGCATTGGATGGTATGACGAAGCTATCTCCGGGTCCCACCTCGAACTTCTGGCCGTCCATAGAAAACTGAAAACGGCCAGACTCCACATAGGTGGACTGTATGTGGGGGTGGGAGTGGATGGCACCCTCAGCTCCGGATTCAGTAAAGCTGAAACGGACTACCATTAGATCATTGTGATCGGCAAGAACTTGTCGATATACGCCGGGATCAGCCGCTACTTTTGGAAATTCAGACAAAGTAATACCCTATTTCTATTTTACTATTAGCGTCAGATCATCAAATCTTTTCATGGAACCCGACGCTTGAGGAATAGTGGTCAATGAGTTTACTTGCATTCCAGCGGAAGTGAAACAGGAAGAGAAAAGGACAAGTCCGAAGACAACCGGTTCCGAGACATATACACAAATCAAGGAAACACTGTGACAGAGCAATTCGCAAAGATTGTAGTTGGTATCGATCCAGCATTCCAATAGTCAAGTAGCCTTGGCTTTCAAACAATTCGATCAATCAGGCAATTGCCGTTGCTTCGAACGGAAGTAATTCGAGGCGCGGGATTGAGCAACCTTAAATGAGGGTTTTATTGTGCCATCTGACTTGATCAGGCCCAGTGTAGTAATCCACTCAATAATGTCTGTAACAAAATCTTGTGGCAATGTAGAAAATTGTGCCCGATAAGCGGGACCCACGATTTCGACCTGCTCATCAAACAGGGGTCCAAAAATAGCATATCGGATTCTGTTTTCAGGTTTTTCTAGAGCATCGAACACCTCCCGGACATATTCCATCTGGGCTTCCTCTCCACCGCTTGTCGCACTACTAGACCATCCTGCTGCGAACGAAATGTCTTTGCCGTTAGTGTTCTGGAGCACATACTGCAGCGCAGAGCCAAATTCTCGGGGTTCCTCCATAAAACCATCGATCTGAACGAGATCAAAAGCAATGATATCGAGAGGGGCTGATAGAACTGCCAGCAGGGAAGCGGTGTTATGGGGATCAGTATTGATGCCGAACTGTATGTGAGGCCATTTTTCTCTTATGTGGTTCCGTTTCTTCACCAGTAGAGTCAGATAGTGTTCCAAACTTTCCGGGTGTGCCGCGAAGAAACTATATGCTCCCTCTGCATGCACTAGAAAAACTTGAATTTGATTTCCAAAGAGGTTCAGATAGGCGTCAACATATTTTATATATCGATCGACAAGCTCAGCGTTGTCAAGCTTCCGAGTTTGAATATATTGCGGCGCTGTAATCCTGTCATGAAAAAACGGCCCTCCAAAATCCTGAATAATCTCGAACTCAAAATTTCCCGCATCAATTGCGTTCATCAACGAAACCATCGATTGCCACTGGTAGGCGTCTTTAACTGGTTCGTCTTCATTCCAATAACCCGAAGGAATCTGGATAGCGTGGACACCCAATTTCTTTGCGAGCTTCAGTGACTCTGCCCAGGATGCTACTGAGACGTTGTAGTCGCGCGGTATCAGCCCCAAGCCAAGTTTCCCACTGTCCAGTTCAATTCTTTCAATCGTCTCCAGGTTGTCGGTAAGTTTAGCGATAGCGTCCGCATTCGGGTCAGCAGCAACCGGTGACGATATCAACACCACCAAGAAAATAGCCATTGTCGAATGGTATATACGCTCAATAGTCCACATCAAAAATTGGCCTCGCTTAATCAAAATACACCTGGGTTGAAAGAGTGTGATCTATGGGGAGATGACGTCAGCCCATATTGTAAACTGTCTCTATTGCATGACTTACGCATTTTCCATAATTAGAACCAAGTTGTTTCCCAACTTAAATAGATTTGGCTCGGGCTTGGTTAGTTAACCGTGTTCTGTCTCTATTTTCTTGAAAAAGAGAACTTCCATGTCTGCGATCTGGGCAGTGCTAATAAATCACCGTTCAATCGCTCTTTATCGATGTAACCTTTTTGAGTCCCTGGCATCTTAGTCCAAAACAACTGAGACATGACCATGAAAACACAGATTCTATTATTCACTCTATTTGCGAGCCTCACATTTAATCCTGCCTGGTCTAAAGGTGGCTCTGGAGGTGGTGCTGGAGACCCACAATCAGTGCCTCACTTTATTGAACATCTGGTAAACACAGGCCAATTTACGGAAGCACAGAAAAAACTGAAGTACTTTATACGTAAGGAAAAAACCAGCGTTAAAGCGTGGAACCTCCTTGGCAAGAGCCAGTTTGAAACAGGTGCGTTAAACGCATCGCTTCAATCGTTCACGAAAGCACTGAAACTTGATCCGAAAAATATTGGAGTAAATCGCTCTCTCGGGGAACTCTATCTAGCCTTAGGAGATAATGAAAAGGCATATGTTCATCTTGAAAAACTGATGCAACTCTGTGGTAGTTGTGATGAGTATGTTGCTCTTAATCAGGCTATATCTTCCAACAACTGATGTCTGAAAGTTCAGAATGTAACCAAAATGGACAGTATTGATTGATGACCTAAAGTTCCAATCAACACTGTCCGCATTAATTCTGATCATCTGGCAAGTGTCAGCGTCAAGTTTCTTGCCATCCTCTTAATCATTCTTGACCACGTTAGCTTCAAAGACTTTACCAGGTTGCTTTTTATTCTGCCCCAGTTCTCAACATACTCTGACACTGTTCTCACGTTTAGAAAATCACAAGAAAATAGCACAACTTACATCGCCAATCTTGGTGGTACTTTTGTTGCCTGGTTGTCACTACCACCAAACGGTGCAAACGATGCTGGAACCCGAACGAGTGATAACTCTACCGGCTATTTTTTAACTGACAGGGCAACCTTCATTGATGAACACAAAGCCGACCTTACTGATGGTCTGATAGCTGCACCCATCGGTCTCGATGAGAACGGTGCGCAAGTGAGTACGGGGGGATTGGCATGGACAGTCTGGACTAACACATCGGTATTCGGTACCGAAGGCTCAGGGAGTGGGGTCGACTGCCAGGATTTCACTTCTACTGCCAGTGGTGAACTGTGTATAGTCGGGGACGTTCGTGCTGTTTGTAATGGCACAGGTTCCCCTCAAGGTAGCTGGTCCCGCGCAAACAATTCAGCTTGTACAACACTTGCGAGACTGTTTTGTTTCCAACAGTAGCGAATAACTGAAATATCCGGGAACACAATAGATAACCTCCAGAAACTTGGAGTTAAGTTTTAGTGTGTCCTCGGTATATTATTTTTGGAAAAGGTGTCGAGCCAACTCAGAGAGTTTATGAGTTGTCATCGATCGAAAGCGGTGCCGTACGTGAACACCTCTTCTGCGCTTAAGAAATCAGGATGCCCACAGCTTGCATTGCTCGAAATTTCTAGAATTCTTCCATACCCTAAGAACTGGTTTTGAATCGATTTGTTGTATCAACTCTCTTGTCATTTTTTATCTCGAGCCATGCATGCAAAATGTGCAAAATTGTTGATATTCCACTGATCAGGGTATTTCTCCAGAACATCCCGAATACCTGCTTTCATTTGCCACCAACGCGCTTCTGACTTCGTAAATAAATCTGTTCCAAACTCGACCTGAGAGGCGAACCAATAGACTCTCGCGTACATTCCTTGACCTTCGTACTCTTCAGAACTCTTTGTGGCAATTCTCGCGAACTTTTCAATCTCCTCTACAGATCCGTGCCAACGCGGTGTAAGGTAGGTTATGCTCCGAAAATAGATTTCGTAAAACGTTGGATACTGAGAAACGGCACTCTCAAAAACGGTATAAAATACATCCAAGGGCCAGCTTTCGGCTTTCGCAACGTCAATCATCAACTCAAACCATCGAGGATCAGTGTTGCGAAATCGATCGGAATCTATTAGGTATTGCCTCGCAATCACTACTTGCTCATAGTATTTCCGCCAATTCTCTTTTGATACTTCATTTGAATATCCGGAACCTCTGTATCCCCAAGCCTCAGCGAGTAGTACGTCAGCCATTACTAAATGCGGGAAGCTGGCCGTGCGATCAAAGTCAATCCATTCTTCTACCCTTTGCTTAACATGTTCCCAATATTGTGGATCGCTTATCTTTAGACTGCGCATCTTGTACAAACCTACATAGAAGAGGCTCAGCTTCCACAGACCACTCGAAGTTCTTTGATCACTGCTAAGGTATTTATTACCGAGGGAATTTAAAGCGCCGAAATCCTTATTGACAAATAGCTTATAAACAGACTCCTGAATCTCTTTCCTTTCAGAGAGCTCGCCAGCTCGCACCACGCCAGAAAGAGCAACTAGCATTAAAGCAGAAAATAACACCTTCCTTAAAATTCGACACACAACACAACCTCCACCTAAATCTCCTCCCTTCAGTATTCTGTCTTGAAAATGTGACAAGTTTCGCAGAACCACATATCTACGGAGTGATAAAAGTTTTGTAAAGGATAGACAGGCGAGATCAAAAACAATGGAGTGCGCTGTAATAGCACCGGCTCCCTGTCTGTAAAATTCCAGGTTAACGGAGGACAGAAAGATGAAGTTGATTTCCAGAGCGTTGTTAGGATTTGTTGTATGGATGTTAATACCACTTCAGATGCACGCACACACTGCCACCCGTTTTCTTGAAGCTAATCTCAGTGTTCCTGATAAGGGTGAGACCGGTCTGGTGCAGGCCGAGCTGACGGTGACTAACGTCTGGAACAAACCCCTCGTCTTGGAAATTCTGCCAGCACGAGAAAACTTTGGGCGAAGGTTATCGGCAGCGGAACGCAAACAAATCGAAAGGCGTATCCGGGAAAGGATTACGCCCAAACAACAGCAGGAAATATCACTGGTTCTTAATTTTTCCGAAGGGCCAAAAATCCGCATGCCGGTAGAAATACGTATCCTGAGCGAGAGTGGCACACTGTTGGGTAAACAAATTGTGTACGCCTATGCAACGCTGAAGGGAAATGATTGGGAGCGAAGAAGTTACGAAGAGTTGTACCTGCCTCAAAAAGCGTCAACACGGAGTGGTTCCTATTGGAAGGTGCCCGGTGTCCTACTGCCGGATGGCAAACAGGATAGCGAATCGAGAACACGCGAAAAGCCCGGAACTGGTCGAGTACCAGTAGCTCCTGGAATCGGGACACCAGGAACCATTCCGACCGTTCCGCTGATTCGAGGCAATGATACATCGATGCTCATCCAGCAAAATCGAGGAAAAAGTTGGATGGAAGCAGTTCTCGATGTTATTGCTTCCAGGAAGGCCCACGCGCAGGTGACGAATACCAATGTCAGTGGTACGTTTTCTGTTCTGGATCTCAGTGGTACTTCCAGACCGGGGGCTGACTGGTCAGTTTATATCAGCAATATCACCACCAATCAGGAATACGGGCCTGTTGTAACCAGCTCGACCGGGAGATGGTCGACACCCGTGGAAGCAGCTGACACGGATGCCTTGCGTATTACCTATCGCCCGGCAAATAACTATATCAAGGTTCGCCCTGAAATGACCGATAGTTACGCGCTTTCAACCGGTGTGCTGTTTAGTGTGGGCGGCGCTACACCCAACGAACAAATCGATTTCAGTAGTGCAACCGGTGTCTTCCCAGGCATGGTCGAGTTAATGAATGCAGCATTTACCTATCGAACTACGCTAGGCGATGCCGGCCTACCCCCGGAGCGCGCCGTGCCAATCACGGTTTACTTTCCTAACACGTGGTATGACTGTGGAACTGGTTCTCCGTGGAGCTGTGCGAGACCCAATGGGGAAATGTGGCTGATCAGTCAACACGGAGCGACTCCAAGTGTCACGATGCACGAACTCTCTCACCAGATAGATTACGAATACCACAACAATGCACGACCGGCTGGAGCGGGTGGTCCGCATGCTATTGATACCTGCTACAACCCCGGGCTCGCTTTGTCAGAAGGCTTTGCCGATGCGTTGCCGGACTTTGTTCTGCTTGGGAGCGGTGGTGCAAATCCAGGAATAGAATCACCGGACAAGGTTTCAATATGCAATGGTGATACCAATGAAACCTGGGTACGCGCTGCCTTCTGGGATTTGCTCGACACCACTGACGATGATCTGGATCAGTTTGAATACGTGGATGGTGCGGAACCATTTCGTATTTATCTTGAAGGCCCAATGTACGATGGAATCCGTGATTACCTGAATGATTTTCGCGCCGCATCCGGTGATCCGGCTCTTGTGAATAACGTATTTGACAACAACACGATTACAGTGGGTTTTACCCTACCGGGAGATGGCGGCGACGGGGGCAATCCGTATCACATTACTTGTGCCCCGGGATCCTACCTGATCGGTATTCGCGGGAGAGCTGCCGTTTTTATTGATCGATTGCAGGGAATCTGCGCTGACGTTAACGGCGTGGAAACCCAAACAGAACGAACCGGTGGTGACGGCGGAAATGCCTGGGCACGGCGATGTCCAGATGGCAAGCTGGTTTCCGGGCTCACCGGCCGCGCCGGCGCTTTCATCGATCAGCTCTCTATCGAATGTCGATCTCCCTCTGGTAATACGTTATTGAACGATCCGGAGCTCTCAGCGACTGCAGGCGGTACCGGTGGTGAACCATTCTCAATTCAGCGTTGTCCTGTTGGTATGGCCGGGGTGGGTTTCGAGGGACAGTCCGCAGGATTCGTCGACCAGGTTGCCTTGGTTTGTGACGAACTCGACTGGACCGCACTCGACCACTGGGATAGCCCGGTTGTGGGAGGCCCGGGGGGAACAGGATTCAAATTTGATTGTCCGGCAGACGAGGCGCTGGTCGGTATTGAGATTCGAAGTGGATGGTGGATTGACGCAATTCGCCCATTTTGCGCAACAGTAAATGGCACCAACACCGGAGAGGTGATTGGCGCCACAGAGTTCGTTGGCGGTGACGGCGGGATACTTGACAGTCGTATTTGCCAGGAGGGTTCGGTAATGAACGGCCTGTTGGGCAAATCCGGCGCTTATATTGATTCGCTGAGACTAGAATGCCTGGATCTTGCCAGTGCTGATATTGACAACATTGGTGTGCTCGGCGGCACCGGAGGCGGTTCGTTTCAGCCAATTCGCTGCCCAGAAGGACTTTTTCCGAAAAGTCTTCGCGGTCGCGCCGATGGCTACCTGGACGCCCTTTCAATTTCCTGTGCAGATATCACAAGTGGCCCTGCCCGTGGACCATGGATATCGCCCGCAGAAGGTGGCAACGGTGGTGATGCGTTTTCATCAATTTGTGACTCCAACCAGGTGCTTGCAGGTATCCGAGTACGCAGTGGATTCTGGCTGGATCGCATCCAGGCGCGTTGCGTCAACGTCAGTGCCGGTCAATGGGTTGATACCCCGGCATCGAGAACGGGCAACGGCGGAACAGGTGGTAGCCCGGCTGTCACCCAAGATTGCCCTGAAGATCATGCGGTGAGTGGGATCAGGGGCAATGCCGCGGCCTATGTTGACAGGATTCGCGTCCGCTGCCGGGCACTGACCGCTGCGAACAGGCTGGACCCCACCGACAACAACTCTAATGGTGGACCGTTTATTGGTGGCACTGGAGGCACACCCTTCGCGCACAACTGCCCGGCTGACATGCCTGCAACCGGTATCCGCGGCCGAGCTGCAGGATATGTCGACCAGATAAGGATTCGATGCAGTAATCCCTGAAGACGCTGTTTCAGGGACACAACAGGGAATACGGGAGTCGATCTCTGACTCAAAACTCTAATTAAGTATCGTCCATGCTTGTTCCCGTTTCATTCCCCTAAGCTAGTGGGACGGCTCGAATTTAAAACTCTTAATCTTCACTTCTTGCCTTAGTCCTCCAATGGGGCCATGAAAACTTCCCTCTTGCACCCAAAAATTTATTCTTGCATGAGTATTGTTTCCTGGCTCTGGAATAACGAACACGTTTGATCTCGTATTATTTTCTACCTTTGAGCGACCAGGGTTATCGTCTGAAAATTTCCATTCCGCGATTAAATTTCGCTTCACTTTTTCAGTTCCACGATAGCTGCGCCAATCTATTTGATTTGGCTTCCATATGATTACATGGGTACTAGTCCCGTTTAATAATATCGAATCGTTAACCTCTATTCGCCTCACCCTTTCTTCATAGATTGGGTCAGAACCGATTGGCTGCACGGCATAGCTTATTAATTGCGTCTCTATTTCGTTGCCCCACTTGCTGATTTCTATATCGAGCTCACTGTTTCCCGCCTCTTGAAAGGACCTCTCATTCCAAGTGAATAGTCCAAGCGTTACATTTCCAGGGAGCTTTTTTAAATCTCCTTCAATGGTAAAAGTATAGGTACCGTATCCCACTGGTTGCTGAGAAATAACCTCGGTCGAATACCACTTCCCATTCCGCTCACTAATGGAAAGATGAAGAGCCCCATCGTTGTCTACCCAAATGTGATCAGGATCTGACGAAAAGTAATTTCTCCCAGGCCCCCACTGAATAGTTTCATATTCTTTAATATCCCAGAATATCTCTGAAAATTTTAAGGGGAAATCTGATTTATTGGTGACATGTGTCCCTTCCACACTCCACACATTCTTGTGAGTTAGTAGCAGCAGGGCAATTACGACAATTCTGGTTAATTTGAGCGTGTCACAATGTATTCTTTTGAAGTTAACTGCTTTGCTTCCAAGGGTGTGATTAAACATTGCGGCAATACTAATTGCTTATCATTGAAGTAGCTTTTACTTGGGGGGGGGGGGAGTTGAGGTTTAGTGTAGAAATCATTTGCTCGAGGGTGAATGCAGAAAATTTCCACACCGAGCCGAACGGTTAAAACGCCTACGGTCTTATACTGGGCCAACTACGACTCACATGGCTCTGTGCAAACGTTTTTCTTATCGGCATACCATCCCTGACTCTACTTCTGTTGTCAAGCCGCCCGAATTTTCCAAGTTTAGCTGTCATACTTGCTAGTCTTGAAAACAAAACCTGTAGTTATCCCGCGAAAATCATAAAAACCTTCCATCTCGGAAAAGGTAAGCAATCTATTGCTGTAGCGAATCATCGCAGAGGATCTACAGCTAGAATGGAACGACTGCGAGTGATTGCACTTGGCGACTCAATCAAAGTATGTATAGCTTTGCAGATACCCTACTCACTATAAATAGAAAGACGATTACGATGAGCGGCAAAAACGTGTTGGTGATTATGTCGGATGAACATGCTCGTTCAATCATGGGCGCGTATGGAAACCCATTAGTTCAAACCCCCACGTTGGATAAGCTGGCACGTCGAGGGGTACGCTTTGAAAATGCCTATACCCCTTCCCCAATCTGTGTTTCCGCCCGCGCTAGTTTTGCCACTGGCACACCCGTTTTTGAAAACCGTTGCTGGTCTTCGGCAGAACCTTACTACGGCCAACAACAAAGCTGGATGCACCGACTCCGAAACGGCGGACATAATGTAGTCTCGATCGGCAAACTCCACTATCGCTCAGCACATGATGATCTGGGTTTTACTGAACAGATTCATCCAATGTATCTGGCCAATAACGGAGTCGGTTGGCCTCAGGCATTGTTAAGAAAACCAATGGGAGAGTTTTCAGACACCGTTGAGATGTCCTCACAACTAGGGCCAGGTGAAACCAGCTACACAGAATATGACCGTAAAATCACCGCAGCAGCCGAAGACTGGTTGTATCACCGCGCTCCATCAGGCATACAACCCTGGGTACTGTTTGTTTCATTTATATGTCCACATTATCCCTTATCTGCACCGGAAGAATTTTTCGATCTGTATCGGGACGTAACGATCCCGCAACCTAATTCCCAGAAACCGGACCGACAACAATCCCATCCTGTTATCGACGTCATGCGTCAGTTCTGGGACTATGCCGATCACTTTGATGGTGAGAGTGAGCAGACAGGTTTGAAGAACTACTATGGTCTATGTAGCTTCCTCGACGACAATGTCTCTAAGGTACTCACCGCGCTCGAGCAGGGCGGCCATACCGATAACACCCAAATTATCTATACCAGTGACCATGGTGACATGTTGGGTAATCATGGTATCTGGGGCAAATGCTATATGTATGAGGATTCGGCAGGCATACCGATGATTTTGAGTGGCGCAGGTATTGAACCCTCGACAAACTCCACTCCGGTGTCACTAACCGATCTTGCCTCAACGATTGAAGAAACAGTGAGTGGTCAAAATGTTCCAAATTCGACCAAGCCCTGGCAAAGTCGCCCGTTGCAACATTTTATTCGGAAACCAGATTATGAAAGACCCGTTATCAGTGAATATCACGATGGCGGCAGCCCCTGCGGCTTTTACATGCTCCGCAAGGGTTGCTGGAAACTGGTCTATTTTTCTGAGGGACACCCTCCACTTCTATTTGACTTAAGCAAGGATGCTAAAGAGAAAAACGATCTCGCTGGAAATTCGGATTACGCTGACACGCTAGCAGCCCTTACCGAACAGTTATTCGAAATTCTCGACCCGGAAGAAGTGAATAGAATGGCCTTTTCAGACCAACAAAAATTGACAGAGCATCTAGGCGGATTGGATAAAATTAAGGCCATGGCGAGCTTTAATCATACCCCGATCGAATAGGCCTGAAGTGTAATGAAGGTTGCGGGTTGATGGCAGTTGCGTGTGCGAAAAGGTATCCGATTTAATTAATCAATTCACATCCTTTCTCCGAATGAGATAAATCGGGCACATTTTTTCTTCGCTTTTTGAGCCACTGTATTGATACTTAAGTCTACAATCGCATCATGAATTCCGTTTATCTTCCCAACAGACAATCTTACTTTGAACAAGTATGGGACTTGGCTCGTCAAATTCCATTTGGGAAGGTTGCGACTTACGGGCAACTTGCGCAGATGCTTTCTTCGCCTCCGGATATCAGTCCTGAAGATTACAAGACATTCGGCCCACGCTGGGTTGGTGATG
>JAHQWE010000068.1 GCA_019633985.1 Acidiferrobacterales bacterium | reverse complement strand
CAGGCCCCTCGAGTTTTATCACGGCTTAAAGGGTAAGGAGAAACACCAGAAGGTGGTAGAGATTCTCGAAATGGTAGAACTCACTCCAGAGTTCGCGAGTCGCTATCCGATGGAGCTGTCTGGTGGACAAAAGCAACGAATCAATCTGGCCCGTTCTCTGGCAGCAAATCCGGAAGTGATGTTATGCGATGAGGTGACATCTGCTTTGGACAGTATTGTGGGCGCAAACGTCATTAAATTGTTGACGGCGCTGCGCGACAAAACCGGTGTATCGTTTGTTTTTATTAGTCATGACCTTTCTACGGTGTCATCTTTTGCGGATGAAATCGTGGTGCTGTACGCAGGCCGCATTGTGGAGCAAGGTCCGACCGACGAAGTACTGACACCGCCGTTTCATCCTTACACCCGACTGCTGATTAGTTCCGTGCCGGAAATGCGTCTGGGGTGGCTGGAAGAAACCATGAACAAACGTGAGATGGCAGTTGGTATATCCAAAGGGGTAGAAATAACGGCGATCGGCTGTCCGTTTTTCAATCGTTGCCCTGTCGGCATTGAAGGCACCTGCGATACAAAAACCGCCCCGATCAGAGAGTTGAAGGATGGGCATCAGATATCCTGTCATTTGACTGTGGATGAGTTGCAGCAAAGCGAAGCCGCTGCAGCCGCGGCAGTTGCAAAAATGCAAAGTGAACCCACCTCGCCGTCGGCAGCATGAAATCAACAATAAAAGAGTAATTCTATGAGCGACTATCCAGTTCTCGATTCGATGGGGGTGAAAAACCCTGCCGAGATTGCGCGATATCAAATATTTTCGTCAGAAAATAGTGACGTGCTTCGCCTTATCTATAACCGTAAAAAAGGATCCTTCCTGCCGGTTAGCAGAAAGTACCGCTTCCCCACCATCAAGAAGAATGTAATGGTGGACAGTGGTACGCGAAAAACAGAACTGCATTTCGAGAGCTCGAACGAATTTCGCAATGCGGTGACAGAACTGGACAGGCTTCTCAAAAAGAAAACTAGTGGGGCGGAAAATAAGAAACTGATCCTCGAAGAGTTGAGGATGATGGAAGAGGAATCCGCGCTGAGATTAAACTATATTCGATCAATCATAGACGAGATGGAATAAAGCTTCTTGATTTGGGCGGGAGTCGCGCGCTCCCGACAACGCTTTCGAAGCATTACTAAAAAATTTTAAAACAACTGCTCCCTGGATTTCACAATGGCAGACAGAGTTTGATTGATCGGTGCACTGAGCCCCACTTCTTCTGCGACGATGGGCACTATGCCATTGATGGCGTCGATTTCAGAGGGTTTGCGGTCTAGGTGATCCAGATACATCGAAGGGCGTGCGTCGGGCATTTTTTCTCCAAAATCTGAAACGTATCTCTCAGGATCATCAAACCCCAGATTAATGCGTTTGGCGACAGCCACCTGATATGCCTCTAAGGCACAACCCTTTGCAATCGACCATGCATCTTTTTGCGCCATAAGTTCACCCAGCGTTTTTTCAAAAACGGTACAGGGTGCGCTAAACGTGACATTGCAAATAAACTTTTCCCAAATGAGTTGATGAATGTCCTCAAATGCGCGGACGTTAAATCCGGCGTTTCGCCAGATAGAGGCGATGTTCTCCACACGATCGCTCAAGCCGCCATGCATCTCACCCACACGAATTAACTCCATGCCGTTGTGGTGAACGTGGCCCGGCGCTTTGAGCGAGGCCCCAAAACCTCCAGCGACACCTAGCAAAATATTATTTGCGAGGGGTGAACCGCGGTCGACCGCATTCAGAATTCTCTCGCCAGCACCGAGACCATTTTGAATCGTGAGCACTAGCGTGTTTGCGTCTGCAAGTGATACCGCAGCTGCAGCTGCTTCGCCCACATTGGATGCCTTGGTAGCGATGATTATCAGTTCGCAGATCCCTACTGACTCAGCATTAGTATGCGCCTGAATAGAATGGACTGTTCGATTTCCGCTAGCCCCTTCCACTCTGAGCCCGTGTTTCGTGATGGCGTTTATATGTTCTTGCCAGACATCAACCACATGAACTTCATTCCCGCCTTCCCGCAGTAGTCCGGCGTAAACCGATCCCATGGCGCCCGCGCCGAGAATACCTATCTTCATTGCGCTTTGAGGTTTATGCGGATTTTGCTGGAATCGCTTGTTTGCCAGATTGGACGGCACTGCCATACAAATCCTGGTGCTGCACCTTTTGGTTGTATTGGTAGGCGCGTATATGGGCTGGGGACATGATTTCGGTAGCTGGCTCAATCAGTTGGAAGTGTCCAGAATGGTCTCGTCCGGAAACCAGCCGAACAAAAGGTTTCTCACCGCTGGTCTGTTGCATTGCCGGTGTGATGTAACGAATTGCAAGGCCAATTCTTCGTGTATCGGAGCGATTAGGCCCCGACGCATGAAACATTCTTCCATGATGCAATGAAAATTGCCCCGGTTGCAATTCGTTATCAAATGCGTGTTTTTCATCGACTTCCACGTCGAGTTGTTGCCCTCGAGAAAGCAGATTTTCGTCGGCGAAAGTATCTTTATGAGGCACCACTCCCGCGTTGTGACTTCCGGGGATAAAGCGCATACATCCGTTTTCTGAGGTGACTTCTGAGAGTGCCACCCATGCGGTGACTTCTTCCAAATCGCTTAACCCCCAATAATTCAAATCCTGATGCCAGCTGACAAAGTCAGGAGTGCGGGGTTCCTTATTGAAAAACCCGGCACCCCAAACCAATAGATCGGGTCCAAGAATTTCTTTCACCGGATCTATAATGGTGGGCAACTGGGTGATTTCATCGACAAATGGCAGAGAAAAATTGGCACTACCAAATGCCAGCTGGCGAAAAACCTGATCCAAACCATATTTTTTTTCCGCTGTTTCAAACGCTGCTCTGTAGCGTTGAGCTTCTTTCTCGGTAAATGCATCCAAAGCCGTGACAAATCCCTGATTGTTATAAGTTTCTGCGATATTGGACATACACTTACTCTCTTAGACCGGATTAGAACTTCAGACCGCGCTGTGGCTCATGTCGTTCGATGTCGCGAGGATATCCTTAACTGGATTAGGCTGTCTACAAACCATTAAACTGGTTTTTTTACTGCTGGGTTTGAGAAAAATCCTGATCATAGGGGTTCCCGAAGTTTGGCGACAAAGCGCTCAAAAGTAGGGCTCAGGTTAACCAAACCGGTGCGAAGGGTAGGCTATTTCTCATTGTGAGAGATTGCTGGTATCTTACGAACATCATCGAATTCAAACCAACGCATACTCGATATCAATTCAGCCTCTAGTGGATCATTCTTATTATCTTGATATCGCCAGTCAGGAAGGTGAAAAAGCGCTAAATTCCAACGAAGAGCCGGCAGGAGCGGTACTCGTGAAAACAGGCGGAGATTCGCCAGTCGTTGTTGCGCAGAGTCACAATCAGACCATGGAACTCAACGATCCGATCGCCACAGCGGAACTGGATTGTATTCGGCGTGCCGGACGGAGAAACGATCAACCTCAACTCACGCTCTACACCACCAGATACCCAGACATGTTGTGCGCAGGCACCTTGCTGCAATTCTCGATTGGTGCCCTAGTGATTGGTTTACCCAAGATGGAATCCGCTGCAATCAAACTTCTCGAGGAAAAGGCGCTGCCAATCTCGTTTGTTCCCCATCAAGGATGTCTGCGACTGAGCGAGTTTGGAGAAAGTGAATGACCTCGATGACTGAAAGCGATATCCACTTCTTACGACTGGCATATCAAGAAGCGCTGGATGGTTACAATGAGGGCGGTGCGCCGATTGGCGCGGTGATGGTCAAACAAGGCCAGGTGATTGCCCAGGGCCGGAACAAACGAGTGCAGGAGGGAGATCCGGTGATGCATGGGGAAACCGACTGCTTGCGCGCGGCCGGCGTGCGTGATGATTACGATCAAATCGATCTGTACACCACGCTAAGCCCTTGCATGATGTGTACCGGGGCGATTCTTCATTTCGGCGTTGGTCGGGTTGTTGTTGGTGAAGACCAAAACTTTGCCGGTAATATCGATTTTCTTCGACAACATGGGGTAGAGGTGGTACTGGTTGATGATCCACAATGCAAAGCGTTAATGGCAAAGTTTATTCGGGAGCGACCGGATATATGGAATGAAGATATTGCCGGCAATGAAGAGGTATAACAAACAATGAATCGCGATGAGTTCAGAAAACAATTTAAGTGCCATGGCCCGGCAGTGTTACCTGTTATTCATGTTCAAGACGAGAAACAGGTTTTGGATAATATTCATGTCGCGGTATCGGAAGGAGCCCAGGGTGTCTTTTTGATCAACCACGATTTCGGAATAGAGCCTTTCTTACCTCTGATCAAATCTGCACGTAGTCACTATCCAGCGCTGTGGCTGGGTGTCAATTTCCTAGCGGTAACCGGAAAGGAAGCGTTTCCTATCCTTGCCGAACTAGCGCAAAAAGGTTGTGTTATTGATGCCTATTGGGCAGATGACGCTAGAATAGATGAAGCCGCTGCGGAAGATCAGCAGCAGGAGGCGGCTGAAATATCGGCGATTCGTAAGAGTTGCGGATGGAATGGGATGTACTTCGGCGGTACCGCTTTTAAAAAACAAAGAACAGTAAAACCATCTGATTACGCACGCGCTGCGTCTTTGGCGGCAGGTCAGATGGATGTGGTGACGACGTCCGGTATTGCGACTGGAGAAGAGACAGATCTCGATAAGGTGGCGGTCTTTCGCGATGCAGCTGGTGCTGCACCGCTGGCCATCGCATCTGGCGTCTCGCCCGGCAATATTCATCAATACGCTTCTGATATTGATGCAGTGCTTGTGGCCACAGGCGTTAATTATCCTGGCGACTTTTATCATATTGATCCGATGCGTCTCAGACTATTGCTCAGTAGATGTCGCAACCCGCATGATTCGCAACAGCATTCCCGTCTAAAGCATTGGTATTTGGACAATATGGCGCCGCGCAGTCGCGGGGAAAAATATGCCTGGCTCGATCCGTCTTCAGCGTATATCAATGCGGACAGCTTTCACGCCATGCTGGATGATTTATTGACGCCTTTCGATGCACGGAAAATTGACGTCGTAGCGGGTTTTGATGCTGCTGGTTTTGTGCTGGGTGCTGCCATGGCCGATCGACTGGGAACGGGTTTTTTGACCATCAGGAAGGGCGGGAAAATTCCCGTGGATTACGATGTGGTTGATATGAATAACTACTCAGGTCAGACCCAGCAAATGGAAATGCGCAAACCTGCATTTGCCGAAGGAACCCGGGTACTGTTAGTTGATCAATGGATAGAAACCGGTGGTACTATGAATGCGGGTATCGAACTGGTTGAACGCCAGGGTGGCACTGTTGCCGGAATCGCCGCAGTTTGTATTGAAGAAACCGAGGCCTCTGCGGAGATGAGGAATAAATATCTGCTGTCATCCTGTGTGGAGAGGGGATCCGAGATACAGGATCAATGCAACCGACAAACCCTTGATAGCTTTGCTACTTTCACCCCCGAACAATGTTTTCCCGATATCGGTGAACACTGAGCACCCCGACCAAACCAAACAATAACGACTACTCGAACAGGAGAAGAACATATGACAAACCACAAGAAATTCACCCGCAGAAAATTTATCAAGGCATCTACTGCAGTCGCCAGTGCTATTGCGGCACCTATGATTTTGACTTCGCGCAAGGCTCTCGCTGCGCCCACAGAAATTAATATGCTGGGTTGGTATGGCACTGCTGAGCCGGATATGGTGGCGGAGTTTGAAGCCGCTGAGAATGTGAAGTTTGTGCCCAAGTATTATGCAGGCGGCGACAATATGCTGGCAGCGTTGGCGCAAAACCCGCCGGGCACCTTCGATCTGATCCATACGGATGCGGAGTACGCGCGACTGCTCATCGAATCTGATTTGGTGGATGAGCTGGACCCATCCGATTATCCAATGGATGATCTGATGCATGAAGACTTCATGAACTTCCCGGGCCACTGGAATGACGGCAAGTTGTATTCGCTAATTACCCGCTATGGTCATTTGGGCGTTTCCTACAATAAAGATGCGATTACCCGGGAAGAAGCGATGAGCTACAACGTTTTCTGGGACGAAAAGCTGAAAGGTAAGGTAGGGCACTTTGACTGGCATCTGCCAAGCCTCGGTGAAATCAGTTTGCTAAACGGCAACACGAGCCCCGGACCATTTGACATTTCAGAGGATGCCTGGAAGGCGGTTCAGGAGAAAACGCTTTCCCTCAAACCACAGGTGGGCGGCTATTTTGATTTCGGCGGTACTTTTGCTGGCCTGAAAAATGCAGAGATGCTGGCGATGGTCGGCATTGGCGACTGGGTCACTGGCATTCTGGAAAGAGATGGCGCCCCTGTGAGCTCGGTCGTGCCAGAGGAAGGCGGTATCCAGTGGACGGAGTCTTATTCCATTGTCTCTACTTCCACCAAGAAAGATATCGTGAAGAAATATCTGGAGTACACCATCTCAGCGCCCGGACAGGTGAAGTCTGCACAAATGCTAGGCTATCCTGGGTTCGCGGTCACCAACGCGGGTCGCGCTATGTTGAACGAAGTTGACCCTAAAGAAGCGATGCGGACGGGCCAGGTGAATGGTGACGCCAATGATCCGGTGGCGTTGATCAAGCAAGGTCGTATTCATTACCGCGATATTCCCAAGCAGCAAAGTCTGGAAGACTGGAACGATTTCTGGTCCGAGTACAAAAACGCTTAATCGTTGGACAGTGAACTGCGACGCCTCGAATCGGGGCGTCGTAATTCCCCCCAAAGTGGTTGACCGCCACAGCGATAGTGTTCTGGTGTGGAGGCGGCACACTACTTGGTTATTTAAGTGCCGCCTCTGGTTATCGATAGTCAGTCGCCCTCAATTCGCAAGCTCTCAGTGAAAAACAAAATAGACCTCTATGCATTGACCTGGCGCATGCCAGTGATTGTCTGGCAGTTATTGTTTTTTGTGGGCCCGCTGCTATTTATGATTGCGATGTCGTTCTTCCTGGTGAAGAACTATCGGATGCAGGAAGCATTTGAAATGAAAAACTGGATCAAAATGACATCCAGGGATTATTTTTGGGACGCATACTGGTACACCATTGGATTGGCAACGCTTTCTACGGTAGTGACCAGCCTATTGGCATTTCCGGCCGCCTTTGGATTGGCATTTAAAGTTTCAGCCAGTGTCCGCAGATGGGCGATCTTCCTTCTGATCATTCCATTCTTCACAAGCTATCTCGTTCGCACATTTTCCTGGTACGTCATTCTGGCCGAGTCCGGTGTCGCTAATGCTTTGCTCGGCTATCTGGGCTTGGGGCCATATAAGATGTTGAACACCGTATTCGGCTCGATTGTCGGGTATCTAACACTGACCTTCCCATTGGTAATCATTCTGCAAACCCTGTCATTGGCGAATATTGATCGGAGCCTGTTGGAAGCAGCGCAAAACCTGGGGGCGGGTCGATTGAGAACCATCTGGTCGGTCACCATCCCGGCCGCAAAAACCGGCTTAATTATCGGCGCTGTGTTTTGTTTTATTCTCTCTTTTGGTGATTTCGTCGCGCCTTATTATTTGGGCGGTTCCAAACCTCCCACTTTGCCAATTTTAATTATCGACACAACCAAAGCCGGTCAGCAATGGCCGAGAGCGGCGGTGGTGGCAGTGGTGATGATGGTGACGCTGATGGTGGTTGCATACACAGCCATCAGCATTGCGTATCGAAAGCGGCGGTAATGGGATGAATGCAGATCGGGTGATTCGGTGGTCGATTTGGGTATACCTGGTATTGGTATTTGCGTTCGTATTTACTCCAATTGTGACCAGCGTTATTTTTTCTTTTAACTCAGATCGCTTTCCCACAGTACCGCTTGGCTCGTTTACTTTTAAGTGGTACGAGACAGTGCTGAATGATCCGGATTTCTGGAAAGCGGCGCGAACCAGTATGCTGGTATGCGTTTGCAGCGGAGTGCTGGCCACATTCATCGGCTTCTGCACCGCCTACACAGATTTTCGTTATCAGTTTCGGTTTAAAGGCGCCTACATTGCCTTAGCGCTATTGCCGCCAACGATTCCGCTCATTATCCTGGCGCTGGGGATGTTAGCGTGGTTATCCAAAATTGGTGCTTCCGGCCAGGTATGGTCGATCATCATCGCTCATACCGTGTTGTGCGCGCCATTTGCCATGGGGGTGATTCGCCTGCGACTGCAGCAGATGGACCCCGACCTTGAATCCGCCGCCTGGAATTTGGGCGCATCAGAATGGGCGGCAATGAAAAACGTGGTGTTGCCCTTTGCCATGCCTGCTTTAATTTCAGCATTTTGTCTGACCATGGCGGTGTCGTTCGATGAATTTACGGTTTCGTGGTTTGTTTCGGGTCTGAATAAAACCATTCCCGTGGCCATACTCGAAGTATTGCAAGGCACGGTGGACCCACAAATAAACGCCATTGGAACCTTTGTCTTCTTCACCTCGATGACGCTGGTGGTGATCGCACAATTGATTTTTTCTTATCGCAGTAACCAGAATTAAGTTCTATGTCGCAGGCTCAAATTGTCTTTGAAGATGTCGTCAAACGTTTTGGCGACACAGTTGCCGTTGAGAAAATGAACCTCTCAGTGGAGCAGGGGGAGTTTTTGGCGATTATGGGTTCGAGCGGTTGTGGAAAAACCACCACGCTGCGAATGCTCGCCGGTCTGGAAAGCCCGTCTGAAGGGGAGATTCGACTAAATGGAGAAAGAATCAACGAGTTGAAGCCGTCTGAGAGAGAGACGCCGCTGGTCTGGCAATCTCTGGCGCTGTTTCCATTCCTGTCAGTAATCGAAAACGTGGAGTTTGGTTTGCGAATGCGAGGCATCGAACCTGCGGAGAGAAAGCGCCGCGCAATGGTCTGGCTGGAAAGAATGGAAATTGCAGAGTTTGCCGAGCGCCAGATCGATCAGCTTTCGGGAGGGCAAAAACAGCGGGTCGCCTTGGCGCGAGCGTTGGTGACAGAGCCACCGGTTTTATTGCTCGATGAACCATTGAGTGCGCTTGACGCCAATCTGGTGGTTCGCATGCAGGGCGTTCTGTCACGTCTGCAAAAAGATCTGGGCATCACCTTTGTCTATGTCACTCACAGTCAGTCTGAAGCGTTTGCGATGGCGGACAGAGTGGTGATTATGAGCCAGGGGAAAATTGAACAGGTAGGGGCGCCACTGGAAGTTTATCGCCAGCCAGCCAGCCGATTTGTTGCCGAATTCGTCGGTTCCAACAATATTTTCACTGGGAAGGTGGCGCAGACCAATGCTGGACAAGTGCAGATGGACACGGCGCTCGGGGTGATCCACGCCAGCGGAGTGCAGACCGCTCCACTGGAAAATGGCGAAGATATCGAAGTCGTGATCAGTGCAGACAATTTTGAGATTGATGCGGTGCCACCGGAAAACGGCGAGGCTATTCCATGCAACGTGGTGAGCGAAGAGTTTATTGGCACTGTTGTCAGTCTGTTATTGGAAACCGAATCTGGGGTGGAACTGAAAATTCAAAAACAGCAGCGCGAAATCGCAGAACTCGACTTACACATCGGCACCACTCTCTGGGTTAGCTGGTCGCCAGATGCGGTGTATGTTCTGCCGAAATAACACTGTTGGATTGCGCGATGTCTGGGATATCAATCACACCGTTCAATCCAGTCATTGGCGCTCGTGTTGAAGGGGTTTCGCTCAGTGGTCAGCCTGCTGTTGAACAACTGAATCTGATCCAATCTGCGCTTTCCGAGCACCTTGTGCTCGTATTTCCAGATCAGAATCTGGATATATCCGGGCTCGCAGACTTTACCGCCCACTTCGGTCCAATTTTTATGCATCATGCAGACGACGGCGTGATTTATAGTGATGACTCTGGCAAAGTGCTCGACATGGTGAAAGAGGCTGATGGGGCCCGCCTGTTCGGTGGCTCAGACTGGCATGCTGATGTCACGTTCAGAAATCCAGAAGGGTTTGTTTCCGTACTACACGCAAAAGAGTTGCCACCCTCAGGTGGTGATACCCTTTTCTCCAGCACTCTGGCGGCTTATCAAACTCTGAGTTCCGGTATGCAGTCGATGCTCGCCAAGTTACAAGGCGTGCATAGCTATAATGGGAGAGGGCGGCCAGACCATGAGACCGAAACCGCTGTGCATCCAGTTGTTCGCGCTCACCCCGTGCGGAACCAGCATGGGCTTTACATAAATAGAATGTTTGTGACCCGATTCGATGGCATGAGCAGTGAAGAAAGTGAGCCCCTCATCGACTTTCTTGATCAGCATATGTCACGTCCTGAATTTACCTGTCGGGTATCCTGGGAGCCCGGCCAGGTGGTCATGTGGGATAACCGTTTTACTTTGCACTATCCGATCAACGACTTTACCGGTCATCGAAGGCATTTGATTCGCTGCACCGCTATGTGCGCAGGGTAAGTTCGAGTGACCACCATCCATGTCGAACGGCTTATCGCGTAACCTGAAAAGTGAGTTTGTCCGGTTCAGTATCGAGGCCGTTCACAGGGGTCAGATCCTGCGGGCAGGCGGACATCACGGCAACGCAATCCACTAATGCTTCAAACCTAACAAAATCACCTTTTTCACTGACAGGAGGTTGCCAGCGAATGCTGCCATCTTTCTCCACTGGAATATTCATCCATACGTTAAATGGCGCCGGAATAGCGGGCAACGACAAACCGATTGCCGCCACGGCCATGCGCAGGTTGTCAGTGCAATTGTCATGGTATCCGGAAACGCCAAGCTGGTGGTAGCGAGGTAAATCGCAGGCGGCCATCACTGTGTCGTGAATGCCTGGGGAGGTGTCTTCCAGAAAGCGAAGTATTGGAGTACGGTTGTTGGTGACCAGTACGTCTCCCGGTTTAGGCATAATGCTGTCCAGTGCCGTATGGGTATGCGCCATCGAAAGATATTCGGTGATGCCGGGGTAGCGAAAGGTCCAAAAATCACAAACCTGGTGACCGCTTGGGTTGGTGATAGTGAGCGTATCGCCTGCTTGCAGAAGCGTCGCGATTCCCGTTCTGGGTGCAATCGTATAAGTACGATCATAGTCGGGCGTTCCGTCAGCCGAAATCGCAGATTCAGCAGTCTGATTAAGGCCGGTGCTTTCGGCAGGGTCGAAACTCATGAGATTTCTTTCTTTGCGATAACAGAAGGCGGAGTCTCATAGTAGGGAAGCTTGTCCCGTCTGATCACAGATTCAGCTTGACTGGCTTGTTCCCTGATATGCGCATTGATTTCTCCGAGCGTGGCAAACCACACATCGTGAGAGCTCAGAATTTTCTCCAGCCATTGTTCAACCTGATGCCAGCGCGCGAGCCGTCCCGTTAAAAATGGATGCCAGATGCAGTGCCAAAAACCCCCAGCAGTGTAGTGGGCATCAAACTCCTCAAAGAATGCACCCAGTCCAACGCTCGGCGCCTTGACTGGCATCATGTAGCCGATTTCTTCATAGTGCGCGAAGGGAGGCCAGTCATCGGTGCCCCAGTGAACTGGTACTTCCACCAAGCTACCCTGATCGGTATCCATCATGTAGGGAATGTCGTCCCCCATGAGCGAGCTATCGTAATCAAAACCTCGTTCAATCAGTAAATCGATCACGCCTTGGGTAATGTTGTACACCGGTGCGCGATAGCCTTTTGGCGAGTTGCCGACTCGCGCATGGGCTTCCATGGCTTTGTCGAACCATTCGATTTGCTCCGAATGCGGATGTCTGGTGGGGTCCTCATGGAGATAGCCATGGTGTCCGACTTCATGCCCGCCAGCCAGCATGGCTTCAACCGCCGCAGGATATTGTTCGATGCACCAGCCAGGCACAAAGAAAGATTGCTTTAGACCGAGGCGTTTATAAGTGTCGAGAATCCGCGGTACAGCCACTTCCGGGCCGTATTTCCCCATCGAAATTGGGTATAGGCGGTTGTGACTGTCGGCGGGTTTGGAAATATGGATCAAACTGTCTGCATCCATATCAAAGGTGATTGCACAGGCACAACGTGCGTTATTTGGCCATTTTATCGGGTTTCGAATCATTGTTTTACCAATAGTTTGGTTACACTTGCAGGGCTGTCTGAATATTTTATGGTGTCTAGAACGAGAGTCTTTTCGCTTAAAAAGTCTCTGCATAAATCTGATCCATCAGAATTATAGACGACTCCACTTATCCTTCTTCCAAGATTTATACCAACATTGAGTACTCAACTAGTTACCGTTGAAAAAGACGCAAACATTGGCATTGTCATGATTGAAAACCCGCCAGTGAACGCGATGAGCCCTGGAGTTCCGCGGGCAATTATGCAGAGCATCGCTGCACTCAACACTGACTCTTCTATTTCTGCCATCGTATTGGCGGGAGGTGGTAAAGGCAATATCGCCGGTGCTGATATTCGCTTCCAGGGTAAGGATTGGCCTGAGGAAGAGCCGACGCTCAGAGATCTGATCGTCGCCCTGGAGCAATCAACCAAACCGGTGGTGGCTGCGCTTGGTCCGAATACACTGGGTGGTGGCTTTGAAATCGCGATGGCCTGTCATTACCGCGTGATCATTGCCGGAGGTAAGGTGGGTCAGCCAGAAGTCACCCTGGGTATTCCCCCGGGCGCAGGCGGAACGCAGCGGCTACCTCGTCTGGTGCCGGCAGAGGTTGCGCTGGATATGATTGTGAGTGGCAAACCGGTGGACGCTGAGTCGGCTCTGACCCATGGCGCTGTGGATGCCGTGTTTGAGTGAGATCTGATCTCCAGGGCTTGCGCTTTTGCGCGAGATATTGATTCGGAAAGCCACCCTGTCGCTACCAGTGAGAAAACACTTCCCCAGGTGGATTCTTCACTATTTGAGACTACGCGCGAAAAGGCACGGAAAGCTGCACGCGGGATGCGGGCACCGCTGGTTTGTATTGATTGTGTCGAGGCGGCTTTTACCCTGCCGTTTGATAAAGGTCTGCAGTTTGAACGTGCACAATTTGAGCAATGTGTGATCTCAGATGAAGCCGCAGCGCTCAGACATGTATTCTTTGCTGAAAGGCAGGCCGGAAAACTTGATCGCAGTGGAGAAGCTGCCCCTGCGCCGGTTGAGAATGTGGGCATTATCGGCGCTGGTACCATGGGGAGCGGCATCGCGATCGCGTTATTAAAAGCGGGGTTTAGCGTGAGGTTATACGACACCGCACTCAGCTCTCTGCAACGAGGAATAGCGCGTATCAACCAGGCTCTCGATCGCGACGTTGAGAAGCACAGGATCGATGCCGAAAGTCGCCGCCGCATAGGCGGGAGGTTGAGCAGTGTGGAGAGTCTGGAAGCCTTGGCAGGTGTGGAGCTGGTGATCGAAGCCGCGTTTGAAGATCTTGCGGTAAAAAAATCAATTTTCTCGAAGCTTGCTTCCGCTTTGCCGGGTGTGATTCTGGCAACCAATACCTCTTATCTTGATATAGATGCTATTTCGGAAGCAGCGGGTGAGAAGAGGACAAATGTAGTGGGGATGCACTTTTTTTCACCTGCCAATCTAATGCGGCTACTGGAGGTGGTTCGCGGAAAGCACACCTCTCAAGCCGCATTAATGACCGCTTTGGCGATAGGCAAGCGGGCGAATAAAATCACCGTGATTTCTGGCAACTGCCATGGATTTATCGGCAATCGTCTATACGCCTGTTACCAACGTGAAGCGCAATTTTTAATCGAGGAGGGGGCTTTGCCGGAGCAGGTAGACGCTGCCCTCACTAGTTTTGGTTTTGCGATGGGGCCGTTTGCGGTGGCCGACCTTGCGGGTCTGGATATCAGCTGGGCAAATCGTAAGGCCATGGCGGCAACCCGCGATCCCGACAAGCGCTATGCGGTGGTCGCTGACCAGATTTGTGAACGCGGCTGGTTTGGTCAAAAAACTGGCCGAGGCTTTTATTTATACGAAAATGGGAGCCGGCGGGGAGCAGTTGATCCGGAAATTACGGCGTTAATTGTTAAAGCCTCCCAGGGCCTCGGGATCAAACGGCGTGAAATCAGCGATGCAGAAATTGTTCAACGATGTGTTTTTGCGATTGTGAACGAAGGGGCGAATGTTTTAGCTGAAAATATCGCTGAAAGAGCCAGTGATATCGATCTCGCCTGGCTGTATGGCTACGGATTTCCGCGTTGGCGAGGTGGTCCGATGCACTATGCGAGTGCGTTGGGGCTAGAAACAGTTCTCAATCAGGTACAGCAATTTGATCGGGAACACGATTTTTGGCAACCATCTCCTTTTTTAACCAAACTGGTGGAAGAGGGGGGTGATTTCCACTGAACCTGAATCAATCAGGGGTTGGTTTGTACCTCGCTGGACACCCACTGGTGGTTCCATTATCATGACCTGATAAAACACCCGTTCAAGATAAAGAGATAGAGTCTTTGCTTAGATCGGGCAATAAAGGAATCTCTGGCCCATACTAGCTACTGTTATTTGTGTCCACGGTTCCTAAAGAATTTAAACACCTAATTCACGAGGAGAACCCGATGAATAAAACCCTCAGCGCACTTGGCTGTATTGCTGGCGCGTCACTTCTATTTTCCCAATCAGCGCTCGCGGCAGACTGCGAAACCCTGACCCTAGGCTCCGCTATTTCATTAACCGGAAAGTATGCAACAAATGGTGTGCATGCAAAGAACGGTTATGAATTTGCGATCAAAAAGATCGACGAGAATGGTGGCGTCAAGGTGGGTGACAAATGTTACAACTTTGAAGTTATCTATTACGATGATGAATCTAAAGGCGACCGTGGTGCGACGCTTGCGGAACGTCTAATTAGCCAAGATAAAGTGCAATACATGCTTGGCCCCTACTCTTCTGGTTTGACGAAAGCGATTGCACCTGTCACAGAGAAGTACAAGATCCCAATGGTTGAAGCGGAGGGCGCATCCCGCTCGCTTTTTAACAAGGGCTATAAATATCTGTTTGCCGTGCTTTCGACTTCTGAGCAGTATCTCGCATCAGCGGTGACCCTCGCTGCAGAAATGGCAGAGAAAGAAGGCAAGAAAGCGAGTGATGTCAAAGTGGCTATCGCGGTTGAGAATGATCCTTTCTCACTCGACATTCGAGCTGGTGTGCAAGAAGACGCTGCCAAATACGGTATGAATGTGGTGATCGATGAGCAACTGCCTCGTGACTTGTCGGATATGAGCGCGATTTTGACCAAGGTTAAATTGCTCAAGCCAGACCTGCTGGTTGTTTCTGGTCACTCCAAAGGTGCCGCTACTGCAGTGCGTCAAATTGGTGAGCAAAAAATCGACACCCCCATGATTGCGATTACCCACTGTGAAGCAGCTGATGTGGTTGGTAACTTTGGGGATGCGGCTAACGACATTCTGTGTTCTACCCAATGGGCGGAGACGCTGACTTACGAAGATCCAATCTTTGGAACTGCGTCAAACTACGAGAAGGAGTTTAAAGCGGCTTATACAGAATATACCGACAAAAAAGTTCCCTATCAGACTGCACAGGCATCAGCAGCGGTGTATGTTTTCAAGGACGCTTTCGAAAGAGCAGGTACCCTTGATAAAGACAAACTTCGTGACGCAATTGCCGAGACTGATCTGAAAACTTTCTACGGTGATATCAAATTCGCTGACGCTGGTAACAATATTGCTAAGCCAATGGTGCTGCGCCAGATCCAGGGAGGTGAATACAACGTAGTTGCACCTTCTGCGTTTGCTTCACACCCACTGAACTGGCCGCGTAAGCCTTAAAATTTGTAAATCCTCCACTCGGGGCGCCTCCAGGCGCCCCGTTTTTTTACTCCGCTTTCCTATTTCTGCGTAACTACTATGGATCAAATCCTCGGTAATATTTCGCTGCTGTTTGAATTTCCCATTGTCAATCTGAAGATTGTGGTCGACGGGTTAATGATTGGCGCACTCTTTGCGCTGGCAGCATATGGCCTGGCCCTTGTTTGGGGTGTGATGAATGTCAAAAACCTGGCTCAAGGCGATTTTGTTATTGCCGGTGGTTATGTCGCCTGGTACTTGGCCAAGCTGGGAGTGCCGCCACTGCTAGGTGTACCCGCAGCGTTTATTCTTATGTGGGGACTCGGTTGGGTGATTTACAAAACCGTGATATCGCGGGTAATCGAAAGAGACTTGTTTACCTCATTGCTCGCTACCTTTGGTCTCGCCATTATGATGGCGCAGATTATGAACCTATTGTTTGGGTCTGATACGCAGAGTATCCAACTGCAGTATGACACCCTGTACTTCTTTGATGGCTTTGTCGACGTTCCGATCGCCAAGCTGCTAGGTGTGACGATGGCCGCTGCCCTGGCTGCGGGCGTCATCTACTTTATGAAAACCAGCCGCATGGGGCAGGCGATCCGTGCTACCGCGCAGGATGCCAGAGCAGCGCGCGTATTGGGAATTGATACAGAGAAAGTGTACTCGTTTACGTTTTCGCTCAATGCCGCGATTTGTGGCGCAGCGGGCGCAATCATTGTCATGGTCTGGGTGATCCAGCCGTTCTATGGCATCACGTATTCGATCCGCTCTTTCGTGATCGTGACCGCCGCAGGTCTGGGTAATTTGCCGGGCGTTATCGCTGCAGGTCTAGGCATTGGTGCTGCTGAGCAATATGGCGCACATATTTTTGGTATTGGGTATCAGCAAGCCATCGCGGTGTTGCTGCTTTTACTGGTGCTGGTATATCGATTGATTCAACAGCGGCGCTTACGCCAAAGTCTTAAATAGGAGCCGATGATGAAAAAAACTATTTTCTACGTGCTGCTACTTATTTTTATTACGGCAGCGCCATTTATGTTTCCAGCGTTTCGTACCCAATTAGCCACACTCTGGCTGATGATCGTGGTGTCCATGACCTGGGATATGACGGGCGGTCAGATGGGTTACAACTCGCTAGGTAATATCTTTTTTTACGGCACAGGAATGTATGTGGCCGCGATTATTTGTATTGGCCTGGTACATGATGTGGGTATCTATAACGACGCATCTCGATCAGAAATCATGAAGTTCACCGACACCCAATACTTTGTTGGGGCAATAGTGGGCATTATTGGCGCGGGAATATTCTGCGCGATCACCGCCGTGATAATTGGTTACGTGACCTTCGGGTTGCGCGGACCCTACTTTGCAATTGGTACGCTTGGTGTGGCGATCGCCGCTGGAGAGCTGGTCGCCAACTGGGAATGGGTTGGTGGCGGACAAGGTATCGCGCTCCCCGTATACCCTGGAGATTTAGATAACGGCAAACTGTTTTTTTATTTCTTATTTGCGGTCTCTGGTGTGGTGCTATTTATCTTTCTCAAATGGCTGTATGGAACCCGATTTGGCGCCGCTGTGAATGCGATTCGTGATGACGAAGAAAAAGCCGAAGCAATGGGGATTCACACACTGCGCTATAAATTAACCATGTGGGCTTTAGCCGCATTTTTTGTTGGCATTGTCGGAGGCATATCGGCATTTCAGCTGATTCACTTTGAGCCGTTGGAAACCGCATACCAAACCATCAACCTTGGTATCTTTATGGTGGTCTGCGTATTGCTCGGCGGCAAGGGCACCTTGTGGGGGCCGATTGTCGGAGCTATTCTGTTCCACGTTATTAAAGAGGTCACCTGGAACTATTTGCTAGGATGGCAGTGGGTAGCGTTGGGCGCTTTGATTGTGGTAACCGTGGTTTACTTTCAGGACGGCTTGATGGGATGGTTGATGCATAAAAAGCCCGAATGGTTTGGTGTACGAATCGAGAAGAAAGAGAGTGTAGGAGAAGCATCATGAGCACCATAATTGATGTCCAGGGTGTGTCTAAATCCTACGGCGGTGTATTGGCGAACACTGATATTTCCATGCAAGTGGAAAAAGGTGGTATCACCGGATTAATTGGGCCAAACGGCTCTGGGAAAACAACGCTATTTAACTCCATCGTCGGTTATCACCCAATCGATGAGGGTTCAATTCGATTTGAAGGCAAGGAGATTTCAAAACTACCGGTGCAAAGTATCGCCCGACTTGGACTGTTACGCACCTTCCAACAAACCCGAATTTATGGCGCGATGAACGGGGTCGAGAATATGCTGATCTCCATGCCGCACCGGAAAATGCGTTTTATGGATTCGTTCGGTAAGAATAGCAAAGCGGATTACGAGCGGGCAGATATGTTGCTGGATTTCGTCGGCTTATACGAGAAACGGTTCCTGAAATCGGGTTCGCTGTCGTTTGGTCAGCAAAAGCTACTGGAATTCGCGATGGCCTTGATGAATGAGCCAACGGTTTTATTGTTGGATGAACCGACGGCAGGGATCAATCCCACTCTGATCAATGGCTTGATTGATCGACTGAAGAGAGCTAACACTGAATTCGGTATTACTCTATTTATCATTGAACATAATATGCGTGTCATTATGAACATGGCCGACAAGATTTATTGTCTGGCCCATGGAAAAATGCTGGCCAGCGGAACACCTGGAGAAATTCAGGGTGATCAGCGTGTCGTAGACGCATACCTGGGTGCGCACTAACTACCCAAATTTATTTTGAGGACAAATCCTTGAACGAAGAAAATAATCAAAGCGGCGAGCAAGACAAAGCAATCAGGGGCTATGGTGGTGGTGGCGTTGATGCGGTTATCTCGGTAGACGAGGTTACTCGGCAAGCGGCAGCAATGGCGGAAGAAATTCCCATTGAGAAGCTGGATGCGCTGGCGGGTAACGATGCGTTTGTCAAAATCGAAAACCTGAATGCCGGCTATGGCAAGATGGAAATCTTGCATAACATCAATTTGCGTGTCGGGAAAAAGCAGTCGCTGTGTCTTATTGGGCCCAATGGCGCGGGGAAGTCTACGATCCTGCACGCCATATTCGGATTTAATAATATTTTTTCCGGAAAGATCACGATCGGCTCCGGGAGCGACATGATGGATGTCACTAAGCTCTCACCGAATGAAAAATTATCGCAAGCGGGCATCGCCTATATATTGCAGGACAAATCAATCTTTCCTGGTATGACGGTGGAAGAAAATCTGTGGATGGGTGGCTTTCTAAAAGACCAGCCAGCCGAAGCCAAGAAGGCGGCGGAAATGGTTTTTGATAAGTATTCCAGGCTGGCGGCCAGGCGCAAACATCAGGCAGGTGTGTTGTCTGGTGGCGAACGGAGGCTGCTGGAGATTTCCCGTGCGCTGGTAATGAATCCAGAAGTGCTGCTGGTTGATGAGCCGTCGATTGGTCTGGAACCGCGATTTATCGATATGGTGTTTGAGATTCTCCACGATCTGCAGCACAACGAGGGTAAGACGATTCTCATGGTGGAGCAAAATGCCAAGAAGGGGCTGGAGTTTGCCGATATTGGTTATGTTCTGGTTTCTGGAGAAGTCGCTATTGCCGGCGCGGGAGACGAGCTGTTGGCTAATCCTAAAGTAGGGGAGCTATTCCTCGGAGGCTAAAGCGGGAATCTGTGAATCCCGAGATTAAACCTCGACAAAAACAGTTCGTTAGCCATCACCCTACACTCAGAATAGGCGCACCAAACTGCGCCGGATCGGGGTTAATACCCAACCCAGCACCCTTAGGAACATCAACGTAACCATTCTTGATCGTGATCAACGGGTCAGGGGAGTAGCCTCGTTCCTGGTAAGGTGTCGCCAGCCAGGCGGCTTCCAGATACTTCGGCGATACGGTCGAAGCCATATGAATGGTTGCCGCGGCCAGTATATTTCCGCCCCAGCCATCATCAACCGTATGCGGTAAACCCCGGGCGGCGCACAGGTCTCTGAAGACGGCAAATTGAGATAGACCGCCCAGGCGTGAAATTTTCATGCTAAACCCATCGACAATGCCTTGCCCAATAGCATCAGCGGCCATATTGACATCCAATATATTTTCATCAAGGAACAGCGGATGACACAACTGACTTCGAATGGAGCGATTGGTTTCGATCATATCGCAGGGTTGCTCGAGTGTGATGGGGATGTCTCGACATGCTTGAGAAAGTTGAATAGCGTCACGCCCGCTTAACCCGCGATTTCCGTCTGCGATCAATGACGTTGTTGTGCCCACCTCCGCATAGACCTTGCGAATCACTTCAATATCTTCAGCCAAATCCGGCCGACCAATCTTTATTTGCAGCCGGCGCATTCCTTCATCCACTTTGGCGCGAGCCAGTTCCACTATGCTTTCAACCGGTTTAAGGCCCAGCACATAATAGGATTTCACGCGATCCTGAATCGCTCCACCCAGGAGTGTTGAAACCGGCACGTTCAATGTCTTGCCCAACAAGTCATAAACAGCGATATCGAGGATAGCGCGGGCGTAGTTATGGCCGTTCAATGTCTGATTCAAGATACGAACAACATTTCGCGGCGTGACTTCAGCTCCAATGATTGCAGGTGCAAATAATTCTAGAGCTGACCTTAAACCTCCTGCGTGGATCGGGGCGTAAAGCGTTCCCAATGGACAAACCTCTCCCCAACCCGATACGCCATTCTGATCGACCATTTGAACGATAGTGGTGTCAAGTTCCCACACTTCCTGGCCGGCCATCGTGTAAGGGCCATTTTTTACGGGCAGAGTCTTGGAGTAGACATGAATTTCGGCAATATGCGTCATATTGGGAATCTTAGCGAGCGGAATCTTTATGTTACGCAATATTTTGGGTGAATGGTCACACGCAATTGTGCCACTCACCCAAATACGGCTCCTGTCTTTGAACAGCTAATTGGATAAAGTCAATCGAATCGTAATTCTCTTCAACGCCACTTTATGCATCTGATGTTTAGGTTCGAATTTATCAATTTGCGGTCGTCGAACAAGCATAAATCTACTGCGGCGACTCGAAATCATCACAATCCGCTTGCCGCTATTTTCGATCATCGTATACCTATGCAGATATTCTTTTCTTCGATAATTTCATTAAAGTCAGCATTGGGCTGTCCGCCGTTTTTCCTAGTGCAACTACTTTCACACGCTTGATTTATGCGATCAGTTAATTTGATTCATCGCTGTTTGGCTCCTTATATCGATCTAACGGGATTTCCGCAGAGCCAGTGATTTCTACCATCAGTGCAGGGTGATACAACCGGGAAACTTCTACCGTTGTGGTGACAGGATAAGGTGGTTGAAAATAGCGTGTTCGGATGTGCCCCGTACGCATAAACGCTTCAATGTTTGTGACGTGATGAGTCAATGTATAGAGATCTTCCATGCGTCCACCAAAACTGGAAAGAACGGCTTGCATATTTTCCAGCACCTTTTCTACTTGTGCTTCAATATTGCCTTCACCAACAATATTCCCCTGTTCGTCTAGTGAAACCTGCCCTTTGAGATGGACAATTTTCCCAGAACCCTGAGCGACTGCAATCGAAAATGCCCCGAAGGGTTTCCACACACCATCTGGATTGTAACTTTTGATAGACATTAAAACTTTTCTGGTGGTTAAGCTTTAATGCTTCTAACAGTTGTCGGCAGATGCGTCTAGTCGCTTTTACTGAATCAGCCGTTTTTGATTCGTGTGAAGTAGAGCAGCGCCGGATCCCACGTTCTAGTGTAGAGATGGAAAATTACTCTGGTTTGCGCAGAACAATTAAACGATAACCCAGTGCGATGTAGTCATTAACCTGAGCCGGTCCGCTCGGTGATACATTCACAATATCTAAGTATTCCGATGTCGGAACATCGTTCCATTCTGAGTGCGTACCACATACATGAAAATCAACACCGTCATCAGCCAGAGATAGAAGCTGCGCAATGGCTTTGGGTTGTTCATCGACACGGCTTTGCAGCAATTGAAACTGCTCTCCTCCATGTGAAACGACTGCCACATCCAAACCGGGAAATCGGTTCTGCAGTTGCGCCCTTAGATCTGTAATCATTGGAGCCGCCCAGCTCCAGGTGTTGTCGTCCCAAAAAACCAACTCGAAGACCACTCCCTCTGGCGGCTCATCGGCCGCGATCATTCGATCAATATGAGGATGAGAGTACCCATCGGCATGAATCAACGGGCTAAACAACACGAGGCAAATCGCCAGAATAATGGAGCGCAGCATGATTGGTAGATTAGTGTTTGTTTTTAACGGTTTTTTTGAGACTCGCTATTAGAGTTTAGGTTCCGGCGTTATGCTCTTTGAGCCTATACGTGTCATTTACAACTTCAAAATCAAGATTTTCGAGCACCTCAGAGGAAAAAACCTCCAAATCACTCGTTTCACAGAAATCAATGAGCCTGCCGTCTCTTGGATAGGCATGCTCGATGTATGCAACTCTGGATATTGCTAGTACCGGGAGTAGAATGAACACCAAGAATGCTAGAGACTTAAAACAGGAAAACCCTTTTTGGTTGGTGAATTGCCGCACCTTTCCTATTACCTAACGCCTCAAACAAACGCGCGCTTTAGCGCGTCAATTTGCTTTGACTTTTTAAAGGCTTACACCTAAATTTTGATTTTATAATTATCAATTCTTCATTCTTCACTTTATTAAATTGATCCAAATTAATACTCCCAATATCTTCCCGAATAACTCTGAGCTCGCCACCTTCCAAGTACCATACTAAATATCCGCAATATATTGGTGACTTGGAATATTCTCTATCAAAATCTGTTGCAATATACACACCTTTTCTTGGTGAAGATGGAGGGTCAACATACGTTGTTACACCCCAAACTTCACTTTGAATAAGATCACCTGGGGAATTAGTTAAATGCTTCTTAGTCTCTAGCCATTCTTTGTAGGTTTTGTCTTCTTTTAATACAGTCGAAAGCAAAGAATATGCTTTTTCAAAATCAGACCGTGCCAAGTAATCAAGATACAAATTTGTGGACTTCTTAGCTTCTGTTTCAAGCTTACTTTTTTCTTGTTCATTTAGAGGCTTGGTTGCTTTTTGAGCTACTATAGGTAGGTCACCACAAAGCAATTGTTGAATCATTCTAAACGATTTCTCTCTAGAATTTCCGTGGTTGCTTAGATTCTCTTGTCCACGAAAGCGATACTTACCAAAATGAGCCGGCTTATCCCCACATTTTTTTGCCGCTGCATTTTCAATAATCTCCAATCCTTTTTTTTCACCTATATCCTCTGAGGAGATAAGCTCAACAACATAGGTATTATTACCTCCATCATGGAATTTAATCTCTTCTGACGCAGAGGATATACCTGAAATACATAATGCTAGAAACGTTATCAAGAATTTCATATTTGCCCTTTAACTCTCACATAATTTGCGGCTACTTTGCAGGCGTCAAATTGATGTGCTTGTTATGTGCTTCATTACCCTAAGCTCTCATTCACTATTACAACGCCTGCCCATGAACACGATACCGCTTCCGGCCACAGACTCATCTGCTGTTTCGCAGAGCTCGGAGATTGCGCCGCCCCAATCTATTTGAATGGGAACATTTCCATTCATGGTAAATCGGCGTGAGACCTGGCCGTCGCAAAGCTCTACAATTTCCTGCCCAATTGGATGAAGCTCATACCCACCCAAGACGCGACCGCTGTCTTCGCTGATCTGCGTATATTTATACGGCTGGCTCTTCACCTTGGGGAGTAAAAGTGGATAGGCGCACCCTGGGTAGTGATTAATTGGCTGGTTGCTGAAATCTAGCCAATCTCTCTCGCCATGCTTACATGCAAGTATACGTTCACCATCCAACCGAAGACGAAACACATTGCTATAGGTTTCGCCTCCCTCTACCAAGAATTCTGTATGACTGTACAAGCTAGTGTTGTCGATGTGTAGATAAGAGTACCCCCTTTGTGCGCCATCCAGCTTAAAATTGTAAAATAACTCACACATAACGAGGCTCTAGAAAAACCCTACGCATCGAAGTGGCTATGTTTTTCATAGGAAAATTTCTCTCTCACGTGTACTACTTTACTAGTTAGCTCGATTGAGACTGCTTTTACGGCACTACAAGGTGGCAACATTTTCTCCACAAAGCTATCCACAGGTTTTTCTACAGTCTCAACGCCGCCAAAATTGGCGCTTTCGTAGCGGCGAAGCAGCGGAGAAAGCGTCCATCTTTCTTGGCCTTGTTATCTCTAGTTCTTTAATTTCTCCCTTATCCACGCGGGTTCCATGCGACAATCCAAAATCGCCGATACTAAAATCGTGTCATCGACTAGACTGTAGTAAATAGCGAAAGGAAATCTTTTTGACAGAGTTCGATAGTAGCCGAAGTGTTTTTCATGTACTCCGGCACTAACCAGAAGAGAATCGACATCTGAGTAAAGGGAATCCAAGAAATAACTTCCTAAACCTTCTCCTTGCTCAGAGTAAAAATTGTAACCTTGCTTAAGGTCTTCCTTTCCAGATGAAAGGATTTTTATTTTCATCAAATTTCTTCAGAAATTTGCCTTTTTGCTTCTTCCCACTCAATAAATTTTTCATCTCCCCTATCCACTGCCTTTTCTCTTCCTTTTAAAACACCTTTGTGCCATGAGGGTGAGACGATTCCTTTTGTATCTCGACATAAATCGTCCCAAAGGAGTTCCATGACCCGAACTTTCTCTTCGTGTGACATAGTGTCTAATGGCAGTGATATTGACATTTTTCAAATGGCATCTTAGTTAGACGAATTATAGTCTAGTAGCGCATCAGGCTCAAAGGGAGATAACGACGCGCTCAGCGCGAATTGCAGCGCCTTGTTATAAGTCATTTTCGCCTAGCTCTTTATTTACAACAGGCTGTACAAACCAAACACCAATCGGAAAAAACCATAACAAGAAGAACGGGCCCGAGTGTTCAATAAATTTAACTCTGTCTTTCTTTTGAAGAGTAACTAATTGCTTTGAGGCGAACCAAAGTAAATAGAACATACAAAACATCGACAAAATATGAATGGGAATTATAAAACCTGAAATTTTAGGAGGTTTCCCAAACTCCGCATTTGAGAAGACAGTTAAAAATAGAAACACTGCATACGAAATCGGAATAAGAGCACTCGCAATTAAAAGAGTAGGTTTCTTCTGAAACTGTTGAGACACTTTTCTATTTGATTCAAATCCAATACTAAATAACCAACTAATTAAAATTGCCATCCAAACTGTCGTCATTAACCCAAACACTGGAAACGGGTTTTCCAATTTTGATATAAACATAGGTGAAAACATAGGAACCATCATAAAAAGAAACAGCTGCCAATGTTTTAGTTTCAACAATATCTTCATGACTTATAACGCCGCGGCAAGCGGCGGCGGAGCCGTCCGCTATT
>JAHQWE010000067.1 GCA_019633985.1 Acidiferrobacterales bacterium | reverse complement strand
CTCCCATACATTGCGATGGAACTAAGAAGGCAGTGGATATTCAGATCACACCAGAATACGGTTTCACTCTGTTCCCGCCATCAATTCGGGAGTGCAAAAATTCGAGAATTCCAATCGAGAAGTTGACCAGTTTGAGTTGAGTGACGAGGCAGCAAGATCCAGTGACTAAACCGCGCCTTGTTGATATTTGCTATAGTTAGTTGCGCGGAGCATGGGATGCATCTAGAAACTTGTCAAAAAATATCTGGTTCTCCTTAACACCGGCATCATTAAGCACGGCAATCGCGCTATCTATCATGGGCGGAGGCCCACATAGATATGCCTGACTGCTCGATAATCTATGCGAATCTTCTGCAATGTATTCCGTCACCATTCCTCTCAATCCCTGCCATGTCGATTGTTCGGGTTCATGGGAGAGTACGGGAACAAATTCAAAGTCACCCAAATAGCTTTTTTTAAACCCCTCGATATCCTCGAGACAATACAAGTCTTCCTGCGTTCTAGCGCCAAACAAAAAACGAACAGGGCGACTCACTCCTTCGACAATCATCTGTTCAAGCAACGCCTTAATTGGTGCTAGTCCGCTACCGCCAGCAATACACACAATTGGCGTATCGGCATCTCTCAAGAAAAAGCTTCCCAATGGACCATTGACCTGAACCGTCTCTCCTACTCTTGGCTCTGCATGCAACCAAGTCGTCATTTCTCCATTAGGTACTAATCGAACAAAAAAAGTTGCGGTATTTGTTTCTTCGTTTTCTGGCGCACGCGAAAAAGAATAAGAGCGGGGAGCATCAATTGACGAAGTGGAGATTTCGGCATACTGCCCCGCCAGATAAGGCGGGAGGGCGTCATTTAACTGCACCCGTACTTCCAAAATATCATGCGTTAATAGTTCAGAATAGGTAATCTCTCCTTTGACAGATTCCGCTTTGCTGACTTTGTTCAATTCCTGATCCAGCTCTACGGTGATCTCCAAATCACTCATAGGCCGTGTTTGACACGCGAGTATCATTCCATCGTCCAATTCATCCTCGTCGAGGACATAACTGAAATCATTCAGCGCCTTGATCTTGCCGCTCTTTAATTTGCATCTGCAGGTTCCGCAACTACCTACGCGACAATTGTGAGGCCAGGAAATACCAGCTTCCAGCGCGGCATTTAGAAGAGTGTCCCCGGCGGGGATGAGCAACGGTGTCTCGGTTGTGTTAACCGCCGCGTGCCAGTCTTTTTTCGCCCCGAACAATCCAAACATAAAAACCCCTAAAGAAACTCTGATTCAAAAAACTATTCGAAGACCTTTCGCTGAAAATATGCACGTCCTTGTGCATAAGCAATGTATCGAGCCAATTAAAATGGCTCAGCTACGCCACTTCCCTGTTACAAGTGGACAATTTCTGGCTTTAATGAGTAGAGGATGCAGAGAATTTCGTCCTTCTCTTTTTGTCCCACGTTATTTTTATCAAGAGCAGACAACACATCATCAACCACCGCAATGAATTCTGTTTCGTTGATATTCATTCCGGTATGTGCACTGATCATATCCTTCCCCGTATACTCCTCCGGGCCTCCAAAGCCCGCACAGCACATCTCTGTCACCAGTCGTTTAACCTCGGCTGGGTCGCTGTTGACATACCGATTTTTGACGATCGGGTTTTGGGTATGGTTGTCAAAGATGTCAGACGCAATCGATTCAATAGCGGGACGACCGCCAAGTCGCGTGTATAAAGTTTCTTCGCTCATTATTATTCCTCTTGGTTGTAGTTATGCGTAGTTAACGCTTAAGGTGACATCGGAGATTGAATCGGCATCTACTTCATAGCCGACTTTCTTATTAATTTCCTGTGCAATCTTCCTCTCTTCTGGCGTCGCGAAATCCCTATCCCAGATTGCCAGTTTTTTCTTCATCATTGCGTGCCACATTGGTGGAATTAGCGCAATCGAAAACTCCTGGTAATACCCAATACATGCGTTGGGTGCTCCATCTGGTGCACCTCCCACATTGGTCAATTCCCAGAAATGGGTTTCACCGCGGTCATGGTGATCAGCTTGTCTGCCAATCTCGATAAAAGCCCAGCTTGTAAAAACATTGTCGTTATCCCATGAATGGCGATACTCAATCGGCTCACCCTTCACCCTCACCAAACCATAGTGCTCCATGTAATTCAGTGCTTCAAGCTCGAAGTTTGAAATCACCCAAACCACAAACATAACCAATAGTCCCAGCCACATCCCTGAAGCCCCTGCACCGAGATAGCCCGCATAGCCAAACAATGCAACTGTCGGCAAACTCAATAAATAGCCACGTATCCAACGATTGCTTAGAGAAAAAAACGATTTACCCTGTCTTTTTAATCTACGCGATTCAGTTTTAATGCCGAAATACGACTGACCAACATGAGAAACCAGAAAGTGGGTGTAAATACTACGCCCGCGTGGAGCCGTTGCAGGATCACAGTCATCACCCATCTTGTTGTTTTCGGGGCCCAACCAGGCACGACCAAGCTCAAGATGATGGTTGTAGACATGAGCAAAGCAAAAGTGGGCACAGCCACTCAATGCCATCATCATGCGCGAAACCAGGAACCCAAATCCTTTAGTATGAGACAGCTCATGACCAAAGATGATTCCCAATCCCTGATGCATACCCGCGCCAATTGTGGCACCCACTAGCTGCCATCCTGTGATGCCATTGATCACATCGAAGCCAAGAACCTGGCCGGGCGCAATAGGCACACCTGCAACATACTGATACACACGCCATGCAAGTACCACCTGTAAAGCAACGAAGAAGATGTACTGCACATACATCATCAGGTTGAGCAAAGGGGCCACGCCAAGCGGTCTCCCTTGCTTATTGGTTGGGGCTCCGGCAGGGTGGAACGCTGAAGTCATAGTATCGACGGCAATATTAAATGCGAATATGCCAACTCCCAGCCATACCCAATTCCCCCCGTGGAGGATTCCCCATATGCAAGCCAGGATCCCCAGTGGGGTATAGAGATAGACCAGGTGTCCGAGAAGTATCTTCTTCATTTTGTTTTCCTCATAGAAGTGTTTTTTCTGTTTGAATGCCTAATGATGATCGATCATCGAGTATTGACGAACATCCGCCACCGACACGATTCGGTTGGCTCTCGCGCCACATAGACAGTTGTTTGCTTTGTCGCAGGCCCAAATCGGATAGGCCCTAAAATTTTGCAGGTCGTCGGGAAGCTGGTCTCGGTGCGGTATACCTCCAACAACCAACTTGTCGCCGGTCCCAAGGGAATTTTGCGCCCGTATACGATCCAGTTCAGCTTGCAGGACTTCGACGTCTTGACCGTCCCATTCCCCTACCGACAGCCCCATCTGTGTCTTGATTGCATTCATAGTCATTGTGAAAGGAGTAAAATTTGTTTCCGCTTGAAACGCTGTTTCACAGGCTGGGATCTGCTGTTAAAGAACGGTGATCAGCTTTTGAACTACTGTAGGGATGACCTTATCCTTTCCCTGCTTTTGTTCGTGCATCGCAACTTCCATATCGCTGGCGGAAAAATTACAACCATTTTCCTTCGCCGTAGCAACGTAGAGATCCCTGAAACCATCGCGAGAAATGCCGCTATCTACCGCTTTGGTTAAGGTTTCTTGTATTTCAGCATTCTGGCTTATGACGTCGGAAAACTTCCGCATCTCAGACTCAAAGCCCCGTGCTTCCTCTAACTCTTTTGAAACTGTTTCTAACATTTTTAATTTTGCTCATACAGGTGGTGGAACAATTTTGATTTTTATGAATCAATTAAACCTACTCAGAAAAAACAGGTAAACACGAGAAATTACCCGCTCACCATAGCGAGCAGTACGGAGTGTTACTTAGTGAACAGGTAGAAATACCTGTTTTATTCGGAGATTAATAAGAATAATTACGTGCTTATACGTAATGGTTCTTCAATATTTTGGGTCTCAAATCTTCTAGAGATCGGTTTTCCAGAAAGAGCGGGGGCTAGCCAAAATATCTAAAGCAATTGGGTGGAGTTACCGGTTTACCGTAACAAGGTTAAGGACGAAATCTAGCGAAGAATTGATTTTAGATTTCCAGGCTGAAACTGATTTTCCTTACCAGATAAGATTAGCCAGATTTAGCCGCTTTATTCGCTCAACCAACGGCGAGTTCCGTTTGACTCGCGGACTCTACCAGTTGTGCAACTGAATTCGCCTGCATCTTGCCCATAATTTTGGCGCGATGTCCTTCGACGGTGCGAACGCTAATTTTTAATTGGGTGGCTATTTTCTTGTTTGAATTACCCGCTCTAAGTAACTCCAGCACCTCAAGCTCACGCCGCGTCAACGTCGAAATATTTCTACTGGCTTGCTTCATTTTTCTCTCCTTGAAAAGCACTTGTTTATGAACATTCAACGCATTCAATATACTGTCCAGCAACTCCTGATCATTGAAAGGTTTCTGCAGGAAATCAAATGCCCCCATTTTCATTGCCTTCACGGCCATTGGCACGTCACCATGGCCTGTAATAATAATTACTGGAATAGAGATTGCGTTTTGCACCAGAGTATCCTGAAGAACCAAACCACTCATTCCAGGCATTCGGATATCCAGAACCAGACATCCGAGCTCTCCTGGTTTATAACTATCAAGAAATCGTTGCGCGGAATCCAATGCGATGGCTTTTAGCCCAACTTCCTGGACCAACCAGCTAACTGCATCTCTAACTGCTGCATTGTCATCAACGATATAAATCGTTGCCTCTGTTTTATCTACCATTCTCCTGCTCCATTGTTCTATCTCCAGCTTGTTCTTGTTGTTCCGGCAGAACAAAACTGAAGGTGGCACCCTGTGGGGTATTCTGATCCAGAAACAGTCGACCATCATGAGCATGAATAATGGACTCACTAATTCCTAATCCGATTCCAAGCCCGGATGTTTTAGTTGTGAAAAAAGGCTCAAACAATCGATCAATTGTTTCATCATCGCAACCTTTTCCTGTATCTTTCACCGACACTTTTATCCCCTGCTTTGTCACTTTGACAGTCAATGTTAATCGACGCGCCGACACTTCCCCGCTCTCCATTGCATCCACACCGTTACGCATCAAATTTAATAATACCTGTTCGATCTGAACTGGATCAGCTGTGGTCAACGCCTGGTCTACTTCTTTGACCACCTCGACCGAAACCTTCTTTCTATTCAGTTCGCTCTCCATCAAACTCACAGCTTCGTCGACGACCTCTAGAATATTGATCAAACGTTTAGGCTCCCCGCCTTTTCTTGAGAACGTTCTCAATCTTTCGAATATATTTCCGGCCAGCTGCGCTTGCTTAACAACTTGATCTAGTCCGTATGCCAGTTTGTCCAGTTCCACAGCATCGCTATTGATGATGCGTTTGCAGGTTTGTGCATAGGTGGTAATCGCGCAGAGAGGTTGGCTGAGTTCATGCGCAATTCCCGAAGTCATTTCGCCCAGGGTACTCAGCCTCGCCGCGTGGGCAGACTCCTCTTGTCGCTGTCTTGCAATTGCCTCACTTTCCAGACGTTGCGTAATATCATGGCCGGTAGAGATAAAGTGGGTAATCTCCCCGTCGTTGTTTCGAATTGGTGTGATGGTTTTTTCTTCGTGATAAACCGTACCGTCCTTCTTTCGATTGACAAACACACCTCGAAAGACATCCCCATTACGAATCGTCTCCCAGAGCTCTCCATAAAATGCGCTGTCCTGGGTTCCCGATCGCAGAAAGTAGGTCTTTTTGCCAATCGCTTCTTCTTTCGTATACCCAGTCAATTTTTCGAAAGCGGGATTCACAAACTCCAATACACGATTGGCGTCAGTGATCATGACTGAGTCAGCGGCCTGCTCCAAAGCGCTGGACAAACTGCGCATATATCCCTCAACATGCTGTCGTTTGAGTTCAGCAATTTCCCGTGCAGTGACGTCCTGCAAGATCACCATATAACCCCGTTTCCCTGCGCGATAAACGATTCGAGATACCGTGGTTTCTAGATAGCGCACCCGACTTCCTGATTGCTGACTCTGCAGCACCTCGGGTTTCATACCAAAGTGCTGTCCTACCGCGCTACGCATCAGTTGATTAGCGAGTCTAGGTCGATCCTTCTTGCTAAAAAATTCACTAAGTTGCAAACCTGGTGCTTCTTTTTCACGTACACCAAGAATGGTGCTGGCGCGACGATTAATATTAAGTATCTCACCCAGCGCGTTGGTGCTCACTACACCAATAGGTGCCTGATCGAGTAGTTGACCAAGGTAATGTCCCAATTCAGGCTGGGTTAGAGAAAGTTTACTGATAGAAGGTTGTACGCTACTGATTGAATCGAGATAGTTGCGTCGTTGATGATGGCGCTCGACAGCGGATCGAACCTCTACTCCTACCTGATCAAGATGTTCCGTTGACCAGGGGCTAACTACGCTACCGAGTAACGGTGCGAACATAATCGACTGGCGTAACTCGTCACAGCGATCCGGTTCGCTGAGAATCAACACGGGAATCGTCTTGTCAAAGCTATGTACCTTTTGCGCCACACTCACTGGTTTAGGAACAGCACAACCAAGCAGGATCGCATCCGCGCGCAACGTTCCCTGTTCAACCTGATCGTTGAGGCGGTGTTCGCTCGCCAGATTTTCGCACGCGACAGAATTCCCGAGCTGTTTTCGTAAATTTGAGACCACCTCATCGTTCAAACCGACGCCAGTAAGCACGCCCTGCTTTTGATAGGATAATGGTGTCGCGAGCATTGTTCAGTCCGCCAGGAGAGGTTGGCCAAGAAGTGCTCGACCTATCCATACCCGCAGAATATCCGTAGTCGGCGACATAAGATGCGACGCCCGGGCATCACGAAGATTGCGATGCAACCGGGAACCATCCCGATAGGATATACCTCCTACCATTGTCATAGCGTCATTGACGATATCCACTACTGCGTCCGCCACTTCTGCTTTCGCCGACATCAAGGCAATCAGCGCATCTGAATCACCTTGATCAAAACTGTCCGCTGCGTGGTAAACAAGTCGGCGGGTTTTTTCAACCTTGCCCCACATTTCACCTAAGCGGTGCTGGAGCACTGGTGCCTGGGCCAGGGTCAACCCAACATGGGTATGATGTCTTTTAACCAGATGGGCTTTTACTTCTTCCAACGCGGCATTCATGATGCCAAGATAGGTTCCCGCGATGGCAACCAGAAAATACGGGCAGACTACGTTGAATATGTACCAGATCTGGTCTCCTTCCTTTCCAAGTAAATTATGGCGCGGGACCACCACATTGTTGAGCGAAAGAGATCTCGAGGAATTACCGCGCATTCCCATACCCTGCCACGGCGGCCCCCACTCCATGCCACTGGAATGATTGGGAACAACGACACACGAAAACTGCCCCATTGGTGCGTCCGGTTCAGAAGCAACAGCGGACACCACAAATGAATCTGCGTTTTCTCCATTGGTGACAAATGTTTTTGTACCGTTGATCGAATACCCTTGGTCGATCACTTCCAGTTGTGTTTGTGGCAGATAAAAATGCGCCCCAGTGCCTGCTTCACTTAACGACAATGTCGTAATGTGTTTTCCAGAGACTATCGGGGACAGATATTGCTCTTGCTGGCTATCGGTTGGATTAGCGGCGATAACCGACGCGCCGACAGAATGCATTCCAAAACAAATTGCGGTCGATGCGCATTCGCTTCCAAGAATTTCGCAGACCTCCGTCAACATCTTGGTACCGTGCCCCTGTCCACCAAATCTTTCAGGTACAACAAGCCCTCCAAGCCCCTCGCCCAACAGCGTGCGAATAGAGGCTTCCGGCCAGGCCGCGTTCTGATCAGTTTGATCAGCATTTGGTGCAGCGATCTCCCTAGCGATATTCTTGGTGAGATCTGCTACTGCATTGGTACTCAACATTCCAGTTCACTCTCTTCCTCCGAGACAACAATTCGTTGCCAATCTACGTCCCGTCGGTTTTATTCCCTTTAAAGATCGAGAGTTCGAAAGGAATAATCCGGTCTAATCGACGCACAAGCCCATGGCACCAGCAGTACCTGTTTATGATTATAGTGAATTGCGTGAACTTGGAAACCGCACCAAAGTGATATCCAATCAGTGCATTGGCGAAGAAAAAGACGCTAAGGACTTGGGAATAGGTTTTCGATGACAGCGGGAAGTCAGTTGTTCGTTCGTTTACCGGCATCGCCTGTATCAATGGAGACTGAGGGTCTAGATGGATTTCAAAGCAGCGCAATAATCAAGTTACCGCGAAAAATACGGTTTAGCCGAAGCCGACACGTAGTGCAAATGGCTTAAGACATCCCTTGAAAAGTTCGCCATTATTTGGGTGGGATAATTTCCTGAATATTCTCAAGCCATGGGGTCGTACACCGAATTGACGCTCACGGATCACTTCGGGCCCAATATTTCAACCCTGGTATAAAACCGATTCCAGGTTTAAACGTTGTTCAAATCAGATTGATCGGTTCGGTTTCCCTTAACGTCGTGCGATGCATCAAACGCCTTGCGTTTTTTACGTCGTAGGCAGTTCCAGCATGCAACACTCTTCGATTGTCCCAAAGTACTGCGTCACCCACTCGCCATCGATGGCGATATTGAAAAGCAGGCTGGCAAGCATGTCTTGTAAGATCGGATATAAAGCATCTCGACCGATCGACTTCCCAGCCGACGATGCCAATCGTAATTTGATTACCAAAATACAAAGCCTTGCGACCGCTGAGAGGATGCGCTCGCACCAAGGGTCTGATCACTTCATCGTGCTTCCTTCCTACCTGAGAACCAGTGGTTCCGCTCAGATTTTGTTTTGACAGAAAGTGCTCTAACCCGGATGCCGAGTTGATGGTTTGTATTTCGCAATATGACTGTCTTTGCTCAGCGGTTAAGGAATCATAAGCGTGATACATACAGGAAAACAATGTATCACCACCTTGTGCGGGCACTTCTTTTGCATATAACAACGAAGCTCTCGCCGCTACTTTGTGGTGAATATGATCCGTATGCCACTCCAACTCCTGCTCATTGTCTTCCGGCGAGAACGAAACCAGGCCTTTTCCCACATTACCTACCACGAAAATTTCTTCATGCCCCTCCAGCCGGGCCTTTTCGAGCTCTGTTTCTTCAAGGGGCCCTAGTGCCGCGCTAAAAGCGATCTGCTGCTGTGGTTGAATATTCTGATTAGGGAAAATCAGCACCCCATACCGTTCCAGCGCAGCTTCAATTTGATCAATCTCTGCTTTTCCGGGAACAACAGCCAGCTTCATTCCATTAACCTCAGCGCCGATCACCGCTGTCTTGGGTTGAATATCAATCAATCTCTCTTTACTTTTTTTACGTTCCGCCTAATTTATGGAAACCTCGCCCGCAGAGCAAGCCAGCTCATACAACTAGTATGTCAGCCGTTTAGATTTGCTGAGTTGCGGTCGGAAACATTGAACAATTTCGAGATTCAAAAAGGAAAGATATCTGCCCGACAACTTAGCTATCGAACACAGTGTCACAAATTCTCCAATACTCTTTCTAAATTTGTGACGGCAGCCAAAGAACGATGGCGGGAAACGCGATGAGGGTGGCAATCGTAATCGCATCTGCGATAAAAAATGGTGTAACTCCTCGAAATACATCCTGCACCGAAATATCTGGTCGCACCCCCGCGACGACAAAGCAGTTCAAACCAATGGGTGGCGTGATCAGGCAAAACTCTGCCATCTTGACGACCAAGATACCAAACCAGATTGCGCACATTGGTCCTGACATACCAAAAGCACTATCCGCAGCCAACACAGTCTCCCCACCATTCAGAGCAATGACAGCTGGATACACAACGGGCAGTGTCAGCAGCAACATGCCGATGGCGTCCATAAACATACCAAGAATCGCATACCCCAATAGAATCAATACCAGGGTAATGATTGGACTCTGGTCGATTGAGGTAATCCAGTCAGAAAAGGCAGTAGGTAAGTCTGCGAAGCCCAGAAATCGCACATAGATCAGCACTCCCCAGATGATGGTGAATATCATCACAGACAGTTTGGCTGTCTCGATAAGTGCGTCTTTTAATTGTGACCAACGCATGCCTTTAAACACCGCGATACAGAACACCAGAAAGGCTCCCAATGCGCCACCCTCTGTTGGGGTACCCCAAGCGTCGCCCCCAAACGGGTTATAAACGAAGAAAATGATAATCAGCACGACGAAAACGATGGGCGAGGCGGGAATTAGCGAACTCAGCCGTTCTGTCCATCTGAAACCAGTAATTGGTGGCCCGAAGTTCTTGAACGACAATGCCAGCCCCACCACCAATAATCCGTAGATCAGTGCAGATACCGCTCCAGGCACAAACCCTGCCAGCAGTAGTTTACCGACATCCTGTTCGACGATGATGGCATAAATAACGAGAATGGCGGATGGTGGAATCAGCGAAGCAAGTGTTCCGCCAGCCGCGACAACGCCAGCTGCAAAGCGCTTGTCATAGCCGACTTTCAACATCTCTGGAATAGCGATTCGCGCAAACACGGCGGAGGTTGCAACGGAAGCACCAGAGACCGCGGCAAATCCTGCGGTGGAAAAAACCGTAGATACCGCCATTCCTCCTGGCAACCAGCCTACCCAACGCTTTGCCGCCTCAAATAATGCTTTGGTCAATCCAGCATGGTATGCAAGGAAACCAATCAGTATAAACGTTGGTATCAGAGAAAGCGCCTGTGCGGAGATTTTGGAGTGCGGAATTTGCCCGGCAGTTTTTGTGGCGACGGTCAGTGCCCAGACAAAAGCCTCCGGATCATATTGTTTCTTCGCCCAGAATATCCAGATTAAGCCAATCATGCCCGCTGCCGCAGCGGCAAACGCCACCCGCATCCCAAGCACCACCATGATTAACATGCCCAAGGAAATAATCAGCCCGATATCAACCGAGGTCATTTCTCACCTTCTCCGCCAGAAATAGTCATGGCCTCATTCTTCGCTTGTGTAGAAGCATCTTCGATTAGCGGAACCGCGACTGGCTTCTCAGGGTTGTTATAAATAGCCGACAGATAACACACGAGCTGAAGCAACAGCCTGAGACAGAGCACAAAGAAGGCGAGAGGCACAACTAATTTGGCCGGCCAAATTGGCAGCGCTATATCCATTGAACTGTCGCGACTCCAAAGCTGTGAACTAAAGTCAAAGCTGCGTTCGAAGTGCGCCCAACTGCCCCAGGTCAATAGGCTCATCAAGAGCAGCATTAAGAACACACCAATAAACTCAACTACCCATAGCGCACGACCGCGAAGCCGCCCAACAAATAAATCCATTCGGATGTGGCCACCGTCTCTCTGTACAAACGCGACCCCCAATATGGCGATAAATGGCATTATTTGCTCTATCCAATCCACATACCCCGGCAGCGGTTGATTGAAGAAGTTCCTTCCTCCAACCGAAATCACAGCCAGAATCATCAGGGAGAAAACCGCCAGCCCGCAGAGCAATGCCAGGGCTGCTTCGACTCGATACAGGCCTTGATCAATGCGACTGAGCATTGAACCATCTGCGAGAACTGCGGAACTGGTTGCCACTGGATTAAGAAGTGTCAGATGCGATCGGCGGTAGTGTTACCTGAGCTTCTCGGAGGAGAACTCAAGTAACACGCCGAGACAACTAACCTCTAATTGATATTGCTTTTGACAAGCTCATACAGCTCTTTGGCAGGTAAACCTTTCGCTGTATTGTCGTTCACCCACTCGTCCGCTGCGGGGCCAGCAACTTTGTCTTTAAATGCTTCGATCGCACTGTCATCAAACGTAATTCTTTTGATTCCTTTGTTGTCCAACATCGGCCCCCAGGCATCCATAGTGTCACCGTTATATTTTGCGATATAGTGATCCAGTGCTTCATCGACAGAGCCCATCAATGCAGATTTATGTACCTCAGAAAGATCGTTTAACGCATCGGTATTGACTACGACTGGGCAATTTACAGTGCCAGGGTTGAGATTCGTCGTCCACCAGTTGGCAGTTTCTACCGTACCGAAAGACATATGGGCATGGGGTGCGAACGCTACTGCTTTTACTACCCCGCTATCCAACGCCTGCCGTACTTCCGAAGCCGACATCGACGTGGGTACTGCTTCTACTGCCGCCATGGCCTTTCCAATCCCCCCCGTTGCACGCACGGTCATACCTTCGAAATCTGCAAGGGTAGCGGGCGCGTCACCCACGCCAATGATGTTGTATTGCGGAAGTGGCGAGGGCATCAACAAAGTCGCATTCCAGCGGGCCATGTCTGCGACTACTGCAGGGTGCTGGTAGACTTTTTGACTCAGTTCGCGCTCCTGTTCCAGCGTTGACACTCCCAAAAAGGGGAGTTCGAGCACGGTGATGCTCGGGTTTTTATCCCGATGGTAACCCGCACAAAACTGCGCCATCTCGAAGGCACCAATGGATATACCGTCCAGGTTTTCCTTGTTCTTTGACAGTCCGCCATAGGAGAGCTTTAGTTTAAATTCACCATTGGTCTTTGCCTCTACCAGTTCGGCCAATTTCTCGACATGCTCAGTAAACGCGCGTCGTTTCCCCCAAAGGGAAACATCCCACTCCGTTGCATGCACAGGCGCGGCCAAACTCAAAATAAATGATCCTGCAATCAGGTTTCGCAAGGTGACAGACATAAGATTCTCCAGGTTAGTTTCAGTGATAATTCGTTTTTATTAGGTCGGTTTTACGACCTTCACTGAACCCTAGAGCAACTCATGTGCCAGATAGGTTCGACTACCTGCCTTCTTTTACGCGGAAACGCCAAAAGCACCGTAAATAAAGCTTAATCTATTCATGATTTCGTTGTCACTCACTAGATTGGTGGCATACGGACCTTGATCAATCCTGCGAGAATCCGCAACAAGGGAAGCGATACTCTGCGGAAATCCGCAACGCAAGACAGAGTACTAAATCAGCGAACTACGGTTAATCCCAAGCTTAACCAGCTTTTCGTTCAAGGTTCTGCGACCTATGCCGAGTGCTTCTGCAGTCGCATCCATCTTGCCATCATTTGCCTTAATCGAATTTTCAATCAAGGTTTTTTCGTAGGCATTGAGCGCTTCCTTAAGGGTGTCCGGAGCATCTTGAGAATCAGATGATTTCTTCATGACTTCCTGTACCGACCCTCTGCCCCTCCTGGACAACAGCAAATGCCTTTCAGCAATGTGTCTCAGCTCCCGCACGTTACCTGGCCATTGATGCGCAGCCAGGGCTGCGACATCTTTTTGCGACAAAACGGGCGCTTCCGATTCGTAAGACTCTGCATGCAGTTGCAGAAAGTGGGTATAGAGCATTGGAATATCCTGAACACGATCGCGCAATGGAGGAACTGAAAGCTCGATCGTATTCAACCGAAACAACAAGTCTTCCCTAAACCGCTGCTCAGAAACTGCCCGTTCCAATTCTTCGTTCGCAGCTGAAATGATTCGTACGTTCACCTTCACGGATTGCACGCTTCCGACAGGGATGACTTCTTTGGTTTCAATAGCGCGGAGCAGCTTGGATTGGTGTTCGAGAGAACAGGAGCTGATTTCATCCAAAAAAAGTGTGCCATTGTTCGCGGCCCGGAAAAAACCCAGTTGAGATTTCTCTGCGCCGGTAAAAGAACCTGACTGGTGACCAAACATCGCAGATTCAAACAAACTTTCGGATATCGCCGCGCAGTTAATCGCAACAAAGGGGGCTCCTGACCTGCCGCTAAGGTCATGCAAAGCACGGGCAATGACTTCTTTTCCCGTACCAGTTTCGCCAAGTATTAATACTGACGCAGCGGTATCTGCTATTTCCAGAATCTCAGCTTTAAGCGACTGTAGTGAACTTGAATCACCTAGCAGCACTCGATCCAGCCCTGACAGTTCCGTCAGACGAGCCTGTAGTCGCTGATTAGTGTCCATTAAACGATAAGACCTGGCAGCGTTTTTTACTATCGTCAGTAATCTGCTCGGTTCAAAAGGTTTTTCAAGAAAATTATAGGCACCTAATTTCATCGCCTCCACTGCCATGGGAATATCGCCATGGGCAGATATAATAGAAACTGGCAGGGAAGGAGAGCGGTGTCGAATTTCCTTTAGCAAATCAATACCCGACAATCCAGGCATGCGCACATCGGTAATTACGACTTCTGGCTGCCGCTCTGTCAACGCTTCCAAAGCGCTTTCCGCGCTGGCAAAGTCATCAACCAGACAACCTGCTTTTCCAAGATAGTGGACTAGAGACTCTCGCATCGCTGAGTCATCGTCGACCAAAAAAATACGTACTGATTCCACTTTAAATACTATTCTCTGTATTGCGGTAGACGCATGACAAATTCAGCGCCACCGTATTTGCTCACCTGAACGTCAATCTGCCCATCGTGCTCCTGCATAATGGTTGACGAAATCACAAGGCCAAGGCCCATCCCCTCTCCCGAAGCTTTCGTGGTAAAAAATGGTTCGTAAATTTTATCTCTATCTGACTCATCAACCCCAGGACCATTGTCTGCGATACTGACGCTGGCAATTTCTTTGTCGCACTTAAGAGATACATCAATTCGAGGCTGGGAAACCAAGGCAGTTGCCTGACGTGCGTTCCTTATCAGATTAATCAACACCTGCTCCAGCCGCAATCGGTTACCCTCCACTTTCACGGGCTTTCCAGGTAGTTCGATACTGAGCGATTCAGTAGTGACACCTAGATCCACAAACTGAAGGTCGATGACATTCTGAATGACTTCAACCAAATCGAGTACCACCAGGTTTTTTTCTCCAGCTTTAGCAAAAAAGCGAAGCTGGGAAGTTACGTGTGTAATACGTTTGAGAATCTTCTTGATTCTCTGCATTAGTTCGGCGCCATCGGTTCCTAAATCACTGTCCGGCAGCTCTGCTGAAGCGACGTAATTCTGCAATGCGCTGATAGGTTGACCCAGTTCGTGTGTTACCGAGGCAGAAAGTTGACCGAGGGCGGCAAGGCGGCTCACTTTTTCCAAGCTGGTTTTTGCAGCTTCTAACCGAACTTCAGTTCTTTTCCGTTCCGCGATTTCGGATTCAAGATTGAGATTCAAATCGCGCAGTTGCTCCGCATCTCGCTGCGATCGCTCCAGAGACTTTCTGGTACGTGCAGATGAAATAGCAAGATAGGTGGTTAAAACCAGAATCAACGGGGTAACGACAAGAAAAAACATACTCACCGCTCGATTAACAATCACCCTTTGGGGAGTGAGGTAATGCAGCTTCCAACCCAGCGCGGGCAAAGGCATATTGGCAGTGAGAAACTGTCGCCCGTCAACCACCGATTTCCCTTGATCTATTTGTGTAATGTCAAGCAAAGTCAACGGTTCTTCACCAAACTGACGCTGGGACTGTATTTCTGCCCTTTTCGGTTGAGTGAGTTGATGGGTACTTAGGTAGTTCCAATCATCGACAGAGGACAAAACTACTATACCGTTGCTATCCGTCACAAAAACGTTTTCATCCAGTTCTTTCCAAATTCTCTTCAATGGCTCCAGGCTGACTTTGACTACCAGAACCCCCTGAGCAATACCCTCCGGGCTTGATACCCTTTGTGCGAAGAAGTAACCCGGTATAGAAGTCGTCGCTCCAATCGCGAAAAATTCGCCGCTCCCCGATTCCATCGCTTGTTCAAAGTACGGTCGAAAACCATAGTTTTGACCAAGAAACGTCGGAGTTTCTCCGGCATTTGAAGCAGCGATCGTTAAACCTTCGTGATCCATCAGGAAGATCGCATCAACGCCTGAGCGATCTGTGATATCTCTCAGCCACGAATTTAATTCTGGCGCAGGTTCAGAGCGCAAAGCCCTCGAGTAAACTGAATTACCCGTCAACGCATAGGGTAGATACCGATGCTGACCCAGTGCGTTTAGTAATTCTTCCTGATAGTGAACGACTCTCTCCTCGATCCGCTTAGATTCCGCCTCGTAGTAAAGATGATATATCCCAAAAATAATAACTCCCAGAAATAGGATTCCGCAGAAAATGACGGCAGTATTACGTGAATTTATTTTGGGAAACATAGTGATGATGAATGCGGAAACCTGTCAGAAACCAACGCCGTTGGAGGATTTCGCGTCGCGCAGCTTGAATGAATACAGCCAGGTCGGTGAGTCTAAGCCAGGTCAGAATAATAAAAAAGGCGCACTGATCTTCAGCTCGATTTTGAAACCGCTTTTTTGGGTACTACCAAGATCCAGGTTGCTATTACCAGCAAAAAGAATAGTGTGTAGATCACCACAAAGACCCAGTCTGGCGCATTCCAATACAGTAGCTTTTGCAACCAGTGCTGAATAAAGCTGCCGTTATACGCAGCCTGCCCTGCTTGCCTTCGAAGCCACACTTCGAGTGTTGTGAGTGGACAGATAATGCCCGCCCATGCCTGGGCAACGACGACGAAAATCCCAAAAATATGTAGAAGGCGAAGCCAGAACCAACGCACCCACCCCCAACCTAGCCATCCGCCGATCAGGATGGCTGGCACCATCAGAACAACAAAGAGTACAAATGTAGTGTGAATGACAAGTACTAAATCTGCGAGGACCGTGAGCAAGTGAGAGTTTCCTGTTTCTGAATCTACAATCGAAAGAAAGGCGCTGTTTTTAGTGACACGAAGACAGCTGACACAACAGATTTTGCGATTTATACGTCGCTATAGTTTAGCAACTATGCACCGTTGTTATCAGCTATTCTCTCTTCCACCGCGATCTGAACCGCGGCACGCATATGCCAATGGAAGACGCAAAAATACCCACCGAAGGTGCGCGAACGTACCCCCTTCAAAAACCAGGGCCAGTCTTCGGGAGCATGGATGGGCAACATTCCCTACTAAATGACTGGGTCGCAGGCTCTGGAAAAACCGGCCCTTACCAACGACTCAGTCTCGCGACTACACTACTCAATAATGTTTTCACCACCATCATCCATTTTTTGCGGTCGCTTCCAATAGTTATATTGTGGCGTCCAGTCGTCGCTGGTGATGCCAGCCAGTGCGAGAAAATTCCAAACGGAGCAGTACAAATCTCCAGGGCCAAAGATCGCGGTGTTAGTGCGAAATATCTTTCCTCCTTTGAGGTGATAACAAGCTGCTCCGGGCATATTGTCAACGCCTGCCTGGGTCGACTGTTCCTTGATGTAGTCGCCACCGCCATGGGACGCCATGCGAAATCGCCAGCCTCTTGAATGTGCATAACGGTTCTGCGTTTGCGGATCATCTTTAGAGACCATCACAACCGACAGCTCAGATTCAAGATGGGGAAGGAAACCGTTTAAGCCGTCACCCCAAATCATGCAATACCGGCAGGCCTGCCCCATGTTGTGAATCATCAGTAACTTATCGTTTCCAGCGAACAGAGACTTCAGTGTGGTAGTTCCGTCCAGCGTCTCGAATTCGTAATCCTTTACTTCCTCAGTCTCCACCTGTTGCTTCAGTTTATGAAGCGCCAAGGTTTTTTGATAGAGCTCCATTTCCAATTCAGCTATTTCTGCACTACTCATCGTCTTTCTCCTGATACTTAGTACGGATAGTTTGAAGTAATTCTTTAGCTAAGTAAAAGCGCGTATCTCGGTCTTGATAAAGAGTGCGCGTTTATTCAAAAAACCTGTTAGCTCCTGACATTCCATCGTTACTGCTGATGAATGAGTATACTGTCTGTAGATTCCGCACAACCAACGAAGAGTTCAATGGAAAAAAGTCTATTTAGATTTATCTGGAAGTACTCCAAAAAAGACCAGCTCCTACTATTGGCAGTCACGCTGCTGACGTTTCCGATCTTATATATTTCCCTGGAGTTACCAAAGCGCATTATTAATGATGCCATTGGTGGGACGGGGGCAGACGTGTTGTTGCTTGGAATCTCGCTTACCCAGGTGCAATTTCTGATTGTGCTTTGCATCGGCTTTTTGGTTGCTGTGCTGGTAAATGGATTACTCAAAATGCGGCTCAACACCATGAAAGGTGTGCTCGCAGAACGATTGTTGAGACGGTTTCGATTCCAGCTAATAACCCGCATTCTGCGATTTCCGCGCGCTTATTTTCGTACTACCAGTCAGGGGGAGCTGGTTTCAATGGTGACGTCAGAAGCAGAGCCTCTGGGTGGGTTAATGGGAGACATGGTTGCGCAACCGGTATTTCAAGCTGGACAAATGCTCACGATTCTTGCATTTCTATTCACCCAAAGTATCTGGTTCGGATTAGCATCTATCGCATTAATACCGCTACAGGCGTGGGTGATACCCAAACTCCAAAGACAGATCAACCTGCTGAACAAGGAGCGCATAAAGGAAGTGCGCAAGCTCGCATCGGATATAGGAGAAACCGCGGCAGGGGTCAGCGACATACGCACCAATGGCGGCTTGCGCTACAGAATGTCGATGTTTTCCAACCGCCTTGGTAACCTGTTTGGCATCCGCTTTGAAATTTATCAAAAAAAGTTCTTCATGAAGTTTTTAAACAACTTCATTAACCAACTGACACCTTTCTTTTTCTATGCGGTGGGTGGTTACCTTGCCATCATCGGTGAAATAACAGTGGGCGCATTGGTTGCCGCCCTTGCCGCCTATAAGGATTTGTCGTCGCCCTGGAAAGAATTACTCACCTACTACAACTTGACTCAGGATATGGCTCTGCGTTGGGAGACGGTTACCGAACGTTTTTCCTCACAAACGCTGGCCGAAGACGTCGTCTACGAAGGATCGCCCAAAACCATTCCTGATTTATCTGGAGACATTGAACTCCAAAACATTACGGTACGCGACGAAACAGGCAATACGATTCTGGAAGACATCAATATGACCATCCCTCAGGGTGCGACCGTAGCGATCGAAACCAGTAGTGAGGAGGTCGCCTCGACGCTAGGGGACGTGTTTACCCGTGAAGTCATACCCTATCGGGGAACAATGCGCATAGCCGGTCAGCCTTTAAGCGAAATGCATCAGGTAGTGGTTTCCAGTCGCATTGGATATGCCCATGCCAAACCACAGTTTTTTCGAGGCACTCTTGCAGACAACTTACTGATGCCGTTTAGGCAGGAGCCGTCACCCGACGCCAAACTCAGCAACGAAATGGTCCTTCGCCAAAAAGAATCAAACCGTTCGGGCAATAATGCAGACCCCTTCGACATTGACTGGGTGGCGCCTCAAATGACAGACCCCGGCTCGGAGGAAGAAATTCGTGAGTGGTGGTTTCAACTCACTGAAGCAATGGGCACAGACGATATGTTGGTGCGAAGAGCGCTACGTATTCGCCTGCAACCTGGTACCCAGCCCGAACTGGAGGAAGCGATTGTCAATCTCCGCCCTGAAATTGCCGAAAGGCTCCGCGAAGATGGACTTGACGATTTAATCGCCAGATTTGATCCAGAAAAGTTTAACCCTGTTTCCCCCCTGGGCAGCAATTTACTCTATGCACTTCCCAGCAAGATGCTTACGCAAGAGACACTTTCTAAAGAGCCTCATTTCGTACGTATGTTGAAAAATCTCGGAATTGAAAGTGAAATTGCCCGCATGTCCACGAGTTTAATCGAAGGATTGACTGACACTTTTGGCACCGATGGCATTGACCACCCTCTGTTTCGCCGTCTCAACATGGAAGATGAGGTTTATCATCGGCTGGGAGCCATTATGACCAAACGGCGCGCGCTCGGAGAGGAAGGATTATCGACGGATGAATACGCGCTAATGTTAACCGTACCATTCGCATTTTCCGCAGAACAGTTTGGTCCCGTTTTTAGTGAAGAGTTCAAAGAACGTGTTTTACACATTCGTAAAACCAGCAGTAAGAAAATGGTAGCTGAGCTTGATGGACTGTTTGAGACAATTGATCCGCAACGCTACATCCCTGTCATGACCGTTCTCGGCAATGGCATTTTTGGTCGAATTCTGAGCGTGGCAGGCGCGCGCGAAAAGATGATAGAAGACACGGTAGTCAATACGCTCAACGATCACGGGCTGCGACGTTTGGCTGCTCAGTGTATTTTCGATTTCGAAATATCTCAGGGCGGTGACAATATGGCGACGATGTTCAAAGAGCGCGCGGCGTTTAATCGCGCGAGCATTAAAAAACCAGATATTCTAGTATTGAATAATGCACTTGGAAGCCACGATAAAAGTGCACTCTCTCAGACGCATGCCCGAATTGATCAGTTAATGCCAGGGACGACCAAAGTTTTCGTAGAAAAACAGTTCGAAGAACCCGAACTCTATGATCTTCATATCAGGCTGGTAAATGGACGCATGGAAGGCACTACTTCGACGCCTGAACCAAAAGATCAACAGATGCGTCATGACCTGCGCAGAAAACTAAAAATGGTGGCGCAGGCAGAACTGTTCGAAAACCTGGATATCAAGCAACAGCGCCTACTGGCATTCAGCAGTCAATGGTACGAAGCGAAGGCTGGTCAAACGATATTTTCTATGGGTGAAGAAGCGGATGCCGCGTACCTCTGCACTGATGGTTTATCCGGGTTGTACTGGTCGATGCCAGACGAAGAAAGCCGTCTAGTCATGGAAATCACACCGGGCAGGCTCATCGGAGACCTGGCTGTCATGGTGAACGAACCGCGCCAATTGGATCTGGTTGCGATTGAAGATAGTCAATTTCTACGAATTGGTGTCGAAGAGCTGATGGCTGTGATAGAGAACGATGTGCACGTAGCATCCAGCTTGCTAAAGTCGGTTTCTGTACACTTAAACAACGTGTCAAATAATTTACGCTCGATCAGAAACTACGCGGTAGAACGCGGCGTTGATTTCACTGATTTTGAACCTTAGAGCAGTGCTTGTATGGCAAACATTAGAAGACGCCTGCCTGCTTTCGTTCTAGTGGATAGGACGAGGTACGATCAGTTCGCTCACGCTCTCTGTTTTGCATATTGCAATGCCTCTTCTATATAGACTGAGTAACGACTCTCATATTTAAGCGGTATCAAAACCCATTCTCGAAACCGCTTTTTCGTGAAGTTGAATGGATTGCCTTCTCCGGTTTCTATCAGTTCATTCACTCGTTCAACAGAAACTTTCACGATCAATGAGTCCGCTTTCTCAAACATCATCGCAAAAAACTCTCCCTGGTATCGTAAACAATGTGTTCCCATCATCGTAGACTCTTGCACACCCTTTCTACTTGCGAATTTTTTAGCCTGAATTTGATAACTCATTCAACCAGGGGTCTTATCTTGCCGAACGACATACTCCACCCGCTGCCGACGTTTTCGCGGCTTCCTTTCTGCCGGATGCCTTCATGTTTTAGTCGTATTAATGATCCCGTATCTGTCTTCTGAAAATTCACCGTCACCATTGACGCAATAGATTCCTCCTGGGAGCCATCTTCATGGATTTGACGATGTACCCAGGTGAATCGAAGAAGTTTGTTTTCCTCTACCTGGGTATATTCTCCTCTTAGCTGATGGGTTAAACCTTCTTTTATCGGAAACGTAAACTCCCAGATTCCCCCCTCGCGTAGATCAATTATTGCTGTCTCAGGACCTCCCTCACCTGCACCAAACCATTGGCAGATATCTTCTGGATCAGTCCATGCTTTGTAAACCCGGGAAACGGCAGCCGAATATTCGGCCTCCATAACAATGGGATCTTCTCCTTGTCTGGAATGTAGAAATGGTAGATCCACTTTCACTCCTCCTGATCAAGGTAGTTGGCGAGATTGTTTAGATTCTCTTTCCAGAATTTCTGGTAAGTCTCCAACCACTGTTCCGCCTGCTGCATTGGTTTGGTCTTGAGACGACAATAACGCGTTCTTCCACGTTTATTAATCTCAACCAACCCTGCTTGAGCGAGTATGCCCACATGTTTCGTTACGGCGGTTTGTGACATTGAAAATGGATTCGCCAATTCAGACAGCGAGGTCTCTCGTTCAGCAAGCTGTTGAATAATCGCCAGTCGTGTGGCATCCCCGAGCGCAGCAAAAGTATGTTCTACCTGGTACATTTTCCAATGATTGATAATCAACTATATGGTTGACTATAAATCCAATATGGCGATATAGTCAACTTATTGGTTGACTAATTGAAATATTTGAAATGAAACTATATGCCGGGGTCGCGCCCAACGCTTTCAGGGTTCTTGCTTTTATGGAAGAGAAAGGTATTGATCTTCCTATCGAAACGCTGGATGTCATGACAGGAGAGACGAGAGAGCCGAAGCATCTTGAGCGAAACACATTGGGCGAAATTCCTGTACTTGAGCTGGAAAATGGTTTCTTCCTGACTGAGAGCATTGCAATTTGCCGTTACCTTGATAGCGTATTTCCGGAAAAGCCGCTGATGGGGCAAACCGCTTTGGAAAGTGCCCAGATAGAAATGTGGAACCGACGAATGGAGCAAAAAATCATGGGACCCTACGCGCAGCTGGGCTTACACTGTATTCCCGTTTTTGCAGACAAGCTGGAGCAGGTTCCTGACTACGCTGAAACTCAGAAGAGACTGATACCAGCCAACTGGGCCTGGTTAGAATCAGAGATGCGTGATGGCAGGAAATTTATTAGTGGTGATGATTTTAGCGTTGCGGATATTACTGGTATGACCGCGTTAATGATTGATACCTTCTTGAAAGGAGAAATCCCTGAATCATTAACCAATGTTCATCGGTGGATTGAGTCTGTAAAGTCACGAGAATGCTGGAAACACTCTGTGATACCGGGAGCCTGAGAATTCAATCGCCGTTTGGACGTTTGAATGACTCGTTAAAGAACTCGCTCCGCTGGCACCAGTGAACCAGCGATCAGATTGAGATTTTTATCGTCACTCTCGCGAGCCAAACGCTGAAAATTGAGAATCATCTGACCCGCCAGCGTCTGATTCCAAAACCAGTTTTGGAGCTGAGTAGATGTTGGAGCTCCAGTAAGCGCGGCCGCTTCCATATAAAACGCTTTGATATCGTCAATCGCGAATCGAGCTCTTGCCACTCTCGCCATTCCCTTAGGGTTTTCCAATGGATTATCCGAATAAAAACGGTCAATAAACGCTGTCGCTTCCTGTGGTGATAAATGGCTTAAGCCAACTGTGGTACGACCGCGCAGAGCCTTGAACTGTTCCCAGACTGGAAGAATACCTTGCATCTCCGCCATCACACCCTCTACTCCCAGCACATCCGGTGGCTGCCATGAATTCTCAACATCCATTGTCACTTCTGCACCGGCAAAGTCCTGGAGAACCGGATCAGTACTATCGATATGCAGTAGCGCGAGCACCTGCTCCAAAACTTCTGATTGTTGCGTCACCTTATTAGGCGAACCAAACGGTCGACCGAGTTCAAACGGCACCCACAGCGCTCTGGGTGGGCGCATTTTTTCAGCATGCTCACGCACCAATACGATCACAGTGGTCGCCAAACCTTCCTGCTCAAAGAAATGCGCGAGCGCGCACACGGCGCGCGTGCAAGCGGGTCAGACCGGGGCCAGCACAACGGTATTAACACCCAGAGCCAGCATAGATCCCGCAAGTTCCTGTGCTTTTGGTATGAGAGCATCAGGGTGAGTGGCACCCATAAACGCATAGTGGACATCTGCCGCTTTACCGATTTTCCCTGTTGCAGCAAACTCGTTTAATCGGTCCCTCGGAAGCATGACATTGATGTCTTGCTGAAATCCAGTGCGATCAAAATTAGTGGAAACATGACTGCATAAAATATCAGCATCCGAAGCTTCTGAAGCTATTTGCCGATACCCAGTATCTCGAGCAAGAAGTGGTCGCTCTCCTCGGTTGATCAAACCCGCCGTCGAAACAATAGCAACATGTTGTTTTTTTGCAGGTTCCGATTTCCTGCTGTATTCGGTTTGATATGCAGGACAATCCAGATCAGCGATAACACTTCGCTCTGGTTCAGGTATATCAGCTAATCTAACCATCTACCCTCACATCACCACACCGCGCGAAAGATTGGTATTCAGCGGCATTGAAGAAAGGGATTGTCATAAATCAAATCGTAGCGGATCGGTGAATGGTGATCAAGCGAGAGTCAATCCATTAGATAAAAGATGAAAATAGTGGTGGTAGCGAAAGTAAGTGAAGCTACCACCGAAAGGGCAATGCAATGTAGGCTTTCCGTCATTGCTGTTCAGCCGATTATGGACATGCTGACAACATCCACTAACGTACATCCAGCAGCTCAACCTCATTCGATGAACGACCGAAATTCCTGCCGATCTTGATAGGTACCGCTGTTAAGTTGGATAACTCAATCACTTCAGATACCAGTTTATGCTTTTTTAGATAATCTGCGATACTGGTGAATGTTGTTGTGACAACGGGATAACCATGATCTTTCATCGAGATATCCTGACTACCCATCGACGCCAAGTTGAGAAGTGTTTTGCTATACGGCAACACAAAAGGATCAAACGATTGCTGGAGGTTTGCTTTGATCTCCGCTAGTGAACTGGTTTGATGGATCGCTGATTGCGTAACGTTCATCACAAATTCGGTACAGTTCTGATAACGCGTATCAAATGGATTTGAAATTGCGGAATACCGCGGGTTATGAAACTCGTGATAGCCATTATTTACAATGGCTTCATAAAGTCGCTTTTGCAACGCAGGAGTAGGAATGAGAATTCCGGCCTTCATTTCTGAAGCTCCTGCAAAAAAGTCCATGGCAAAATCAACAACAATCTCGCTCCTGTCAGGCTGTTCAGGTAGTTGGTAAAGATTATGAAAGGCGTATCCCCTTTGGGAATTGCCGTCCTCCAACTGAATTTCTGAGTAAACCGCAAATCCCACATGGGTGTAACGCACGCCCTCGGGGAGGTTTTTTGGAGGGCGGCCATTTCTGGCAACGAGCGCAACAATTGCACGCTTGCTCGCTAAGGTTTTTTCAACCTGCTTGGAAAAAGAAGCAATATCCTCTGCCTTGAATTGAGCGGGTAGGTTTCGTTGACTTCCACCGCCGGCGTGACCTGCCTGGGCAAACCCCAGGCAGGCAATCAAAATAATCAGCAGCCTGATCATTTATTCACCCTCTCCAACAATCTGCTTTCTGGGTGTTCGCGTCGCGGTCAGCGCCGCTTCTCCGATCTCAAATGAAACTCCTGAAGCATCGAGAAGTGCATGTCCCGCTTCTCCACTTAATTCACCCACTTTGCCCACGCCAATTAACGGCACAGCGACTACGCTAAGAGCGGTTTTGCCAACAGTCGACAGCCCTTTGCCAACCGCATAGACAGAGGCTCCTGAAGCCACAGCCGCGGAGAATACGGGAGAATCTGAGTAGTAATTTTGGGCATGGGCATTGAGCGAAATGCCCGCTGAGAGCAAGGTGACAAGTGAAGCAGTCTTAATTAAAGATTTGATGAATTTCATGGATATTCTCCTGTAAAGGGTTAAATCTGCTTACCACCGCGGCAACCAGAAACAGTAGAATATGTTGAAACTAATATTCAAATATCTATTTATACGGCACTTTAAGTATCGTATATTGATACTTTTTAATGGAATCAAAACGTCTCTTCAAAACACTCAAAAATATCCTGAGAAAACAACGCGTTACCTATTTAGATGTGGCTGACGCATTAAATCTCTCTGAAGCCAGCGTAAAACGCATGTTCTCGAAACAGGACATGAGCATGAGTCGCATAGATCGCGTTCTCAAACTAGTGAAACTCGACTTTAGCGACCTGGTAAAAATTGCTGAAAGCGAAACGGTCTTTATCAGTCAGCTCACAGAAAAACAGGAAAAAGAGCTGGTATCAGACCCCGAGCTTTTGCTTGTCGCGATCGCGCTTCGAAACAAACTTTCGCCAGAACAAATTGTAGATACCTACGAGATGAGCATGGAACGATGCCAACTGCTACTGCGCCGCATTGAATCACTGGGATTGATCGAGATTAGAGACAGTGGTGAGATCAGACCTACCATGAGTCGTCGCTTCCACTGGATAAAAGACGGTCATATCGAACGGTTTTTTAGGGAAAAAACGCTGGCGGAGTTTTTTCAATCCAGCTTCGACGGCCCCGGGGAAACCCTCGATGTCGCCCATGGCATGTTATCGAGAAAATCCAACCAGCGTATTCGGGAGCTCAGTGAAAAACTGGTCTCGGAGTATTACAGCCTACTGGAAGAAGATTCAAAACTCCCCCACGCTCAACGCTTTGGCGCGACCTTAATTGTTGCGATGCGTCCTCTAGAGCTTTCACTGTTCAAACAGCTTCGAAGAGAAGGAAAAACCAAAGTGTTTTAGTACGAACTGAATTATTTGTCAGTTCGTCTTTGAAATAAAATGAATGGCGGAAGAGCGTGGGGGTCGAACCCACCAGGGACGTGGTACGCCCCTCACTGGATTTGAAGTCCAGGCGCCCCACCGGGGTGCGATCCTCTTCCTCTTAGATGGTGCTAACGCGTTTTGAATACTGACTCCGCGGAACGTTTAATTCTCCGGGCATTGTCTACACGCTCAGTGAATCCCAGGCGGTCAAAGTATTCCAGCAAATCGATCGCGAAGTTTCTTCCTGTTTGCGTGTGCTTGCAGTAACCAGGAACAGTGAATGCAGCATCTTCCGCATGCTCTGCGACTCTTTCAGCTTCAAAGCCTAGCTGCACAAGATACCGCCTTGGAACATATCGGTTTTTGGCGATCAAAACCATCTCTCCCACTTTTACTGCGTTCTTTAAAGATTTCTCCAAACTGCTTTTACTCACTCCCATCGTTTCCGCTGCTTGATGGAGGCTCAGGGGGCTACCACGTCTAGGCGCAAGAAATTCTGCGGCCCTATTCCAGAGTTTTCTATCATGGTCGGAAACAACGACGGTATGTGACAGCAGGTGAACGTGCGGACCGCGACGGCCAAGTCGATTCCCATTCACTAACACCGCGCAGGCTTGTTGAATCACGTCAAGTTCTACATACGGCTTGAGAGCCAATTGAATGTCTTTATAACTTGCGCCTGGAAGCATTGGCTTTCTAATGTGATATGCACCAACAACCTGTTCAATCCGGTTCAGTAAGTCTCGCCATTGACTCACTTCAAATACACGCTCGCTTTGCCTGTCACCCGCTTTGACCAAACGAGAAGACCCGACAATCTCTTCCAGTTGCAGCTCCGATACGTTATGCGAAACGGCAAACTGCTGCAGTGGAATACCGTTTTCACTTAGTGCCGCGCTCTCTCTTAGCGCATCACCACAATTCATTTGGTTCATTGCCTGCAGCAATGCCATTCGCGCAGGCCTAGAGCGACCGCGTCTAGGAGAGAACGGGTCAACCACATGCCCTCCAGCGATAGTTCTGCGAGCGGACTGGTCCCGCAACACAAAACGATCGCCGCTTACGACAAACACATCTTTGTCTACGACTAATTGCGCCAGACCTGTGGTACCTGGTTCGATACGCCCTCCAGACAGCACCGCGACTCGGGCAGTTACGTGATCAGCGGCGATATGCAGATGAACCGGTGTCCAGTGTTTGAGAGATTTGGATTCTGAGCTCAGCACCTGCAATTCAACATCAATCCTTTGTGTTGGTTGACACTGCCGTTCGTGCATCAGCCAGTCGCCCCTTTTCACCGTGTGCTCATTGACACCTCGCCCAACAATATTGATTGCGCACCGCTCCCCAGCAGTTGCTCTGTCAGACTCCTGATTAAGAGAACGAATACCCCGCACACGGACTGGGGAACCAGCCGAAGAAACCATCAAACTATCTTCCAGATGTGTTTCGCCAGAAAACACCATACCTGTGACGACTAGACCAATCCCCTTGAGAGTGAATACGCGGTCGATTGCCATCCTGAAGCAGCCCACAGGGGAACGAGCATGCACATTTTCGGCTCGCGACTGCAAGTCTTCCTGCAATACCCCCAAACCCTTACGCTCCGGCGCACAAACGGGATAAATCACAGCGTCTATCCTGTGTGTATGACGCAGCAAATGATCTACCTCCTGCTTCACCTCCTGCATCCGTTGCTCATTCACTCGATCTACTTTCGTGATTGCTACAATACATTGATCAATCCCCAACAGTTGAAGAATCGAAAAGTGTTCGCGTGTTTGCGGCATGACCCCATCATCAGCGGCGACCACGAGCAAGCCCAGATCGATCCCCCCTACACCGGATAGCATGTTACGAATAAATTTTTCATGTCCGGGGACATCGACAAATCCCAAAGTTGTCTTGTCAGACAGCCTTTGGTAGGCAAAACCCAAGTCAATAGATAGCCCTCGCGTTTTTTCCTCAGGCAGCCGATCGGTGTCTGTACCCGTTAAAGCCTTCACCAACGTTGTTTTTCCGTGATCAACATGGCCAGCGGTGGCAACTATCATTGCAGTTTCAGCGCTCCCAGGTTATCGACAAATTCAACCTCTTGTTCCAGGCAACGTAAATCGAAGATCAACGCATTCTCAGCGATGCGACCAATTACCGGTAGCGGTAGTTCGCGGAAAGCCAATGCGAGATTCATCAGCGCTTTGCCAGAGCGGCGTGTACCTGGCAAAGTAAATTGCAACCCAGCACTTTCGAGTTGATCCACCGGCATCGCACCACTGCCTACTTGACTCAGGGTTCGGCATACCGACACTTTAAATCGTGGGCAGTGTTTTTGAACAATTGGTGCAAGTCGATTCGCGAGTTGTTCAATCTCATTCACATCGCGCGTAAGCTGTCGCAAAGTTGGCAGCTCTTTCAGCAATTTATCAGGATTGCTATACAGTCTGAGAACCTCGCAGAGCGCCGCAATGGTTACCTTGTCCGGCCGCATTGCACGCGTCATCGGGTTTTTCTTGATTGTTTCTACGAGCTCTCTTCGCCCTGCAATAACACCCGCTTGAGGACCACCTAAAAGTTTGTCGCCGCTAAAGGTCACCAGGTGCGCGCCAGCGCTCAGCGCCTCTCGAACGGTTGGTTCATGGGGAAGACCAAACTCTTCCAGATTGATTAATGTGCCACTTCCAAGATCGGTCACAAGCGGAATCTCATTCTCATTCGCGACCTTCGCAAGCGCTGCTTCTGACACCTGACTAGTAAAACCTTGCACCGCGTAGTTGCTGGTATGCACTTTCATCAACAGCGCTGTTTTGGTGTTGATCGCCTCTTCAAAGTCGACCGCATGAGTGCGATTCGTCGTTCCTACTTCGATCAGTTTACAACCCGCCCGAGCCATTATATCGGGCATACGAAAAGCGCCTCCAATTTCGATCAGCTCCCCACGGGAAACCGGCACCTGTTTGCGCAAAGCCAGACTGTTCAAGGTAAGCATCACGGCGGCGGCATTATTGTTGACGACAATGGCCCGCTCTGCACCTGTCAATCGACACAATAGTTCTTCGGCATGTTGATGTCTGTCTCCACGTTTGCCAGTGGTTACATCGAATTCCAAACTACTGGCGCTTCTCGCCACTTCGCTCATTGCCGCGATGGCAGATTCCGGCAACGCTGCTCGACCAAGATTGGTGTGTAACACCGTACCAGTAAGATTCACTACCCGTTGCAGGGAGATTTTATGCAGTCTAGCAAGATCAGCATCCACATTATCGATCAGTGTGTCAGAATCAATGGAAACCCCGTTCAAAATATCACTACGTGCTTGTTGCAATACATTTTTCACGCTCTGGGTGATTTGTGGTGCGCCGAACTCGCTTACCAAACGCGTGACTTGGGGATCGTTTAATAAACGATCTACTGAGGGCAGTTTCTTTGGGGTATCGATAAAAGACATGTCGAATCGCACGGACCGAATAAGTGGGAAAGTAATCGGTTGCCGAAGGTATTACAACCTCGTAGAAACAGTTTCCTGAAAATCAAACCAAAGCGGTAGCGTTTGATAGAAATCACTTGCTAAAATATTCCTAAAGAATTGCGAGGAACACCAATTAATGGTTCGAATAGTTGATATGCCAACAATCGGGCGCGGGTTTATCTCCGATCTCGAAATGATTGAGTTCGAGAGCCCTGCTTGGACGGCGCCTGTGCCAGCGTCTGAAAGACGCGTAGCCATTGTTTCAACTGCGGCGGTTTCCAGACGTGGCGAAAAACCGTTTTCCTGGCTTGCGCGAGATTATCGGGCGATCAATAAGAATGATCGCGATCTGGTGATGACCCATGTTGCCGCTGAATATGATCGCACCGCCTGGCAGCAGGACCTGAACGCTATAATGCCTTTGGATCGATTGGAGGAATTGGCACAATCTGGAGAAATCGATTCCGTTGCCGAGACCCATTATGCCTTTATGGGGGCAGCCAATCCCCGCGATATGGAAAAGTCCGCAAAAGAAGTCATTGGGCGCATGCAAGAGGAGGGGGTTAACACCGTTTTTCTTGCCCCTGTCTGACCCTTCTGTACGCGCGCCGTGTGCGTGCTTGCGTATTATTTTGAAGCCGCTGGTTTTTCCACCGTGCTGGTTGGTTTCGTGCGAGAACATATTGAAGCGCTAGAACCGCCGCGCGCACTGTGGCTCGATTTCCCAATGGGCCGGCCTTTTGGCAAACCCAATGATCCCGCTTATCAAGCCAAGGTCATTCGCGCAGCACTCAAACTATTTAATGCGTCGTCCGGGCCCGTGGTGGTGGATTTCCCAGATATCATTCCTGTCAAGGATGGCCGTATGGGTTACGCAATCCCACCCGAATATGTGTTTACCACTGAAGAGATTGGCGACATCGATGTACTGGTGGAAGAGGTGCAATCTGAAATCCAGGCATTGCTACCCGCTTATGAATCGGCCCGCACTTTCCGTGGAAGAACCACTGTAGGCGCGAGTGAACTAGCAATAAACGAGTTGGCTCCGTATATCGCAGAGTTCGTCAAAGGCAATAAACCCAAAAGCCCCAGAAAGGGAGTGACTGCCATTCCACTACTGAAACTGGTGGTAGAAGACTTAAATGCTTATTACACTGAAGCGAGAACGCATCGTGACAACATTGACGACTTTGAATTATTAGGCACCTGGTTTTGGGAGGAATCCAAGGCCGGTAAGCTCATCATGTGGCTGGAAGCAGTGTCATTGGAAAGCGATGATAAAGTGCTGCGTCAAATTGTGGATATGTCGCTGATCACACCGCGGTTTTGGTCAAATGGCCCTCTACCCGGAACATCGGCATCGGGCTGGTAACACGACTGCACCATTAATACGTCGGCGTAATCCACGGTTTTTAACCCATGGTTTTATAGCAGTACGCAGTAGGGGGCGCTCTTTGCATTTACAATTCAAGTCCATTGAGAAGGGGGCTTCGTAAATGCATCGCTTGATAAAATGCGCTGATCTGAAAAATTGTAATTATCAGACGCAAACGAATCATCTAACAAATACCGATGACATCAATGCATTAATTTCTGCGTATTACTTATGATACTGCTTCTTCTGTCTGCATTTTTTTGCTGGCTCATATTTCGGGAACTTCGAAACCCTTATAGGGAGAAGGGTCTATTTTCACTGGGATACATGCTCACCCTCGCGGTACTGGCTGTAGTCTCTGCCCTGCCCGCTTATAGCACCTGGCGATTGGAAACTGATTTGTCGGAGAAAGCTTCGATCATCGCAGATACACCCAATGTCAAAGTCAGATGTAATTCGATTCTGCAAACAATGCTTGGCGGCAAGGCGGTCAGCTCCCCTGCAGGCACGGCCTACTACGATACCAATGAAATTTTCTTTGAAAGCGGTTGGTGCAAGAATTTTAAACAGTATCTTCGTGACCCGGTGAACGCTACCAGAGAACAACTCTTCTCGATGCATATCTTTACCCACGAAGTGATGCATATTCGAGGAGAAAGAAACGAACAGAAAACCGACTGTCAGGCGATTCAGAGAAACCATACGGTGGGACAACTGCTCGGTATCGAAGAATCGATTGCGCGAAGAAATGCAAAAATCTACTATTTCGAACAATATCCCAGACACCCCTATTTCCACGCAGAGTGTAAACCTGGCGGTGCGCTGGACGAAGGTTTAACGGATTCCATTTGGGGCTAATCGCATCCGTGCGAGGCTTGGTCTTTCCCCATTGGAATATGTTACAAACTGGTCTGCCTTTTCTCCCAACTTTGAACTGCTGTTTTGACCAAACCATTGCAACAACGGTGTGAGGCGCTCCTCGCAGATCTTGGTATTCAAGTAGATAGTCATCCCGTATCTGTGGAACCCTTGACCGGAGGTGTTGGCTCGGATATCGCGATGGTTGATATGGGCGATCGGAAGCTATGTGTGAAGTTCGCTCTGCCGAAGCTCAAAGTAGCGGAAGACTGGTTCGCGCCCGTGCATAGAAATCGGGCTGAGTATGAGTGGTTAAATCTGGTCACCCAGGTAGCACCTGCGAATGCTGTTAAGTTACTAGGAAGATCAGAGACCCATCATGGGTTCGTAATGGAGTATTTAGATGGCGATGATGTTTACCTTTGGAAGTCGTCATTGTTAAGTGGCCGCATCTCCCATAACGAGGCAGACCTGCTGGGAGACTTGTTGGGAAAAATTCATCTCGCATCAACTCTCAGCAGCTTCGATACGTCACCATTTCAAAATATGGATGACTTTATCGCGTTGCGAATCGAGCCTTATCTCAGTTTTACCGCTAATCGCTGCCCAAAACACGCACAACAGCTGGAGCAACTTGCGAGTCAGCTCGCCAATAGTAACCGCGTTATTGTCCACGGCGATGTCAGTCCAAAAAATATTTTTTTCCATCACGGCAAACCCCTTATTCTGGATGCGGAGTGCGCCACCATGGGTGACGCCAGTTTCGATTGCGCTTTTCTGATCAACCACCTTGCACTGAAGGCGGTTCATCTTCCAGATATCCGGGATACGCTTGTCCAATCTATCAATATTTTCTGGTCTGCCTATGTCAAACAGGTATCCTGGGAGTCGAGAACAGAACTGGAGTCTCGAATCTGTCATCTACTAGCTGGTTTACTATTGGCAAGAGTAGACGGTAAATCACCGGTTGAATATCTCAATCCAACAGAGCAACAACGCGTCAGAGACATCTCATCAACTCTCTTTCAGATTCAACCGGAAAATATGAAAGAGTGGTGCAAACAGTTTTCAAACTGTTTAGCCTCATAGGGTTTATTTTAAAACCTTTAACAATTATTCAAACTAAAGGAAGCGCGCAAGTGTCAAAAATCCAAGGTCTTAAAGGTCGAAGAGTCTGGGACTCTCGCGGCTGTCCGACGGTAGAAGTCGACGTTATTCTAGAAAACGGTGTGAGAGGTCGAGCGATTGCGCCGGCGGGGGCTTCTCGAGGCGCTAGAGAAGCGCTTGATTTGCGAGATGGTGGTGACAGCTTACGGGGTAAAGATGTCCAGACGGCATTGAACGGAATTCAGACCCGTATTGCGCCTGCCCTGATTGGGATTAATGCCCAGGATCAGCGCGGTGTCGATGTCGCAATATTGGCATTGGACAACTCTGAGCTAAAAGAACAACTTGGCGGCAATGCAACGGTGGCAGCTTCACTTGCGGTTTTGCACGCAGCTGCGGCCGATAACGGCATTCCGTTATGGAGACACATCGCTAATTACTTTCAATCTACCCCTTCCATCCCACTCCCCGAAATCCAAATCTTCGGTGGCGGCGCGCATGCGGGGCGCCGTGTAGATATTCAGGACTTTATGATCATGGTGCCAGGCGCCACCAGCTTTGATGAGGTGATGGAAATCACCAGCGAAGTCTACTTTGCAGCGGGAGATCTGATGAAACGAAAAGGCCGACTGGCGGGTGTGGCCGATGAAGGCGGTTGGTGGCCGGTTTTTGATAGCAATGAAGAGGCGTTGGAAACCTTAGTGGCTGCGATTAAACTGGCGGGGGAACAGCCGGGAGAACGCGTGGTGATTTCTCTGGATATCGCCGCATCAGAATTTGGTAAAAACGGTCAATATCGACTGGCATTGGAAGACAGGGCGATGGATAGTGGGCAACTCATCGATATGCTGGGTCGCTGGATTGATGATTATTTCATTGCTTCTATTGAAGACCCGGTTGGGGAAGACGATCCCGAAGCGATGCAGGAGTTTCAAAGGCGATATGGTGATCAGGTTCAAGTCGTAGGCGATGACTATCTGGTGACCAATGCCAATTTGGTGAAAACAGCTGCCAGAGAAAACGCATGCAATGCTCTGCTCGTGAAGGTCAATCAGGCGGGTACCGTAACAGAAGCCGTAGATGCCTTTCACGCCGCCTCCGAAGCAGGCTGGCAATCCATTGTTTCCGCGCGCTCAGGAGAAACCGAGGACGCTTCCATTAGTCATCTCTCTACCGGTTTGGGGAGCGGCCAGCTTAAAGTAGGTTCATTTACCCGTTCAGAGCGTATGGTGAAGTGGAACGAATGTCTGCGAATTCAGGATGAAGAAGATGCACCCCAATTTGTTGGCGGCTTGCCTTTGAAGAACACATGGTGGGGTAAGAAAATTTAGGACACCCATTTACCTGATAGGTATTCGTGACACAAAAAAGTTGCACTATCAATAGTAGAAACTGCTTATTTCACGGCGCGTCCAGAACCTATATCCTCGTAAATATATCTGAAATACTAATTCATTTAGCCTAGCCGATATCGAAGAATCGCGGCTACTTTTTGCAAAGATGTAATTATCGGCTATGAGCAATTTCCAGTCGGCTATCGCACTCATAAAAAGTAAGGTGTAGATCCCTTTCCATGCAACAAATGGAATATATCTGGTACGCAGTTTGCTTGTTCATTCAACCTTGAATCCATTCCTCCGGGAGCACGAATATCACATGCATTTCTAAGTGGGGAATATTTTCCTTTCGATGACAGTTTACTGGTCCCATCTTTCGCCTCTGAGCGCACTGCTGCTCAATTCGCCAAGAATCAGCGTGCCTTTCTTGGGTTTCCCATGAGTCGGCAATCACCGTTTGCTTTGATCCAAAGCGTTTGGAAGCGCACATCTAACGGCGAAAATTTTTATCGTTGCTTAATAATTGTGTCTGCTGTTCATCTTCACAGTCGTTTTTGCTTTCCGGAAGGGTAATCAAAGAGTGCGCCTATCGATGTCGCGCTCTACAATTGAAAAGTCGCAATAAAAGGTGCGTGATCAGATTCCGGAAATTTGAGATCTGAGAAGAACGGCAAACTTTCGTCATGAAGATGCTCGTTATAAATCTCCGCTTTTTTCAGCCTGAATAACAATGATTGTGACACCATAATATGATCCAAT
>JAHQWE010000066.1 GCA_019633985.1 Acidiferrobacterales bacterium | reverse complement strand
CTGAGAGGCAATTTTTACTTTTCTCTTCAACTCATCTGCACAATCAGCTAACGAATTCTCTAGATCTACTTTGGGCTTGCTTACAAAGTCTACTGCGCCCAAGTTTAGAGCTTGCATGGTCAGTTCGGCTCCATGCTCTGTCAGTGTAGAGACCATAACTACGGGCATAGGTCGTAGGCGCATTAAGTTTTTTAGAAAGGCGATCCCATCCATCCGGGGCATTTCTACATCCAGCGTTAAAACATCAGGTTGCAACTCTTTAATTTTATCCCTAGCAACGAACGGATCTATAGCGGTCCCAACAACTTCGATCTCAGGATCTGAGTTCAGAAGCGTAGTTAGAAGCCGTCTCATCAAGGCTGAGTCGTCCACTACAAGGACCCGCACTTTATTCATGGCTAGGTTCACCTGTTAAGTAGCTGGCGAAATAATTCTTTAAATATTTCGACCTATTGCTCGGTTTTTTAACTTTTCCGTGCATTACCAATAGAAAGCTCGTAGACTTTTTCTTGATTTGCGATTGTTTGTATTTGCAGTGAACGCAGGTGTTTGACCATTACTTTTCCGGTTTTAGGAAAATAAAGAATTTTGCGCGGATGAGGGCCGCCAAGATCCTCGGCAACCACTTCAAGCCCTTGCTTTTTTACATAGTCTTTGACAAAGGTAATATTGCGTTGTCCAACGTTATTCGTCTCCATTGATAACACTTTGCCGCCGCCAAATAGTTTTAATTCCAGATGTTCCGGGCGAGAACCAAGTTTCAAAATCTCCTCTATTAGCGTCTCCATGGCCTCCACACCATAACGGGTCTGAAGAGTCTCTTGCCCTGCCCATAGTTTGGTTTGAGTTCCTTCATTACCTGGGAGCATAAAGTGGTTCATGCCTCCCACACCACTTTCTGGATCGCGTATACAAGCCGATACACATGACCCCAGTACTGTTGCAATTACCTCGTCGTATGAGGTTACGTAGTATTCACCGGGTAATATTCTGGCTGAACACAATTCATGGGCATTATCCCACTGCCTCGCTACATGTCTGAACTGTTCCGGAACAACGAGGCAAGTCTGTTGGTATTCGGCAGACACTAACAAACCTTCCGGTAGACAGTCCTGTCAATCAAAGTAAATCGATCAGTTACATTGAGTAAGCTCTCAGAATGGCCCAAAAACAGGTAGCCGCCATCATTCATAATATCTGCATATCTATTCATCAACATGGCTTGGGTAGGTTTGTCGAAATAGATAATGACATTGCGACAGAAAATGACATCGAATCGGCCCTTCATAGGCCATTCGTGCATCAGATTTAGCTGCTTAAAGGTAGTCAAATCCTGAAGTTCTTTTTTCACCTTAACCGCAGGGTCTTGCTCACTTTGGCATGGGTTAAACCAGCGCTTTTGACGATCCATCGCCATCTTTTCAATTCGATCCTTATTGTAAATGCCTCTTTTGCAATGATTAATGACATCGGAATCCAGGTCTGTACATAGAATCTTTGCATCCCAAGATTCAAATGATGGTAGTGACTCTTTGAGAGTAATAGCGATTGAATAGGCTTCTTCACCCGTTGAGCAGCCTGCAGACCAAATGCGAAATCGATTGTTTAAGGTAGTGCGCTTCTTGATAATTCCAGGAATTATGGTGCCTGCAAGATAATCAAAGTGATAGGACTCACGAAAAAAAGAGGTCAAATTGGTGGTAACTGCATTGGAAAATAGCTCCAATTCAGAAACATCTCCAGTTGACAAAAATTCAATATAATCGGTAAACGATTTTAGCTTTAGATGCTTTAATCGGCCCGACAATCGGCGATATACCAATTGTCGCTTCGACTCACCCATACTAATTCCGGTCAGGTCTTTGATAATATCGCACAAACCTGAAAACTCGGAATCGGTTAGTACCAGTTTGCTAGTGCTAATCTCTTCATGTTGATCAATGGACTTAGCAATAGCCGAACTATGCATGTTGGAACTAACCTATTCCGATTTATATGTAAAATATTTGCCTTTGTTATCTAGTGTTAGAGTTAAAACTCTTCCCACTGCTGATCATCAGCGTTTGTCGCAACCTTTCTTATGGGCGTCACTGTCGCAGGCACGGTCTCATCATTGGCACTGACCTTTGCTGTTGTAGCAGCAGGTGGTGCTGAGGTTGGTTGCTGGATGCTCACTGGTGATACTCTGAAAAACTTGGTCAGTTGATTCAGATCTTCAGCCTGCTCACCCAGAGATTCACTTGCTGCTGCAGCCTCTTCAACCAGCGCGGCGTTTTGCTGTGTGATTTCATCCATCTGTGATACTGCATTGTTGACTTCACTGATGCCGCCTGACTGCTCCTGGCTTGCAGCAGCGATTTCGCCGACAATATCTGTTACTTTCTTAACGCCGGTGACGATTTCCTCTAAAACTTCACCCGATTCATTAACCAAACGTGAACCGTCATCGACCTTACGCCCGCTGTCTTCGATTAGGTCCTTGATTTCTTTCGCGGCCTTTGCGCTTCGCCCAGCTAGATTCCTAACTTCACTGGCAACTACCGCAAAACCCCGACCTTGATCACCAGCTCTGGCGGCTTCAACTGATGCATTTAATGCCAGTAAATTGGTTTGAAAGGCAATTTCATCAATTACACTCGTAATATCTGAGATTTTCTTGCTGGCCGCGTTAATCTCTTCCATAGCATCAACCGCCTGGCTGACTACGCTGCCGCCCATTTCTGCGCGTTCTCTGGCGGCCTGTGCCAACTGGTTAGCTTCGCTAGCATTGTCTGCATTTTGTCGAACTGTGCTCGTCATGTGCTCCATGCTAGAGGCAGTTTCTTCCAGGCTGGCTGCTTGCTCTTCTGTGCGTTGACTCAGATCTGTATTACCTTGAGAAATTTCATCAGCGCCTGTTTTGACCGAACCAGCAGTAGCTTGCATCTTGCTAACTACGCTGGTAAGTTTGGCTACACTGGCGTTGGCATCTTGTTTCAATTGACCAAATGATCCTTTATATTCACCATCGATGGATTGGGTCAGATCACCAGATGCAATCGCACCTAGAATTTTCCCAGTATCCTGTGTAACCCGCTGGGCAATATCCACCAATTGATTGACGCCTATAGACAAGCTTTCAAAAAATCCCGTTTTACCTTCCAGTCGAATGCGTTTGTCTAGATCACCATCAAGAGCACCGTTGACTATCCGCTCAACTTCCTGCTCAATGGACAGTTCCATCGTACGATCTGTCCATTCGATCACAGTGCCCAAGTGTTCTGAATTCGCACCAAATACTGGATTAGCGACCCAGTGAAGCGTTCTATTACCGAGCTCAAGGGTTTCCGTATGAGTTTGGGTTAAGTTCTGCAGTAACGCAGCGGCTCGAGTTGAATCAGGAAACAAGGCTGTAACCGAATTTCCTATCAATTTCTTTGCATCGAAATTCCTGATAGTTGAAGAAATATCTGACTCCGCCCTTTGGAAAAGGTCATTTACCGCCCCATTCATATAGATAATTTGTAATTCAGTGTCCGTGATCATGACATTGCCGTTGACATTGTCTAAGGCTTGACGGATTCTTCCATTTTCCATTAATGTGTTTTTATCTCTTTCAATACTCTCTCGAAGATTTTTCTGCATGGTTTGAACACCTGCAAACACACCGGTGGCTGCTTTATCTGAGTCTAAATCCTCTGAAAAATCATTTCTGGCGATAGCCGTGACCACTTCTAGAAGTCGGGCCGGATCCGCGCCGAGCTGTCGCATCACGAGATAGCCTAGAACGAGCGCTACGAGTAAGGAGAATATGGCACTACCAAGAATTGCGAAGAATGTCCGGGATTGCAGTTTGCTAAGCAAAGCAAACGCTTCTGCTTCTTCAATCTCGGCGACGATCGCCCAGGATAAACCTGGAATATCAACAGGCTCATAAGACGATAGCAAGGACCGACCATCTTCTGTGCTTATGATGCCGGTGTCAGTTTTACCTTTGGCCGCCTCTTGTGTTGACAAGGTATTAATGGTACGGGACAGGATGGTATTGTTCTCAGTAAACCGCGATTGAGATCGCATCTTAAAATCACTACCAACCAGATAGGTTTCGCCTGTTTCACCTAATCCGATTTGCTGTTGCATGACAGCGTTGATTCTACCTACTGGCATTTGAAACACCAGCACACCCTGTAACCATGCACCTTCATAGATAGGTGCCGCCATGAACGAGGCCGCTGCTTCATACGAGGGTAAATAGGGTTCGAAGTCGGCTAAGGCTACAGCGGATTCGCCCGCAGGCAAGTTCAATGCCTCCCTATACACACGACTAAAATTAGTATCTTTGTAAGGACCAGTAAGTAGGCTAGTAGCGTAATCAATTTCTTTGAACACTGAATAAACAATATCACCTGAAGCTGGGTCCACCAAAAAGATATCGTAGTATTCAAATTTTTCCAGATAGTTTCGTATTGTTGGGTGATATTTTTTGTGTGTGAAGCTGTAGTCGCTTTTATCATCCGCAGAATCGAGTGATGATTTGCTACCGAGAGGATAGCTGTTATTTGCGATGAATTGATACTGGGCGATAATCGCTACATCAGATGAAGGCAGTAATTGCTCGATATTCGCTTTAGTCCCATTAGCCTCCTCATAGGTGGCTCCAAACTCAGTTCTGTAAAAATCAGCTATGGTGTTAAGATATTTTGTGCGTGTCTCATCATCTAGAGTGTGGTGTTTTTCAAGATCCTTAAAATCTTTACGAAAGTCACTCATTGCCTCCACAATCATACGACTTTCTGAGAACGTTAGAATTTGATTTCTAATCTGTTCAAAATACAATTCGATTTGAGATTTTTTCACCTCTCTAAGTGATTCAAGCTGATTGGTAGCCTTGGTATGCATGGACGACTTCGCAGTAGCCATGTAAGTCCAGCTCACAATCGCTAGGGGTAATATGCTCGCTACCAATAGTGACACTATTAGTTTTTTTCGCATGGTTAGCGTTGTTAAATTGGAAAAAATACTCATCGTTCGAATCCTTTCGTAAAGCAGCAGTAATGTTTAGTTCTTCAAAAAACCGGGCATAGATCATCTTCATTGATGACTACGCTATTGGCATTAAATTCTAGGTAGTTATCAACATCGGCTAATGAGGCAATTTCTTTGAGTTCGGAAGATGGCTCGAGCCATAAATATTCAAGCCCCATGGCCCCTAATGTATTGATAAAAGAGACTAGGAGTTGGAGAGCCGCAATATCAGCGGTTCTAACATTCTCGGCGTTAATCACAATTTCAGCGTTAGAATCCAAATGAGGGACTAGCATCTCCTGTAACTCCGTCAATTCGCTGATATTAAGATCTATCGGTAAGTCAATCTGTTCAGATGCCACGTTACCGTCACTATCTTTTTTTGGTGAGTCGCTTGTCATGCTATTTCGTATTTATCTATGAGTTATCTATTTCTAGAAATTATTGGGCTAGAGCAGTTTCGGATTCAGCACCCGCAGCTACTTTCTCGGCTGGATGGACTCCGTTGCTATCCATGGAGTTAAAGTCGACTAATTTATCAATTTCGAGCAAGATCACCATTTTGTTCTCAACAGTTGCTAATCCGCGTATATATTCTGTTTTAACTGCAGCACCCATTTCCGGAGCGGGTTGTATGTCATTACCCTCTAAGCGATACACATCGGCGACCGCATCCACCACCAGTCCAACAGTGCGTTCTTGATCTTCATGATTCATCTTCACCACAATAACAACCGTTGTTGGTCCATAAACCATTTTTTCTAAATCAAAGCGTTTTCGTAGATCGATAATGGGTACGACGGCGCCGCGAAGATTCAACACACCTAAGACATGCTCAGGAGTATTCGGAATGGGGGTCGCGGTGTCCCATCCTTTTATTTCTTGTACTTTTAATATCTCAACACCATACTCTTCACCTGCGAGCATAAAAGTTAGGTATTGGCCTGCGGCCTCACCATCGATTGGTGGGTCTATATCTTCCACTTGTTTGTTAAGTGCCGTCATTGAGCGATCTCCTATCACTTATTTACCGAGTTATGCGGATTGATCATGCCGCAGCTGCGATGGGTGTTGACGCAGAATTCTGTCGTTCCATGAAAAGTTGAAGTAAACCTGGTACATCAAGGATGAGCGCAACGGTTCCATCTCCTAAGATTGTCGCTCCCGAGATACCTGGTGTTTGTCGATAATTAGCTTCCAGGCTTTTAATGACAATTTGTTGCTGTTCTAACAAGTCGTCGACTAATATCCCTATACGCTGGCCGTTAGCCTCTGCCACTACCAGAAGGCCATCGTTGATATTGACACTATCGGCTTGAAGACTGAATATCTTGTGAAGCCTCAGCACTGGTAGATATTCTTCGCGTAGCTTGAATAATTCAGTAGCACCAGCCAATTCGTTGACTTGATCGGCTGTGGTCTGAATAGTTTCAACAATCGATACCAATGGAATAATATAAGACTCTTTACCTACTCGAACCAATTGGCCGTCTAGTATGGCTAGCGTCAATGGCAGTTTGATTGTGAATTTGCTGCCTTTCCCAGTTTCAGAATGAACTGACACATTGCCGCCTAAATCTGCAATGTTTCTGCGAACTACATCCATACCGACACCTCGACCAGATAGATCACTAATCTCATCGACTGTGGAAAAGCCTGCCATAAATATCAGGTTATTTATGCGATCATCAGATAACTGCTCATCGGCACCCACCAATCCCTGTTCTCTTGCCTTTTGCAGGACGCGCTCTTTGTTAATACCAGCACCGTCATCTATCACTTCTATTATGATATTTCCGCCTTCGTGGTAGGCGTTTAATTCCAGCACGCCAGTAGCCGGTTTTCCAGCAGCCTCACGAGCTTCGGGCATTTCGAGTCCATGATCCAATGAATTTCGCACTAAGTGCACTAATGGATCCCCAATTTTCTCCAATACGGTCTTATCGAGTTCTGTGTTCTCACCCGTTAGTTTTAACTCCACATTCTTACCCAGAGCATTGCCCGTATCTCGAACAAGTCGAGGAAATCGGCTGAACGCAAAGCTAATAGGTAACATACGAATAGCCATCACACTTTCTTGCAGTTCGCGAGTATTGCGTGATAGCTGCGTAAGCCCCTCTCGCAGAGCCTCCAGCTGATCGGATTGAAAATCCGAATTGAACCGACTTAGCATCGATTGCGTTATTACCAATTCGCCAACGAGGTTTATCAGAGCATCCACCTTCGCGATATTTACTCGGATAGAGCTATTCTCTTGGCCACCACTCGATTTGGCTGCGGACTTGACGGGTGGTTTTTTAGGAGTTTCTGTAACGTCTGTACTCGCGGCTTCTTCTGTAGTTGATTGTTTTGTTGAATCAGCAGTACTTGGTGGAGTGTCTACGATATCGCTTGATAGGAGCGTTAATTTCAGCTCACATTCATCTGTTTTCCAAGCAAACACTTCCTCGATTTCATCACGCCCTACCTCGCCGGTAAGAGTCAGGTGCCATGCAAGCTGGCATTCCTCTGAATCGTATTCTCCAAACTTTAAATCGTCCGCTCCTTCTGAACAGACGACTAAATCTCCCAGTTGTTTTAACTGTTGGAGCATTCTTAGCGGATCTGAATTCGATTTAAGACTGTTCTTCGCCGGTTTATAGTAAATCTCCCAATCACCGGATTCACTGTTGTTGGCACTAGGTTTTGAGGATACCCCTTCTGGCTTCAGTGGAGCTGCATCGCTCTGCAACATCACGGTGAGCTCCGCTTCGAGTTCTTTGGCTCGCGTCGTATCAACGTCACCTTTACCCAGATCATTGATCATATCTCGGATGCAATCAACGGATTGGAGTGTCAGATCAACACCCTCTCGGGTCACCGGTCTTTCACCTTGTCTCATCTCATCCAGCAGTGTTTCTACATGGTGAGCAAATTCGGAAATATCGGTGTATCCAAAAGTAGCGCCTCCACCCTTGATAGAGTGTGCGGCTCTGAAAATCGAATTCATCGTTTCAGGATCAGCCGCACCTAAATCTAGGTTGAGCAATCCCGTCTCCATGATTGCCAATCCTTCCATGCTCTCTTCAATAAAAAGCTGGGCAATTTCATCCAATTCTTGATCTAGTGACATGGGATACTCCGGTCGCAAACCATGCCGATCGGGATGGAGAGAACTAGGGAGTAAGTAGCGCTTGATCGCTTGGCAATAGGGCCACTAAGCTCCGAATAATTTCCAGAGCTGTCAACGGCCAGCAAACTTTGCATTGTCGGCATATCCTTATGACAGAGAGATTCGTCGCCTTAAAATCAGGTGCGAACGACGATCATCCATGATGTTTTTAGACTGGGCGAATCACTGTTGCAGTGACTACCTGCCCTCGCTGTATTTTATGTCGGCCACGTACCAAAAAAATTTAGTGATCGTAGAAGAATTTGATGTGATGTTGTTCGCACGCTTTCTTTGAAAACAAAGCACGGTGATGACTCACTCCGGGTAGCTCACAAAAGCGCAATTACCTCATTCGCTCATCTAAATTAATGTTTTTGTTGAAAATTATCCGTCATCGATGCCCTGCGGCCATCTTCACGGACTGTTCGGTTCGCCGTAGCAGGCTCATCGACGCGATACCCAATAATGGCCCTGGGACCAGAATTAGAAACGTCCATCGCCAGGAGCCCAGTACTTCAGCGACCATCGGTGTTATCCAGATCGCCACTATGGTGATCAGAAAACCAATACCCATCTGAAACGCCAACGAAGATCCAACTAACTCACTATCGGTTAGCTCAGTGACAGCAGCCGAGAACTGAGCGCTATCTGCAACAACTGAGAACCCCCATATCAGTGCAATCACGCAAAACAACCATAATGGTCCTTGAAAAGAGAATCCAATAGCGAGTGCTGACAACCCCGACAGTCCCATCATTAGCCTAGTGGTATGACAACGCCCGATGCGATCCGCCATCCAACCGCCAACCATACAACCCGGAGCACCCATCGCAATAACCGCGAAGGTCAAAATCGAGGCATTGGTCAGACCCATGCCCTGGCTTTCAGCGCTCTGGGCGTAAGCCAGAAACCAACCCCACATGGCATACAGCTCCCACATATGACCGAAATACCCAAAATTGGCCAACATAACTGGACGATTCTTGAGAATTTTACCTACCGAGCGAACACTGACAATCGTGGGAGAAAAAGCATAGGGACCCTCCTTTAGTGCCCATGCAAAAATTAAGGCGGCACAGAAGGACCCAATGGAGCATATAGTGACTACCAGTTCCCAGGACACATCGCCATCTCCTGCACGCACCAAATGCGGCATCGCTGACCCTAACGTTAAGGCTCCGACCATTGCCCCCATCGCAAATCCGCGCCCCGATTTAAACCAGGTGGCAATAAATTTCATTGCAGGCGGATAAATACCCGAGAGCGAGACACCGGTTAAAAATCGCGCCACTACAGCCGAATTCGTGCCTAAGTCTGCTAGGAGCAGAAGATTAGACAGTCCGGCTAATACTGCGGCAACAGACATTATTCGTGTGACAGGCCATCTATCACTTAAAGCCAATAGGCTGGAAACCAGAGCGCCAATCGCAAAGCCTAACTGCACACCATTTGTCAGCCACGCAGCTTGTGTGGCGGACAGAGCGTACTGGGACGTAAGTTCAGGCAACACTGCGGTGGCGGAGAACCAGGTCATCAGAGACAGAACCACCCCTAGTGCTGTTAGCAGCAACGCCTGGGTTGGAGAGCTTGCGGGTTTATGCACTAAATTTGGGCCTATTAAGATGTCAAAAACTCAGGATCGAGCGATTGGGCGGACAGTCCGAGGATTAGTTCCGGTGGTCAGTGAGCCAGATGTTCAAATTATTTAAGAATAGCGTCGAGCCCCAACAACTGAAACCAAATAAACCCAAGCGTGATTAACACGGCTAGTGCCACAAGCGTGCTTACAACGCCTAGTGAAGGACGCTCTATCCAGCCGAGTAGCCCTACTGAAATCACGAACAATGCAAATGCAGCGGTAGCGCTGTTGGTGCCTATAGTGCGTACACTGGAAATCAGCCGATCAGCGTCTGAGCTGATGGAAGTGTGGCCAGCCAGTTCGATAGTGAGCCGAACATCGACATACAAGGCCAGCAGGAACAACAAAGTCGTGATAATTAGAAATGAAAACACCAAGCGCTCAATTCGACTCGTCAATCCATGTCGCAATAAGTGCACCGCTACGGTTAGGCCGAAACCCGCCATCAGGCCACTAATAAAAGCCACCTGACCAGTTTGAAGTTCGAGCAATGTGTTCTGCATGAATCGTATTTAAACCACGGTTTGATGCCTACTATACCAACCTAATTAACTTGAGGTTCGGATCTGCCAGAGCCGAGTGTTGATTCCTGAAATTCCAACACTAGGTTGTCAAAACTGCTGAGCCTGATATCACTTGAATTGAGTAGTCGAACTGATTACCCTTTGCCAAACCGTTCCACTCACCACTGCATCAAGGACCAACCTGATGATTTCTAGCTCGTTTCCGGACAGAGCCACCGTAGCAGAGCTAACAGCGAAAATGCTGCTTGAGATAGAAGCTGTACACTTCCGAACCGATGAGCCGTATATGCTTACCTCTGGTCTCGCGAGCCCGGTTTATATCGACTGCAGAAAGCTAATTTCTTACCCCCGAATTCGCAATACACTGATGGATTTCGCCTCCAGTTTAATTCTAAAGGACATTGGTTTTGAGGAAATTGATTCTGTGGCAGGTGGTGAAACAGCCGGTATTCCCTTCGCAGCCTGGATTGCAGACAAGCTTGAACTGCCCATGAACTATGTCAGGAAGAAGCCAAAGGGCTTCGGCAGAGATGCTCAAATAGAGGGAAGCAGCATAGAAGGAAAACGCGTGTTGTTGGTGGAAGATCTCACGACCGATGGCGGTAGTAAATTAAAATTCTGTGATGCCATTAGAAACGCAGGTGCCGAGATTTCCCACACTATTGTGGTGTTTTACTATGATATTTTTTCAGGTGCAGAGCAAAATCTAACCAACCATGGATTAACTCTACACTACCTCGCCACTTGGCGAGACGTGTTGGCATTGTGCAAAAAGCAAGGCTACTTCGACGCTGAAACCCTTAATCAGGTAGAGCAATTTCTAGATGATCCTTTGACTTGGTCTGGAAAAAACGGCGGAGCGACGGAAATTTCAACGAACTAACCAAAAGCTACTCTTTTGGTCCCTATGAAAATAATCTACGACACTTAAAGAGATAACTCCGACCAATGGACCTAATGGTTTATCTATTGCTGATCGTTGGCATCGTTTTGTTAATGATTGGCGCTGAGGTTATGGTCAGAGGCGCAGAGCAAATTGCTTTGGGATTTGGAATTTCTCCGCTGGTCGTTGGATTAACTGTTGTCGCTTTTGGGACCAGCGCTCCAGAGCTAGCAGTTGGTATCCGATCTGCCTTGCTGGATCAGGCGGATATAGCCCTAGGGAATGTGGTCGGCAGTAACATCCTGAACATACTATTGATTCTAGGGCTTTCGGCCATGATTACACCTATGGTCGTTGAAAGCCGGATCATACGTCGAGAGATTCCCATTCTGCTTTTTGTGTCTTTTTTACTGTTTGCGCTTGCTCTGGATGGCACAATCGCCTCTATCGAAGGAGTGATTCTGTTTGCGGGAAGCGTTGTTTACACAGTGTATGCAATCAGAAAAAGCCGCAAAGAGGCGTCGGAATCGACTACGGTAGAAGAGCGTGAGAGTCCTTTAAAGGCTATGGCCTTTGTTCTCGTCGGGCTCGGAATGTTGGTATTCGGCGCTGAATTACTAGTAGACAACGCCGTAATCTTAGCTCGTTGGTTCGGGGTCAGTGAACTGCTGATTGGTTTAACTATTGTGTCCATTGGCACATCACTGCCTGAAATAGCCACCTCAGTTGTCGCTGCAATGCGCGGTATGCGCGACATGGCGGTGGGTAATGTTATCGGCAGTTGTTTGTTTAATGTGTTGGCAGTATCAGGAGCGACGGCCATTTTCGCTTCTGGTGGGTTGAGCGTTGACCCAGGACTGCTGCAGTTTGATCTGCCAGTTATGTTGGCTGCAACAGTTGCCTGTCTACCCATTTTTGCTACCGGGCATGTTATTAGCCGATGGGAAGGTTGTGTATTTTTTGTTTACTACCTAGCTTACACCACCTACTTGTTACTGTTTTCGCACGGATCGGAATCCGTCGAGGTCATGAATTGGGCGATGTTAAGTTTCGTGCTGCCACTGACGTTCGTGACTTTGGCTATTCTGTGGTACCGAGATCTGAAGGCTTGAGCGAGTTTCGAACAACCTGGTAAGGTCACTAAGCGGTCACTATATCCGAAGATAGTGCCGGTTAATAGAATTTCCCGGGGAACCTTCTCAAATCCTGGAGGTCTTCAAGTAACGCTGACAGCGGCCATAAACGTTAACTTATCAGCCTGTTCGACCAGTATTCAATTTCGAGGTTTAACCAATGCGCATTATTATTTCTACTATTTTCTCTTTGCTCGTCGCGCTTGCAAGTGTGACATCGGCGTTTGCCGCAGAGCCTGTGAATACCTTAGATAAATCAGGTCTCCTGAGCGGATACAAAGCGACTGGTATTGCCATTCGTGGGTATGACACGGTGGCTTATTTTACGCAAGGCAAGCCTGTGGAAGGTTCCGAAGAATTTTCACTAGAGTGGAACGGCGCGACTTGGCAGTTCGCCGTACCAGGACGTATTCCCATGGCTTATTGTTTGGAGGCTTTCTTGCTTTCGCCACGAGTTTGCCCATCGTGTTCGAACAAGGTTGGCTAGAGAG
>JAHQWE010000065.1 GCA_019633985.1 Acidiferrobacterales bacterium | reverse complement strand
GGCATGTTATCAGTGACAACTTCACGCCGAATCAGTTCCACCGATTGAGACCATCGCCAGGGTAGTAATTGGGAAGGTTGATGGCGAAAAGAACACCAGGTGGTCTGCAAAATCGGGCGAGCACCTGCAGCCGGCAAATTTAACGGTACGCTGTAGTCGCCACATTTCTGGTTTTTCGTTTTACGCTACGAAGTATTCCGGTTAATTTGATCCGACAAAGGGGGCCACGACAGACAGGTTATGCGTCACCGTAGATTCTTTTTCACCCACAGGCGCTACATAGTGGATCGCAGATTCCGCTGCTGCAGTTCCTGCGAGTTTTGCGATGATCCAGGTTGCCAGATATTGCGACGACAGACAGCCTCCAGCAGTGGCAATACGCCCACTTGCGAAAAAAGGTTGTTCCAATACTTCCACCCCGGCGTCGACCACCCAGGGTTTGGTAGTGAGGTCGGTGCATTCCGGTAGATGGTTGAGAAGCCCAAGCCTGGCGAGCAGCAAAGTGCCTGAGCATTGCGCACAGAGCAACTGGGTAGAAGGATTCAGCTGTAGTCTACCGAGAATTGTCGGGTCTTTTGCGATGTCCCGTGTATGGATACCACTGCCAAACAGCACCACATCTGCACTATTGGCAAACTCCAATGGTTGCTGAGCGTCCACTTTAACCCCGTTCATTGAGGTCACGCTATCACTCGGACAGGTGATTTGTATCTTCCAGCCTGCTCCTTTCATGCGATTCAATATACCTAGTGCGATAAAAGAATCTAGCTCGTTATAACCTTCGAATGTGAGAATAGCGACTTTCATAAATTTCTCAAAACAGTGCTTAGTCTTAGATAAAGCACTCTACAACTGTTTTTGGCGTCTATGACTGAGCCAATCTTCCAGCGGATGTAGTGCCAACTGATCAATTCATGTTGAGTGAATGTGCTCGTTTCAGGTACATTGCGCCAGCTGAATTTTAGTAAGTAGTTTTGGGTCAATCAGCACGATGTGTTCGACACTGCAATAAGCTATCTTATCAATCGAAGCGTGGTTCAAGATAGGCGCCGTCTTCGAATGCAACGCTGTGGAGCGCGCGACTGAAGTAGTTATCGACATACTGTGGGGTATAAATATCCTGTCGAGGATGATGCGCTAGCTTTAATTAGTTTCTTGCCATTAACAAAGTAAAAAGTAATGAACGCAGAAAGCGACTGCCGGTTTTGTTCACACAATAGCGATCGGCTCATGATTCAAGGTAAGCATGGCTTTGTAACCTGGGATCGACACCCGGCCAATCCTGGCCACTTCTTAGTGATTCCTAACAGGCACTTTGCAGACTATTTCGACATTAACGAAGACGAGCGTGAAGAGCTGTGGTTGCTGGTAGAGCAGGGGAAAAAAGTGGCGGAGGAGAAATACAAACCCGATGGGTATAACATTGGCATCAATGTTGGTCATTGGGCTGGGCAGTCAATCCATCATTTACATATCCATGTGATACCACGGTACCAGGGTGATGTCGAAAACCCCAAGGGTGGAGTGAGGGGTGTAATCCCGGAGCGAAAAAACTACCAAACTGATTACTAGGAAGGTTTTTCAAGGCAATGCGAACAATACAGTACTACTGCAAGATGGCATTGCTTGGAATATGGTCTCTCACAGTATCTATTATTTTCTATTTTCTTTCATTTCCGTTTTATCAGCGAAAGTGGTTGTCCTGGGCCTATGCAAGAGCGCTCAATGCGGGTACCCATCGGGCTTTAGGTATCAAGGTAGAGGTCACTGGCCGAGAAAATATGGTTTCTGGGCCTGCCGTTATTCTGATGAACCATCAATCGAATTTCGATCCGCTTCTGCAGGGTCCGGTATTTCCGAAAAATACCGTGGTGATCGGCAAAAAGAATCTGCTGAAAATACCGCTATGGGGTCGTCTGCTTAGAGCCACCAATAATATTCTGGTGGATCGGAGCGCCAAGCATCAGGGTGCGATAATCGTGGGCGCGGCGGTGGAGCGACTGCAAAATGACGATTGTTATGTGTGGATTTTCCCAGAAGGTACGCGGAGTCACGGTAAGGGACTGGGGGCATTCAAAAAAGGCGCGTTTTCTATGGCAATCAACGCTGAAGTGCCCATTATTCCAATGGTTTCGGCCCCAATCTTGCCTCTTCTGGACACCAGAGCCAAGGTTGCAAAAGGAGGTGTTTTTCGGATTGATATACTTCCTGTTATTAATACCGATGAAATTGCAGGGGAAAATGCGGTATCTTTAATGCATAAATGCGAAACGCTCTATCAAAACCACCTGGCGAAATATGACAGGCCGGAGTCAGGTAGTAATACCGGAAACTAAAACCGGGTTTGAGCGTTAGTTTTAATACAAGAACAACAGGAAAGGCAGGAGTTTGACATGAAAATCAATAAGTTAGGTGTATTTTTGGCCCTGGTCGCCGGATTTGCCGCAAGCGCAGATGCGTTTGCTCGCTCCTCGATTGGTGGAAACTTTAGCGTGATTAGTGCGATTGGTATGACCACACAACGCGCCACTGGTATTAACAATTCAAACCGCGCAGCGCTCGCGTCTGTATCGGATTCCAACATTGGTGGCAATGCAACCATGCAAACTGGCATCGGGGCGTTGATTCAAAATAGTGTAGGAATCAACAATACCAATGAAGCCAACGTGGGAGCCGTACGTAAATCAACCGTGGGCGGTAGCATTGTGACTTACTCCAATGTAGGCGTTTTAAAGCAAAGCAACGTGGGTATTGCGAACACCAACAAAGCGGAAATCAGCTCAATTGTGCGTTCCAAGGTGGCTGGCGATGTCAACACCAACGCTACGGTTGGTGCCGCGATTCAAAAAAATGTGGGTATCGCTAACGACAATTCGCTAAACACTGGATCGATTGTCAATTCCAATCTCGGCGGTAGTGTGAATACGCTGAGTGTGATTAACGCAAGTCAGCAAAGTAATACTGGAATCAAAAACGTGAACCAGCAAAGTGTAGGTTCTGTCGATTGATGAGTGGATTCTCGGAAGTTAGCAGTAACTTCCGGGACAATCTGTAGTAATGGAGATAAACTCTCCGCGATAACGCTTTTTCTCACGTTGAGAATTCACCACCCAGATATTCATCACCTGCTTTTTTTCTCCCCATTTCTTGACGAATTGGTTGTCTGCTAACTCTACAGATGGTTGCAGAATGCCGGCTCCGAGATAATCAACAATCCAATCTCTTCGAATCAAAAACTCTACCAACTTACTGTATGGTGGATGCTTCTTCAAACTCAGAGCTGTAACAATCTGCGGGTCATTTGATCTCAGATAGTAGAGAAAGCGAGGGTCAAAAGAAGAAACAAACGCGATATTGTGTAGATCATACTTCTTAAATAACGCGATCACTTTCTGTGTAGTATCGTATTTTTTGCGAATCTCTGTTTTTAGCTCGATTTCAAGTTTGAGGTTGAGCGCTTTGACAAGCTGAATCACTTCTTCAAGAGTCGGAATTTCTGTGTCAACGGCGATGTCGGACTCAAGATTCTTAAGTTCAAGTTTTTTCAAGTCAGAGATGAGGCGCTCTTCCACTAAACCGCTGCCATTAGTGGTGCGATCCAAAGTGTCGTCATGCATTGCCACTAAAACACCATCTTTGGTCATCATTACATCGATTTCAACTGCGTCTGCCCCAAGATGCGCTGCGCTCTCTACAGCTTCCAGCGTGTTTTCTGGAAAGCTCAACGCGTCACCTCGGTGAGCAATGGTAAGACCAGAAAAAGCACTAGTGTTAGGGCTAGGCGGCAGAGTGGTAACGGAAAATAAAGCGTATCCAAGGAGCGCTAGTATGGTGTACAAAAAAATGACCCGTTTGATCCACCGCATCTAAATGATGCCCAATGCCGTTGCTGAAATACCAAGAATTACGTGTAGAGTGATTACTCCTATCAGCGTTCTATGACGATAATAAACATATCCAAACAGAATGCTAATAACGAGGGTCATCAGGGCGGCGTGAATAGATAAATGCAGATGCAGAATTGCGAACAACGCACTCGCGATTAAGATCGGGTGCATGTAGTGCGATTCGGGCATAAATCTTTGCAACGAACCCTGACCGACGCCTCTCGCTATGAATTCCTGAATTGCGGCGTGGGGAATGTAGGTAATGAGGTAAAACAGAAGCTGTGTTTGACTATAATTATTGATGGTCGACCATGTGAACAGCGGTTCATCGGCATCAGCCGAAAATATTTTGAATAAAATGATAAACGGGAGGAGAGCGATCGCAATCAGCAACCCTTCTTTTACCGCAATCCTCCATCCGTTTAGTGTGACACCAAAAACCGAGAGAGGCGCCGTCTGTTGCTTTACGGCATAAATAGCAGGTACCAGAATCAGTAGAAGAAAGAGCCAACGCATAGCCAGCTGGAAATACGGCGATTCATCTGCATAATCAGGAATGACACTGGAGATTGCGAAAAGAACAATCGTGGCAATATAAAAACGACCAAAAGAGTTTTGCTCTTTTTGCTGGTCGATGGTTTTTTGCAATGCCTCTATCTGCTTAAGATTAGACTTCTGCAGTCGTTCGGCTTGCGTGCCTGCGATGTTTTCTATGAGCGTCTGATAGACTCCGAGGCTGTGTGCATTGTCTCGCGATAGCTGTAAAATGGAGCTGTTTGATTTTGCCCGCACACTTGCTGTGGCTTCGCCATTTCCGAGAAACCCCTTTTCTCCGAATTGCATGCCGGGTTCCAATGTGGAGACCACAAATTGGTGACCTGTAGCAGGGTCTTTCGAGATGACCTCGAGTTCACCGTGGAATAGAATTTTCAGGCTGCTGTAATCGTTGCCTTGCTCGATAACTGTTTCGCCTTGATCGACGTTAACGAGTTCACATTTCTCTATCAATAATTCCCGATCTTCGACAGAGATGTTTCTCAGTAAAGAGGTGGATTCGAAAAAAGGGTATAAAGTTTTCCGTAGACTCAAGAGTAAATCGCTTGATTGCGGCGCAGTAGATTATTTTTGTCGCTTGCTTGTTCTCGAAGAATGCCATTTAGCGTTGGTCGCTTCAACCTTAGCGCGACGTTGATATCTGTCAGACCTCGTAGAATTTATGAGTTTTAACGAATTAAAGGATTGCGTCGAAAAAAGCCATCCCACTGAAAGTTTCTTTGAGTCGAAAAGAAGTCTGAAAGGATTGTTGTTGTTTCTTTAGGAATCTCTGAAATCTGAGTTGGCTTTCGAATATTCTTCAAATCATTCCGCAGTAACGATTGATCCAGCCACCACCAGCTGGACAGTGCTTCGACGTATTCGGTTGGTCTAGAAAGAAAATCTTCGAAATGAATTACTCGATATTTTTCGTCGCCAATCGCCTGCATTTGAGCGGCGATGAACAACAAATTATCTTCCACGATTCGGCACTGTAAATGAGGGTTTACCGTAAACTTTCGTTTTAGCGCACTATTGGTCATAGAGATTGGATTGCGCATAATAATCAGATAGCGAATATCAAAATCGTTGTTAAACTGCTGATCAAACTCAAGCAAATCGGGTCTGCGAATGGAATTCCTGGGGTGATTGAATGGAAAAGAAGCGTTTTCGTAAAGATGAGTCACTTCCTTGTAGCCTGATTTTTCGACAAAACGCGAAACACATTCTCGCATTGAAGATGTATTCATTGCACACTCTGCGGAAGTCTCCGCTGTCCACTGATCTGTCAAACATTTATGCCAGCTTTGTTCAAAGGAAAACCACGGCTGCTGAAAATGAGAATGCAGTATCGATCTGAACAAGTGGTGGCCTGCTCCTTCTGCACCAACTAAGAATAAGAGTTTCATTTTAGTCTTCACGCGTGTATGTCCTGGACCTTTATTTTTATATCAATAGTTTGCGTTAAATCTCCCACATACTTTGCACAAAACGTAGAGTTGACTATCAGGTTACAGGTGCCTAGTTGCGCAGAAGTAAATTCGAAGTATTGTTCATCGGCGTGTACTAGCCATTGAATTTCAGCTGATTGATTGCTACCACCCTCGATCATGATCTGAACTAGGCTTTTGGTCCACACCAGGACACCCCAAATATCATTTCTTTTAAAAGTACTTTGCCACCATCGACTTGGATCTTCACTTAGTCCAAAGGAATAGGGTTTTTTAGTGTATTTTTTTAGCGCTTGGGTTGGCACAGCAGCATTGGTTTTCGACAGAATGTGCTGCTCATTGTCTGGATCAAAAATAATTGAACGGAAATCGAAATCATATGGCAGGAACGAAGTGAATAAAACTGCATTCATCGACACGCTTCGGGGCCAGCACTCTGGAAAAGGCAATTCGTCACATGCAAACCTGGGTAGTAACCGGGCTACCTTGATCTGCATTTTCAGTAGCTTTTCATCAAAGCCGGGCGAAAGAGAAAAGGCGTCATCTTGTTCCAACTTAAGTGGCCCCATTTGAAGCTGTACTAAAGGTTGGTTTAGCAACACAGAGAATCCGTAGTCAGCGATTTGCTTCTCAGACTCTTCGAAATGTTCGTTCAGAATATTCAGGTACCTTTCTGCAAACCTTCGCGGAAACATTGCTCCAGCACCGATCCAGCTAAAAGTGGCATGTAGATTCTCATCGGGGTTGAAGAAAGTTTTGTGCCAGTTTTCCATCCATCCCAGAGTGGGAACCAGCGTGTGTAAACGATTAGGTTGCGTGCAAAACGAAAAGTACAGGGCGTCCATGAAAAAATGCGTTACATGATCATCGTCCTGATAAAAACACACCTCATTCTGGGCCTGAGAACACGCGAGGTACTTCGCTTCATCTTTAAGATTGCGAGGAGAGTTGATTATCCTCACTTTGTGATTGTTGTTGGCGATCTTTAGTGGTACTGGATTGTTGTTCCAAATAATAATTTCGTCGATATAGCTTTTTTTAACCAGGTATTTAATGATTCGGTTGACATTTTGGGGGCGCATCCAGTGCAGTACAACCGCTGTCACCTTTGGCCGGGCGAGAGATCCGTCTACTCCTAAACAGTCGAGTGGATCAACAACAATGTGGTTAGCGTTGTGTGGCATGGTGGTATGTTAGGCGGCGATGTATTCTCAATGCTTGTAGAGTATGGACTGAACTGGATAGCGTCCCATACTCTTGAAGTCAGCAACCACGATATTCGAACAGGCTCACAGATCGGTACTAAATTCTTCCACCAGAGATCGAACCACATCGCATAGTGCCGTGTGTGAATCGATGCCCTCAGCCATTGATTCGTTGTAGATATCACGTTGACGATCAGCGCTGGTACCTTCTTTAACAATCTTTCGAGTGGAGTATACTTCTTCGAGACATTGCAGTTCCTGTGCATCCTCTTCGACCAGCTCGATGATTTCCTCCAAAAGATTTTCCATCGGGGCAACCTCGCCCAGGCCGAAGTCGATCAACCCTTCTGCAATCCCATATCGTTGTGCTCGCCAACGGTTTTCTGAAACCAGAAAGTTATCGTAGACCCGCCAGCGTTGATTGGATACTCGTAAGCGGCATAACATTCTCATGAGACACTGAGTGAGTGCGGCAAGAGCTAATGTATCGCTTAGCCTTGGAGACACGTCGCATATTCGACTTTCCAGCGTGGGATAGCGCGCGGAAGGGCGGAGATCCCACCAAATTTTGGAGCTGTCTTCAATAAGCCCGGAGTTGACGATCACTTCAACGGAGCGTTTGTATTCGTTGAAGCTCTTAAAATGCGGAGGTAATCCTGTTCTTGGCAGATTATCGAATACCGTCAGTCGATAAGAGTTAAGACCGGTATCCTGCCCTTGCCAAAATGGAGAGGAGGTCGAGAGCGCAAGCAAGTGGGGCAGAAAGTAGGCGAATTGATTCATCAGATCGATTCTCAGATCATCATCGCTTAATCCTACATGGACATGTTGACCGCAAATCAACATGCGTCTTGCGACGCCGCCAAGCTCCTGCTCGAGGTTACGATAGCGTTCCTTATCGGTGAAGACCTGGTTTTTCCAATCGGCAAATGGATGGCAGGAAGCGGCAATAGGGGTCAGGCCATGATTATTGGCGATACGCTTAATGCAACTACGAAGTTGTGTCAGTTCCTCCCTGGCCTGCCCGATGGTTTGACATATCCCGGTTCCGACCTCAATTTGACAACGCAGAAACTCCGGGCTGACTCTGGTGTCCAGCTCCTGCACACACTCCGCCATTAGGTCTTCAGGAGCTACCGCTAGATCAAGAGTCTCTTGATCTACCAGCAAATACTCTTCCTCGATACCAATGGTAAACTTTTCTTTTGCTACCGACATGTTTGATCACCCCGTTATCAGTGAGTTCAATATTTTGCTGATACAACGTCAAGTCAACGCTCTAGGGATGATATCAGCAAATACAAAGTTCTTAGATTGTGAGCTGTTGAAGAGAGTGAAAGTAAACACAACTGAGCGACGGTGGCTAAGTTGTAGAACGACCTGCTTTGAATGCTATACCGGTTTCATTGAACCCCTGAATCATTAGGCTCGCGTAGTTGATTTACATCTCCTGCTACAAAGAATACTCTTGCTGAGATGGCGAGAATAAGAAGACTGACAGGTTATATTGGTGCGGAAGTTGAGGATATCGATCTGCGCAGGGAGCTCGGATCTGCGGAAAGCAATTTGATTCAGTCAGCGCTCAACGAATATCATGTCATCGCTTTCCGAAAACAGTTGATTGACTCTTCTCAACAAAAAAGTTTAACAAAGCTCTTTGGAGATGTGGGTCGTCTACCCTATGTTCGCCCAACCGAGGAAGACCCTGATGTGATCGCGGTGTTGAAAGAAGCGCAGGAAAACCAGGCAGGTGTGTTTGGTGGCGAGTGGCATTCTGATTTCAGTTTTCTTGAGAACCCCCCTGCAGGGTCAGTGTTGCGTGCTGTGGACATTCCGCCAGTAGGTGGCGATACATTGTGGGCGAGTCAGGTGGCCGCCTTCGAAAACCTTCCACTAGAGCTCAAAACGGTAATTGAAAACAGAAACGGAATTCATGTCGGAAAGCCGTATGGCGTCAAGTTCGCGCCACCGGTTTCGACACAAGTCAACGGGTCAATCAAAATGGTCCGTGGAGATCCTGCTGCCGATAGGGAGGTTTCCCACCCTGCGGTGGTTACGCTGCCAAAAAGTGGTAAAAAAGCGTTATTTCTGAACCCGATCTATACCGTCAGGCTCGGCGGGATGACGGTGGAAGAGAGTCAGCCGTATTTGCAGGCCATCTATCAACATGCGACAAAACCGGATTTTTGTATGCGCTGGCATTGGCAAAGTGGGGACGTAGTGGTGTGGGATAACCGTGCCTCAATGCACTATGCGACCAATGATTACAATGGTTTCAGGCGGCTTTTGTATCGCACTACCTACGTGAATGAGGCGCCGGTATAGGTGTCAAAAATTGCTAGTTTTGAGGGAAATTGTCACACGGCACCATTCCCCTGACAAATTTGGTTAACAAATCGTGTCGCCAAACAGACACTGTTGCCGATGTAATATTTCTGTAAATATATGAAATTCAATAAAAGTCTGTGACAGATTTCACAAAATTGCCCCGTTGGCATGCATTTTGCTGTTTTTACATCGAAGAGGGCAACATTACATTACTAGAAACATGAATCACACCAACTCTATCCTTGTTGAAAATTCTTTCCAACAGTCTCAGCTTGTTGAGACGAAAGCGATTAAGATTAGCCGTCCTACGTTTGCTGCCTGGACCTGTTTTCTGTTGAGTGGCGCTGCGCTGCTCACCGCACTAAACTTCGCGCTATTTTAAGTTTAGACATGAACCACCCCAACTTATTTGGGGGAATTGCCTGGTTTGAGCGACTAGCTCCGAGTCAGATGTCTTATATTCCAGGCCTCTGAAGCCTCTGGCATGCACAATTTGATTGCTGTTTTTACCCCATACTCCTTCTAGCGAACTGGGATGTGGGTCTGTTTTCCTTAAGACCTTCCTCAAGTCTTTACTCATCCTGCCACAAAACCAATAATCGTGGTTTTTGCACTTTGCGGTTTTTAAAAGCTGCAAGCCATTTCTCCATGATCTGAGACGGATAGGTCTTGCTTATCGCAATGTGATGAGCGTGGGTCTGTTTTTTTCCGAGGAAATTTCCGTATGAGCAAACTGCAAGCAGTTACGGAGCGGATACCACTCGCTGCGGATGAGGTGATCCATCACCTGATACAAATCCTTCTGCGCGCTGGTTGTGCAAGTCCGATTGCGAAGGATGTCGCGGCCCATTTAGTTGATGCCGATTTGTGCGGGGTCGAGTCCCACGGTGTGATGCGGGTTCTGCAATATATAGAACAGTTTCGGTCAGGGTATATGCGCCCTGAGGCGCAACCTGTTTTTCGACAGCGGTCGGCTGGATCATATGAAGTAAATGGTCTCGGCGCCATCGGTATTCCGGCCATGCTGCTGCTCTCCGCGCTGGGGCTCGTTAACCTGGAAGGCATGACGTGAGCTACGATGTAAACGCGATCCGAGCGGACTTCCCGATCCTCTCCCGAGAGGTGCACGGCAAGCCGCTCGTCTATCTCGACAACGGCGCCTCTGCGCAAAAGCCCCGCGCGGTGATCGACGCCGTGACGGAGGCCTACGCGCAGGAATACTCCAACGTCCACCGGGGC
>JAHQWE010000064.1 GCA_019633985.1 Acidiferrobacterales bacterium | reverse complement strand
CCGTTGATTGTGGGCTGGGTGGGCATTCACGGCTGGACACCCTTTATCGTAGGATCTGTAGCGCTACTAGCGGGTTTGATTCCACTCTCCCTCGTGCGCGAAGAACACGACCACCATGCAGAAGAAACCAAACCCTCAGGTCTTCTCGATTTTGCGCCGAAGGCGCCGATGTTGCTGGCTTGTGTTGGGGTATTTGCCATCCTCGATGCTGCCACATTATCTCTTCTTCCGATTTACGGTATTAGAAATTCACTGGACCTGACTACCTCTGCCACCATGCTCAGCGTGATGATTTTTGGCAACATGATCCTGCAGTTTCCTATTGGGTGGCTGGCTGACAAGTATCCAAAACGCCTCGTCCTTGCTGGCTGCGCGGTGATCACCAGCTTGAGTCTTTTAGTTCTGCCCTTCAGCATTGGTCATTGGATCATGTGGCCCTTGCTGGTGGTCATTGGCGCCGCTGGATATGGAATCTATACAGTTGCATTAGCGTCACTGGGAGATCGATTCACAGGCATTGAATTAGTCAACGGCGCGTCCTCATTTGCCACAATGTGGGGCGCTGGCGCGCTGATCGGTGCGGTAACAGGTGGTTGGTCGATTCTCTTATTTAACTCCCACGGCTTACCGGTATACCTCGCAATCACTTATCTCTTGCTTTTTGCCGGCCTACTGATCAGAAGAAAAAAACTACGAAATAGCAGAACTTAAAAGTGCTTTTTTATCGATTGAAAGACTGACAGCAACAACGGTCATTTTGTGCTGCATTCTACGGCTAAATGAGAAATTTCATTCGTCAAGCGAACATGACATTTACCTCTTCCCCAATTTTCCCTTTGAGACAGATTTAATTTCTCTTTCACGACGACATCTCTCAGAGCAATAGATAATTTGCGGCCATAAACCTCGAGACTGCCATTTCTTCCTGTTCTGAAATGGTTTTTCACAAACCGGGCAGATTTTTGATTGCTGTTTGATGTGCATAAATAGGTGGATCAATCTGTCAAGTCATTCAATTTATGAAAACCACATTACTAATTTTTCCTCATCAACTCAGTCGCCATCATCCAGGATTGGCGATGCGCCCTGATCAGATCGAGATTATTGAAGATGCATTATTCTTTAATGATGATCAATATCCTGTCAATTTTCACAGCCAGAAGCTCTTGTTTCATCGAGCGTCCATGAAAGCATTTACAGATTTGTTGATTAAACAGGGCTGGACGGTTCACTATCGAGACTGGGAAATCGACGTCTTGACTACAACACTGTCACGTTGTCGCGCCGGAAAGATCATCGCAATGGATCCTGTCGATCACGCTCTCTTGAAGAGACTAAAGAGTCATTGCGCCTCGCTGGAAATTGCACTGACCTTGTTACCTTCCAACTTGTTCATCAATACCCCAGAAACGAATCGCGCTTATAGAGTCGGGAAAAAACGATGGTTCATGGCTGATTTCTATCAACATCAAAGATTGACCCTGAACATTATGGTAAAGGACGGAAAACCTAAGGGCGGAAAATGGAGCTTTGACCACGAAAATAGAAAGAAAATTCCTTTAAAAGAACGAGGGTCTATTCCTGATCTTACATTGCCTTCGGATAACAAATGGACGGAAGAAGCCCGCGCTTATGTTGCAACAAGATTCCCAAATGCCGTTGGGGAAATGAGTCAGGTGCACTATCCAGTCACCTTTGAAGCTGCTGAGATTTGGTTTGAACAATTTTTGACAGAGCGATTCGGCCTCTTTGGTCAGTATGAAGATGCCCTGGTGCCGGGAAAAACTTGGCTTTACCACAGCGTTTTGGCACCCCTTTTAAACACCGGGTTACTACACCCTGATTACGTGGTGAATAGGGCACTAGAATACGCGGCAAAAGATAGCATTCCAATCAACAGTCTTGAGGGTTTTGTTAGGCAAATTATTGGTTGGCGAGAATTTATGCGCGCGACTTATGAAGATTTGGGTGTCTCCATGCGAAACGGAAACCATTGGAATCACCACCGCAAAATTCCTCAAACGTTTTATACCGGTGACACCGGTATTACCCCGGTTGATGACGTGATCAAACGTGTGCTGAGATGTGGGTACTGCCATCATATCGAAAGGCTAATGGTGCTGGGAGGTTTTATGTTTCTTTGTGAATTCGATCCAAAATCGATATATCGATGGTTTATGGCCATGTTCATCGACGCCTATGACTGGGTCATGGTACCGAACGTATTTGCCATGAGTCAAAACGCGGACGGCGGACTGATCACCACCAAACCATATTTTTCAGGTTCGGCTTATCTCAAGAAAATGGGCTACAACGATACAGGTGAATGGTGTGACATCTGGGATGGCCTCTATTGGCGATGGATCGATAAGCATAGCAACCAACTGTCGAAAAATCCCCGTTGGGCGATGATGTGCAGCATGGCAGTAAAAATGGAAACGGAAAAGCTTCAGCGACACAAAGATCGTGCCAATACCTATCTTCGATCATTAGACGCTAATTAAAAACCACAATGATTCTTTTCAGAGCTGAGACAACATGGCGTTTCAACGGTCCGTGTACTGAACCACTTTCCCTAACAATCATGCTTAGTCAGGTAAGTTAATAGTAGGCGAAATGGAATTCCTTAGATGCGCATCGCTGTCATGTAAAAAAGCTCAAGTCGTGTCTAAACTGACCAAGCGGCGAGTTAATCAAGAAACAGACCTCGGTTTTCTGAAAGTTGATGCGGTTAAAAGATGCTCTTCAGAAATTTCAGATTCACCATTCATATCTGCAATGGTTCTTGCCAGTTTAATTAACTTGTGGGAACCGCGAGTAGATAGATCGTAACGGTCTGTCAATCTCTCCAACACATCGTAGACTTGATCTGAAAGCGCGCAGAATATCGGTAACTCTGACGCTACAAGGTGTGCGTTTGGCTTGCTTTGGCGACGTATTTGCAACTCTCTGGCAACTGACACTCGCCGACGTATACTTTCGCTACTTTCTTCAGTGTGATTGGTCGGTTTTCTGGCTGCTCTCATCACGTTCCGAGGAACCACGTTCACCTGCAGCGTCATGTCGATTCTGTCGAGTAACGGGCCTGATAGCTTCTGGTTGTATCGATCAATTTGCTCAGGTCGACAAAAGCATTTCTCAGGGTCACCAAAGTAACCGCATGGACAAGGATTCGCTGCAGCAAGGAACAAGAATCGTGCACTGTAAGTTTCCTGGCGTTTCGCTCTAGAAATATGCACTTCGCCTGATTCCATAGGCTCCCTCAACAGCTCAAGCACATGGCGACTAAATTCCGGCAACTCATCCAGAAATAATACCCCGTGATGCGCGAGAGACACCTCTCCGGGCATCGGTATACTGCCGCCGCCGATTAAAGCAGCCCCTGATGCACTATGATGAGGGCTACGAAATGGCCTTATTCTCCAAGTTCCAGGATCGAATCCCGATCTCGAGAGAGAACTGATTGCCGCAGACTCTAACGCCTCAGTTTCAGTCATTGGCGGTAGAATTCCGCTTATTCGACTTGCCAGCATTGTCTTTCCCGCGCCAGGTGGCCCCACCATCAATAAACTGTGATGACCAGCGGCCGCCACTTCCATTGCACGCTTTGCCATTGGTTGCCCGATGACATTGGCGTAATCCAGGGTATCGATAGGTTTCAACACGTCGAGTGGCGCCACCGGCTGGAAAGGCGTTAACCGATTGAGAGCAGCGCAAACCTGAGCCAAGGAATCTGCCTCTAGCACTTCGACTTCCTCTACTAGTGCGGCTTGCTGACCTGACTCCTTAGGGAGAACTACGGCAATGCCATCACTTTTCGCTGACAACGCGGCAATTAACGCACCTCGAATCGGTCGCACCGCGCCACTCAGGGCTAACTCGCCCAAAAACAAATAGCGGTCTAAATCTTCTGCCTTTACCTGACCCGATGCTACAAGGATTCCTAACGCTATAGGCAAATCAAAACGCCCTCCCTCCTTCGGAAGATCTGCCGGCGCAAGATTAACAATAATTCGCATGCGCGGCATCTCAAAACCTGAGCTCAGTATCGCGCCTCTTACCCTATCCCGACTTTCTTTTACGGCAGTTTCCGGTAACCCTACGATAGAACAAGCAGGTAGTCCGCGAGAAAGATGAACTTCGACGCTGACAGTGATCGCGCTGGTACCAACGCAGGCACAGCTGCGAATTACTGAGAGTGACATTCCTTGTCTCCTTTTGTTGATGAACTCGGTCCCGAGTCCTACTACTCGCCACGCTATGGTGGCAATAAATTAACAGCCCGGTCTACCTAGCGCATTTGCAATATGAATAATCAACCTGAACTCTTTCCCGGAGTGTACGTTTACTCTTCTGATTTTTCCAGCGCTTCGATCTTTTTCTCCAGCTCCGCAAGTTTCTCTTGCGCTCTTTTAAGAATTTTCTGCTGCACTGCTAACTCTTCCCTACTGACCAGATTCATCTGTTCGAGATGGCCTTGGATTAATGCTTCAATATTCTTCTTAAGTTCGTCACCTGCCTGTCCGGGAAACAACGCAGCGATAGACTCACTCAGTCGACTAAACACATTATCCTCCAATATATTCGACAAAGGTTCTTTGTTTCGCAGAGCGAAACCAGCTCTTGAAAAGTTCTTCAGCCTTTCTTCGAAAAATAGATTCTCTCGCCTTGTTTTGCGCAACCTCCCTCACCATGTCGGCTTTTCGACGATCAAGAACTTGGATGATATGGAAGCCAAATCTCGTTTGGATTGGTTGACTCACAGTATTGAGCGGCAGCGCACTTGCGGCGTTTTCAAGCCTTCTCTCGAGCTGCCCCGGATTTACCCAGCCAAGTTCTCCACCATCCTGTCTTGACGACTCATCGTCAGAATGCAACCGAGCAACGCTCTCAAATGATTCACCATTGATGATACTTTCATATAACGTATCTGCCCGCAGTCGGGCTTCATCTGCAGTTTCATTGCGCTCAGGTTGAATCAGGATATGCTGAATACTTTGCTGAAGTACCATCTGCCCTCCTCCTCGCTGTGCCAACAGCTTAAGCAAATGCAAGCCGTTTTCGCTTTGCAGAATCTCCGATAGATTATTGGAATCAGCATCCATATTCGCCAATGCTTTGACAAACAGTTCAGGAAGCTGACCCGGCGCGCGCCACCCCAGGTATCCACCTTCTTCTTGCCCAGAGTCCGCAAAATCCCGGACCGCGGTTTCAAACGGCAAACCCTGAACGATGCGCTCCCGAATAAAAGTCATATTTTCTACTTCGGACTCGATTGCTTCCTCAGACTTTCCGCCGATAGAAATAAGTAGATGCGCTACTTCATATTGAGTATCTGTTTGTTCGGTTAACTCTGAACGGGCGTTGAGGTAATTTTCCACTTCCTGGTCTGTGACTCTCACTCTCGAGTTCGCCACTGTATCAATCAACTTCCTGATCAGCTGCTGTTGACGCAAGCTTTCTCTGAATTCCGCCAGGGTAAAGTTGTCTGACGTCAGCTGATTAATCAACTGCGTCACCGTCAAATTGTTTTGCTTGGCAATAAACTCGACCGCTCTATCCACTTCCGTGTCAGACACCCTCAAGCGTCTGCGCTCCGCCTCGATCACTTGAATTCGTTCGTCGATCATCAAGTCCAGCAGGTCTTTATCCACCGTCCCATTAAACTCCGGATAATCGGCGGTCTCTAATCGCTGTTGACGATGGCGAGTTCGGTACTCATTTAAAGTTATAACAGTGTCACCAATCAAAGCCAGGGCACGATCAATGCTGTTTGATTGGCCCAGGGCGAATGATGTCGGCATTATTGCCAGGGTCAAAACGCCTAGAACAAAACCATAGAAATTAAACTGCAAATATCGGCGCATGGAATAGAAAAAAGAAACAAACATAGGTGTCAACAGAATCAGAAGGCAACCAGATAGCGCGAAACAGAAAAACTATTTGGCATCAATCTAAACTGAATATCATGACGTTAAAAATTCCGCAGATAATTATTCATCAAGCAGAATAGATCAGGCCGGAACGCAAGTGGCTACAGGCTTGACCGAATCTTTCCCAGATCATCCAATTCAAGTGTGAAAAGAAAACGGTTCTTGTATTCCCCAGTGCCATCGAGATATCGCTGACTTTTTACTCTCGCGGCCCAGCAACAGCCGTCATAGGTCAAACCCACCGAGGAAGAGCGAAGTTCATCATCTTCTAAGGAGTAAGCAGTATCAACGTCCAGCTGCCATCTTGGACCTAACGGCGTCACAAAATCCAAATTAATCTGCTGGGAAACATCTTTTGTTTCACTGTATGCTACCGAGGCATTTCGCCTGGCACTATTGAAATAATCCGCCGATAGCCTGAGCACACCGAGTTCACTGTTATCCACATCCCAGCGGGTGAAGCCGGTGAAGCTCCAATCCTCGGTATAGTTTGCCGTGACTTCGGTGATGATATCTGATCGGGTCTCTGTATCAGGTAGAGTCTCAGTTTCCGGGTCGTTGTCACCGAGCTGAATGTTTCGGTCAGCGAAATAATAAACCTGACCGACGCTGACTTTAAGGCGCTGGCTACCGGTTTCATCGTTAACCACGCGGCTGGTTAGACCCACAGAAATTTGTTCAGTATCGCCAACTCTGTCTCCACCAAAAAAGCGATTCTCCCTGAAAAATTGCCCAAAACTGGAAAACTCAGTTTCACTGGTATCGAAAATCGGAAACGCATTTTGATCTGTTTCTTCAGGAACATTCAGATAAAACAGACGCGGTTCCAAAGTCTGGTAGTAAGGTTTGTCTCCAAGATCAAATAGCCGTTCAAAAGTCAGACCGCTGTCGATGCTATAAGTGGGTATAGTCGCCGAGGGCGAATCTCCAAGCTCGCCATTATTATCCAGCGAATAGCTAATGTCATACAGTGACACTTTGGGGGTAACGAATCCATAAATTTCTTCGAATGGTAACGAGAGATAGGGGTTGAGCTTTCTGCGTTGGCCCTTAACTCGTTCCACGCTATCGGTATCGAATTCTATGAGCTGCGTTTTGATCCCGGCTTCTAATATGCTGAACTCTTGAGGTTTCAGATCTAGGTTGATCTCCGGTAGGATGTCGTAGGGAAGGCTCTCTGGCCCGATTTCATCGTTCACTGACTCAGAAGTGCGCACTCTCGCACTGAAGTTGGTGTACTCAGCATTGCGAGATACTTTCGCGGTTTGAGGCACGAAACTTGAGGCAACAACATCCACATTGTTAGCGAAGTCCCGCAGATACTGCGAATCAGAAACATCCTGAAGCTCAACTTCAGCCCGCCAGTACTCGCCAAACCGTTGATCGTGATCGAATCCGAATGCATAACGATCTTCGTCTTCAAATTCGTCATCACCGGGTAGCACCTCTGCCTTGATCGATCCTTCTGTTTCCTCGCCGATATAGCGTAATTCTGAATACAGCTGCACACCACGATTAGTTAACAAACGTGGCGTGATCGTCGCATCTGCCTGCGGGGCTATGTTGATATAGTAAGGAATTTCAATAATCACCCCTGACTCTTCTTCTTCACCAAAGCCAGGAAAAAGGAAACCAGTCTTCCGCTCATCGTTAATGGGAAAAGAGACTGAAGGAAAGTAGAAGATTGGCACATTTTTTAACCTGACCACCATACTTTTCGCAGTACCGATTCCAGTGGCGTGATCTAGTTCCAGTTCCTTCGCCGACAGTGTCACATCCTCATTACCATCCGGGCAGGTTGTCATCACCGCGTTTTGTAATCTTTCAAAATCCTTTCCTTCGAATTGCATCGATTCGCCGGAAGCGCGAGCCCGCTGGTAGTATTTCTTCTCTACCGGCTCTTTATCGTCTTCATCGTCTAAATCATCTTCAACAACGGGCTCAATTCGATTACGGATTGGTGCAAATACCGAGTAGTCCTCCTCAAATGATTTGCCTCTGCGAGATAGAAACTTTGGGTCTGTATCGACGATTTTGATACTGACTCTTTCGGCATCACCGATAAATGTATCAACTTCGACATTCATGGACTCAGCTCGAATCTCGTCGCCATTGGGCGTGTACAGAACGACGTCTCCGGTCGCTCGGGCTCGATAGTTCTCCTGATCGTACTCAATTCTGTCAGCGTAAACCCCACGATTACCCTGAATAATTTGGGCGTTTCCGGTCAGCACTGCACTACTGCCATCTGAAGCTTCAATGGAATCCGCTTCAATTTTGATCGGTTCATCGTCGGCATCCCCTGTCGATGCTTCTCTCAGCTCCGCTGGTACGTCCACGAGACCAGGCAAACAGACCGCGATATCTGCAAACGAAAGGTCCTCATCATCGTCCTGCTGGGCCGCGACAATGCCTACTGTACTGATGTAGACCAGGCTGACAGAGAAAATGGTGCCAGATAGAAAACTGGCAACGCTTGAGAAGGTGGACTGGAGCGGATTTGTCTTCAGCATCTGATCGTCGCGCACGGTGATTAAGTAATGGCGAATTATAGGGTCTCACTAGCTTATAATCCACGCTCAACCCTTCTATTTCACCTCTTCAATGCAGTCTTGCCATGTCGGTTAACAAAGCCATGATTCTGGCAGCAGGTCGAGGTGAAAGATTGCGCCCCATTACCGATGAAACTCCCAAACCTCTCATTCAGGTTGGCACCTGTACGCTGATCGAACATCACCTGTTATCCCTTTCTCGCAGCGGAATTCATGAAGTCATTATTAATCTTGCTTACATGGGTGACAAGATTAAGACGCACTTAGGATCGGGTGCAAAATACGGTTTAGACATTCACTATAGCTACGAACCTGAGGGGGCGTTGGAAACAGCAGGTGGCATCCGTCATGCTCTGCCACTGTTGGGTGATACCCCTTTTCTGGTGGTGAATGGAGATATTCGCTGCTCTATGGATTTTTCTACACTCAGTCTGGGAAGCGACCGGAATATGCACCTGATCATGGTAAAAAACCCCACCCATAATGCCGAGGGTGATTTCTACCTGGATCAGTCTACGGAACCCGGAATGCTAGAAAAGATTCACAAGGGTTCACCTGAAAACTACCGGGTGACATTCAGCGGTATTGGTGTTTATCGTCCGTCCATCTTTGAGGAACTTCCTTCGGGTCGAAGTCGGTTGGCACCCTTAATACACGAGCAAATCAAACAAAACAAAGCGAGCGCCGAATTGTTCGATGGATACTGGACCGATGTTGGGACCCCAGAACGTCTTAAGCTGGCCAGAGATTATGAAGATGCACAAGCGTCTTCTTGAGACAGCGACACATTCCAGTCAAATTTATTTGCAAGTACACCAGCGAGCTCAAATCCGGCCTCTTGAGTAGAGATTTGAATGCCATAATCACTCAGCTGCGTCACTTCTAAATCAGTGATCCCGCAAGGATCAATCATCTCAAACGGCGATACATCCATATCCACGTTCAGGCTGAGACCGTGGAAGCACTTACCATTACGAATACGAAGCCCCAATGCGGCAATTTTTCGATCGGTAAGGTAAACACCAGGAGCACCTTTTCTGCGCTTTCCAGACAAGCCGTAACTGCCTAGCAGATCGATAACAGATTCCTCGATCGTTTCCACCAGTTTCTTTGGACCAATACCCAAACGCTTGATATCTAACAATAGATAAATAATTAGTTGTCCAGGTCCGTGATAGGTAATTTGTCCACCGCGGTTACTTTGAACCACAGGAATTGCCATGGAATTGTGCGCGACTTCGGTACGACAGCTAGTGCCCCGTGTGTAGACTGGTGGATGTTCCAACAGCCATAGCTCATCATTGGTAACAGCCGACCTGGCATCGGTAAATTCCAGCATTTCTTCAGCCGACCTGGAATATTCAACCCTCCCACGCCAGCGTACGACGCATGCTGTGGTCACAACAACATAATCACGTCTGGATGTTTGCCAAGATCCCTATATACCTGATCAATTTGTTCCCTGGATTCCGCAATCACTTTGCAGCTCAATGATCGGTACTTACCCTGGCTACTGCTTTTGCCACTCACAGCAAGAATTTGCGCATCAGGTAAATTCACCTGCAACATCGCGTGAATTTTATCCTGCAGGTTCACTTCAGATTTGGAAAACACTTTGATATCGAGTTCACAAGGAAACGTCATGGCTTCCTGTTGGCTGTTATCATCGGAGAGGGGTTTATTGGTCAAAATTCAAACTCAAAATAGATGGAAATCCCGTTCCTGCATAAGACAAATGCACCAGTCGTCGATTACACATAAAAGCTCGATGAAAAGCGCTTTTTCAGCGTCTAAAACAATCGCTTGACTGAATCAATCAGCTGAGACCACCAAGGCCCTTCCGGGTGATCGGCGTTAATCAAAAGTCGTTGCTCGAGAAGCGGTTTGCCATCGTATTTTAACACGATCGACCCTACATCCTTTCCAGCCTCCAACGGTGCTTCCAGACTCTCGGGAATGTTCAAAGCGGCGGAAAGTTTATCTCTCTGACCTTTAGGGTAAACCAATCCTAAAGGCTTCGGCACCCCTACTCCAGCGTCGGCTTGTTTTCCCATCCAAAGTGGAACCTTACTCACATCTGCGCCTGGCTGATAGAGCAACAACCCATCGTATGCCGCATATCCATATTGCAGTAATGCCTGAACCGAGTCTGCACGCTCTTTACGACTTTCGGTGCCAGTAACGATTGCCATTAAACGCATGTCGTCACGTTTCGCGGTACCCACCAGACAATATCCAGCTGCTTTCGTATACCCGGTCTTTAAACCGTCGACACTGGGGTCCCTCCACAGCAGAGAGTTGCGATTCTTTTGGGTGATTTCGTTGTAGGTATACTCTCGGGTCGAATAGAGCGTAAACAAATCAGGAAATCGACGTATCAGAGAACGACCCAATATAATGATATCGCCGGCGGTGGAATAGTGATCTGGATCAGGCAAGCCATTGCTGTTGGTAAAGTGACTATTGACCATACCTAACTCCGCTGCTTTGTGATTCATTCTCACAGCAAATCCCTCCTCACTTCCCCCTAAGTGTTCCGCTAATGCCACCGCTGCGTCATTGCCAGATTGAATAATCAGACCTTTCAGCAGGCTCTCCACATCCACATGGCTATCCACTTGCACAAACATTCTTGAGCCACCGGTCTTCCAGGCTTTTTCGCTCACATAAACCTTGTCGGTCAGTTTAATTTCTCCTTCTTTGAGCGCTTCAAACACCAGATAGCTTGTCATTAACTTCGTCAAGCTCGCGGGTTCTACACGCAAATCCTTGTTTTCCTCCCCTAGTATCCAGCCGCTTTCAAAATCCACCAACATCCATGATTTCGCATCGATATCTGGGGTGGGTACCACCGATTTCACCGAATCCGGAATGGGCGTCAGCGGACTCGCATGCAAATGGGCAGGGTGTAAAAGCAGGAGGCTTTGGCACAAACAAAATAGTGCCGTAATAATGCGGGGCATCGAAATAGAGTTAAATTAATGTAATTATTCTCGCTAAATTATAGCGATAGCCAATAGCTGAACCGATGGCAAAAAGGTGACAATCTTGTAATTGTTTTCTGTATTTTTGTCATCCTGTCGCCAGAACGCGACAAGCTCTCTACAACGGTTTCAATATGATTTTGTCACGGGTGAGCCGTTGTAACTGCTGTTGCGCTTGCTCTGCTTCTTCCATAGAACGGAAAGGACCAGATTGCACTTTAAAAGGTGGCCCCATTGCAATCATCGCCTGATCATTTGCGGGCTCCACCGGGTATCCTTTCATTCGAAGCCACTTGCGTAAGCCGATGGCGTTGTCCGCTAAACTGAAAACTCCCAACTGCAGCGCATAGCGAGCGGTACTGTCTGGCTCAGATGACTCACCCAGCCCCGCTACTCCACTAACAACCCGCGTCGATACAGTATCCACCGCCGCCACTGTCTGAGGTTTTACTGGAATCGCCACAACCTCTACCCTGCCAGTACCAGAACGCGTGATCCCAATGCGTTCTGCGGCGGCATAAGACAGATCAATAATTCGATTGTGGAGAAACGGGCCACGATCATTTACTTTTACAACGACTGACTTGCCATTGTCCAAATTGGTGACTTTGACAAACGAAGGCAATGGCAACACCGTATGGGCCGCTGTCATGGCAAACATATCATAGGGTTCGCCACTTGAAGTTCGACGTCCATGAAACTTTTTTCCATACCATGACGCAACTCCCTTCGCACGATAACCCTTGGCAGATTTTAATGGTCGATAAGACTTGCCAAGCGCCTTATAGGGTTTATTTCCTGTCTTACTCAGTGGTAACGCTTTGGGTACCGCATCGGGAACAGATTCTAGATTAACAGGCACCCTGCTTGGTGGCCGGTCGCCACCATAAAATCCCCCTGAAACAGAAGAGTTACCGGTATTGACGTCTTTCTGAGGTGCGATTCTGTTTGAACTGCAACCGGCAACCACTATTGCCAGAATCAAGATAAGAATTCGGCAATATGGTTGCGAGCTAAAAGTACGTCGCAGCACCGAGAACAAGATACCTTTCAATTTCTCCTCCAAATTTCTAACAAAGCTAGCGAACAGAACCAACACATCCATACCTAATTGGTTAGTTGGCCGAACGAGACTTGGCCTCAATTTGCATCGACAACTCAGTGACTGCCATTGCATAGTTTACGCTCGGGTTATATCTCGTAATGGCGTAAAAGTTTCTAAATCCAATGAAGTAGCGCTTTCCATTTTTTTGCGACAACGACAGGAGCGCCATTTTATCGCTCGCGCCATTGGTGTTAAATTTTACACCCAGCTGTTGCAGCTGATTGGCACTTAGTTTGGGTTTCGCACGCTTACTCACGCTGCTCTTCGCTGACTCGGGCAGGTTACCGCTGAGACTCGCAAATATCTCTTGTCCCTGTCGCCACCCGTGCACCGCTAGATAATTTGCTACGCTTCCCACCGCGTCCTCAAGTTCGTTAACCAGGTCACGTTTACCATTGTTATTGAAGTCAACAGAGTAGGCCTCGTAACTCGTGGGCATAAATTGCGGAATACCGATAGCCCCAGCATACGATCCCATCACCGAATTAGCGGCAATATTTTCTTCTCTGGTAGTTTTTAAAAACTGTCTTAATTCCGATCCGAAAAATTTGCTCCGTCGCGGAAAATCAGCGGTTAACGTCACTAAACTGTCAAGCACTCTGCGGTTTCCCATTCTTGTACCGTAATGCGTTTCCACGCCAATCAGTGCGGTAATTACATGAGGTGGCACGCCATATTTTTGTTGCGCTGACTCCAGTAATGCGCGGTTTTCCCGCAAAAAGACAACCCCTTTGTCGATACGAGCCTGGTTGATAAAAATATCGCGATACTTATACCAGGGCAAAGCCTCGTATTGTTTATTCATCAGATCGATGGTTTTCTGTTGTACCTTGGCGTCAGCCAATACAGATTCGAGATCTGCGCGCGGATACCCATCTTCCTTGACCATGGTGTCAACCAGTTTAACCAGCGCGGGATAGCGGTCTATCTCCACCGCATGCACTGGCACAACAACATACGTCAAGGAAATTGCTGAAATCACGCATGCCAGAAAAACACCAAAACTAATTGGTTTTAGTTTTCTACCACTCAACTTGTTTACATACACAAAATTTGTCATCAACGCCTCGCCAGCATCTTTTTGTTACTGTTTATACTCATCAACATCCCGAATCCGATCATCAGTGTGACCATGGAGGTTCCCCCATAGCTGATCAATGGTAATGGCACACCGACCACTGGCAATATTCCTGACACCATGCCGATATTGACGAATACATAAAAGAAAAAGGTAACTGATAGCGAACCCGCCAACAGTCGCGAATAGGTATCGTGGGCGTAAAAAGCAATCATCAACCCTCGGAACACTAAAAACAAATATAGACCTATTAGCAGAAAAACACCGATCAAACCAAACTCTTCTGCATAGACCGCGAAAATAAAATCGGTGGAACGCTCAGGAATAAATTCCAACTGAGACTGAGTTCCGGCCAACCAGCCTTTACCACTCACACCTCCTGAGCCGATCGCAATAATGGACTGTATAGTGTGATATCCCGCACCGAGTGGATCCGCCCATGGGTCAAATAAAGTGAGTATTCTGCGTTTTTGATATGGATGTAACACAAAAAACCAGAGGAGCGGAGCCGCCGCCCCGACGGCTACGGTCACGGCAACGATTAACCGCCATCCGATGCCTGCCAGAAATATCACGATGACTCCAGTCGAGGCGATCAGAATTGCCGTTCCGAGATCAGGCTGAAGTACTACTAACACCGCAGGTAGTAAAACAATACAGATGGATACAATCAGATAAGGCAGGCGAGGTGGTAGAGTGGATCGAGTCATCACCCATGCAACCATCATGGGGACCGCCAATTTCATAATTTCCGCCGGTTGAAATCGAATCAACCCAAGATCTATCCAGCGTTGCGCCCCTTTCCCGATAATGCCAAAGCCGAGCACCATAAAGAGCAGGATCAGCCCTAGCGCATAAACATACGGGGACCATCGCATCAGAGTATGCGAAGAGATCCGACTGAAAATCAGCATCAATACAATCGCAAAACACATTCTCAGCGCCTGGCGAGTCAATAATGCGGTGTTCTCCCCGCCGGCACTGTAGATTACGACAATACTTAACCCCAACAACATCAGGATCGCAGTGATCAGTGGCAGGTCGAGTACCGCTGTCGATTCAGCTCTCATGTCGTTTAATCACCCGATGATCGCATTCTATTGGGCGGAGGCAAGCTTCTCATCACCCTCTTCGTCTTGATACATACCAAGGCGATTGATCAGGTAGTAATCAATCAACTTACGTGCGATCGGTGCTGCGGTTCTGCTGCCACTACCTCCATGTTCAATCACCACCGCGATAGCAATCTGAGGGTCTTCAATCGGCGCAAACCCGACAAATAGGGAATGATCTCGATACTTCTTTTCAGTCTCTTCTTCACGATATGTTTCGTTTTGTGGAATGCTCTTCACTTGAGCGGTACCAGTTTTTCCCGCCATCTCATAGCGAATGTTTTTCCCTATTCGTCTTGCTGTTCCTTTTTTGCCATGCACCACATCACGCATGCTTTCGATCACAAAATCATAAGCTTCTTTGCTTTTGGTTTCGACAAAACCGGCAACCACCGGGGGAATGTCTTCACGGGTCTGGCTTTGTGGATTCTCGATCGCTCGGAGGAATCGAGGTACGATCTGTTTGCCACGATTAGCTAATGTCGCAGTAGCTGCTGCAAGCTGTAGAGGTGTTGTTAACATGTAACCCTGGCCGATTCCGGTAATGATCGTCTCTCCGGGATACCACGGCTGTCCACGCACCTTTCGCTTCCAATCACTCGACGGCATTAAGCCGCTTGGTTCACCAAGCAGATCAATACCTGTTTGCTCACCGAAACCGTAACGTGACATCCCCTCGTGCATGGTATCAATACCCAACTGTTTCGCGAGACGGTAATAGTAGACGTCACAGGATTGCTCAATGGCATCATGCCCATCCACAGATCCATGTCCGGATTTCTTCCAATCACGATATCGATGTTTGTGACCGGGAAGTCGATAGTAGCCGCCGCAAAAAATCTTGGCACGGGGATCGACGCCATTTTCCATTCCAACCAACGACATAAAGCCCTTGATCGTGGAACCTGGTGCGTAGCGTCCGTAGAGCGCACGATTTAACAATGGTCGGCGTTCTGATGCGCGAAGGGCAGAATAATCTTTCTTGCTTATTCCGTTAACAAATGGGTTGGGGTCGTAGCCGGGCACACTGGCAAAGGACAACACATCTCCGGTCGCAGGCTCGATCGCCACAACCGCGCCTTCAAAGCCATCCAGCGCCTCAATGCTTTTTTCCTGTAATTGAGTATCCAGACTCAGGTGTATGGTTTTACCGGTGTCTGGAGCGATTTGCTCAAGGCTGCGAATAATCTTTCCATGCGCATTTGTTTCCACACGTTCATAACCAGATTTTCCCAATAAAGTGGATTCATAAAATGCTTCGATTCCACTCTTGCCAATGTATTCAAGACCGCGATATTTCTCGTTGTCAATTTCGCCAAGGTCGTCGACGCTGATCCGCCCGACGTAGCCGACAACATGCGCCGTTAAATCTTTACGGGTGTAGTTACGCTGCAGACGCGCTTTCAGTTCCGCACCGGGATAACGGTGTAAGTTAACCGCTAGTCGAGACGCTTCTTTTTCACTAAGATTTACCCTCAGTGTTTGGCGTTCAAAGGAGGGTCTACGTTTCAAAAGGCCTCTAAAGCGCTGTACTTCCTCGTCTGTTAACGCAACCAACTGGCCGAGTTGATCGAGCAAGGCATCCATATCCCGAACCTTGTCAGGCAATATTTCAAGATTATAGACGCGAAAATTTCTTGCTAAGACCTCGCCATTCCTGTCGTAGATCAATCCTCGAACGGGGGGTAACGGAACCAGATCTACACGGTTATTCTGCGCCAGCCGTTCAAACCTTAAGTGTTGTGAAGTTTGCAAATATCCAACTCTCACGACCAGCAATACAGCCAGCAACAATACACCAATGAATGTCAGCACGATCCGACCGTGGACAATGCGGCTTTCAAGCAAATAGTTGCGTACTGGTATCACTGTAACTTCCGTCTCGTCTGTTTCATTACCTGATTCGGGATATACCGCTTCTTTGACGAACAATTCGCAACGTGGTGTAAACCACAGGCCACAGCAACGCTGTGGTCAACGCCGCCTGCCAGTATACCAGCCGTAATGCCGCATCATTGGTCAGATAAAAAATCCATCCAACAAAAGTTACTTCAATGCAGGCAATTACAAACACTACTAAACACTGCTGCCAAATATGGTACATGCGCAGTCTTTGATGTGATGTGACAGCGGCGATGGCCACAAGTGCCGCGGTAATCGCATGCACGCCAAAAAGAGTGTGCAATAGTAGATCCAGTATCAAGCCGGCAATCCATGCACTCCCGACGTTCATTCGGTCCGGGGCCGCAATACACCAATAGAAAATAACCAAACTGACCCAGTGTGGAACAGCGTAGCGCATCCAATCTGGATAGGAGACGACACTCAGCAACATCGCTATGGCGATCGAGGCAGGAATGACCCAGGTTCGGCGTTGCTGATTGTGTCGACGCGACATTATTCCACCGCCAGTCTTTCGCTGTCCCAGACCAACAAAACCTGCTTGACGAAGTCGATCCGTGCGGTAGTGGTCGCATTAATACTGAGAAATGCTTCATTGGCATCGGTAATAATCTCGTCGACTTCTGCCACCTTGTACCCTGCAGGAAATCGCCCTCCCATCCCGGAACTCACCAATACATCACCTTTGCGAATATCTGCCAGCCGCGGCAAATAAGGTACGCCGACTCGATCAGAATGTCCTGTACCCTGCACAATAGTTCGCAGCCCGTTTCGCTGAACCTGAACGGGGATACCATGGCTGCGGTCGGTTACCAGTGTCACGATACTTTGGCGGAGATTCACCTCGGAAACTTGGCCGAGAACGCCATTGGGAGCAATCACCGGCTGCCCGACAAACACTCCGGCTTCGGCGCCGCGGTTAATTATTATTCGATGGCTGAACGGATCCAGCCCCGCATTCACAATATTTGCCAGTATGACTTGATCATCAGAGCGTCGCGCAGCAGAAAGGAGCTTAGATAGCCGACTGTTCTCCGCAACCAGGGCATCATAGCGCTGCAAATGACTTTCTAATTTGAGTTGTTTAGCCCGTAAATCTTCCAGTTCCCTGAACAATGAATCATCGGGATAATAGGAACGTATTGCTGTGGCGATTTTGCCCGGAAGCTGATTCAGAGAGTGAAAGGGTAGCGTTACCACTGACGCGACAGAGCGAATTGGTCGAAGTAAATCGCTTCTGTGATCAACAATCATCAGCCCCAAAGAAAGCATGACCAGAAACAGAAAGCGATAAAACACGCTGACTTGTCTGAGGATCATCGTGAGTGTCTCCCTGGCTGATACCGCTTTGCGGTAGCTGTCGCGCTGTTTTTAGAGGCAATTCGACCGCTTGACCGGCTATCGAATGTCTCCAGAAAGTTCAACTTCAGTATAAACAGTCGCTTAAATTATCGCTTGAATGGCTTTCAGGATAACGACGCATTAGTCACCCCTTACTCTAGCCATCATTCGCAAAAACATCGCCCAGCATATCCATCTCCTCCAGCGCTCGACCACAACCCCGGGCCACGCAGGTTAAAGGCTCTTCAGCAATCACCACTGGTAAACCGGTGTCCTGCATCAGGCGGCGGTCCATATCGCGTAGAAGCGCGCCACCGCCCGCGATCACCATTCCCTTTTCGCCTATATCAGCGCTCAATTCCGGCGGTGTTTTCTCCAAAGCCTGGCGAATCGCCTGCACAATCTGCTCAAGCGCATCACCGATGGCGTCGTAAATTTCTTCGCTGGTTATGACCAGGCTACGAGACATTCCTTCCGAGATATCCCGACCTTTTATTTCCATCTCCATATGGTCCGATTCCGACCAAGCCGCAGCAATGGTCTGCTTAACACGTTCAGCAGTTGCCTCACCAATCAACACGCCGTGACGACGGCGGACATAGTTAATGATCGCATCGTCGAAGGTGTCTCCTGCTACCCGCAGAGAATTTGAATAAACCATACCACCGAGCGAGAGGATGCCAACCTCAGTGGTACCACCGCCAATATCCACCACCATCGAGCCGGTCGGCTCCGCGACAGGTAAATTGGCACCGATCGCAACCGCCATGGGCTCCTCAATCAAATACACCTCACGCGCACCTGCACTGGTCGCCGATTCACGTATTGCTCGGCGTTCAACCTGAGTGGAGCCGCAGGGAACACAAATAATGATTCTGGGGCTCGAGAAAAACCGGTTTTCCTGCACCTTGCGAATGAAATACTTCAGCATGTCTTCAGTGACATTAAAGTCAGCAATCACGCCATCCTTCATTGGTCGAATCGCACGAATGGAACCCGGCGTTCGTCCCAGCATCAGCTTCGCATCCTGCCCGACTGCTAAAACACTTTTTCCAGCGCCACCATCACTGGCGCTTTTGATGGCAACTACGGAGGGTTCGTTTAAAATAATGCCCTTATTACGGACGTAAATCAGCGTGTTGGCGGTTCCAAGATCGATTGCAAGATCATTGGAAAAAAAGCCGGCTAGGCGCTTCAGCATGGATATCTCAGAGGGGATGGATGGGGTACAAAACCCGGAAAATTCAAGCCGCGTAGCTTATCAATCGCGACCATACTATTCAACAGCACAAAGCTATGGTAAGTTGCTGGCGGAATCGTGCGAAGGCCTTGTTTTTTAAGGCATAGAGCCGATCACAGAAGGACAGCCATCGACCGAAAAATGCGCTGTTATGGTCGTGTTCAGGATATGATTATGGCCGCTCTTCTCAGAGCGGGATCGTATCGCCCGTGGATCAGTCTGAATTGTCTGACCACCACCCTTTTTCTGGTCGGTTCCGCGCAAAATGAATCGAACCATCTACTAAATATTGTGGCAGGTCTCCTGCGGTCTGCCGATCACATCAAGTCTTATAGCGGCAAAAAAAACTATGTCCATCACGAGCGATCAAATTACCCATATTGCACGGCTCGCCCGGCTTAAAACCGACCCTGAAAAATCCGAATATTATGCGACTCAACTGACCAGAATCATGAATTTAGTGGAGCAGATGAATCAAATCGATATTGGAGATATTGAGCCAATGTCTCATCCGCAAGATGCCGCACTGCGCCTTCGTCCAGACGTCGTCACGGCAGCAAATAAGCGGGAAAAATTTCAGGCTATCGCCCCCGCGGCGAGCGAAGGGCTCTACCTCGTACCTAAAGTGATTGAGTAAATCCCTCGTTTATCCGCCCGCAGGATCGCACAATTGATCATCGTGTCTCCCTATTCGACCACGATAGGTTACGAGATCTTCCCATTCAAACTGTTTTGTTGAGAAAAAACAATGCATGAAAAAACTGTTCAACAGCACGCTGCCGCACTCCGACAAGGTCAGTACAGCAGCGTTGAACTGACCACACATTTCCTGGATCGAATTCGCCAACATCCGGAATTAAACGCTTTTGTGACGGTGACAGAAGAAGGTGCCCTGGCGCAAGCAGCCGCGGCAGACGAGCGAATCCAGTCGGGTGATGCTTCGCCTTTAACCGGCATACCAATTGCACAAAAGGATATTTTCTGTACCGAGGGAGTGCTCACTACCTGCGGGTCAAAAATTCTCGAAAATTTTATCTCTCCATACAATGCGACCGTGATCAGCAAAATGAATGCTGAGGGTATGGTCATGCTGGGCAAAACCAATATGGACGAATTTGCAATGGGTTCATCCAACGAAACAAGTTACTTCGGAGCAGTGCAAAACCCGTGGGACACTTCGCGTGTACCTGGTGGCAGTTCGGGGGGATCTGCAACGGCGGTAGCCGCCAGACTAGCGCCCATCGCCACCGCGACGGATACCGGCGGCTCCATTCGTCAACCCGCGGCATTTTGTGGATTGACCGGAATCAAACCCAGCTACGGCAGAGTTTCCCGCTATGGCATGATTGCGTTTGCCTCTTCTTTGGACCAGGGTGGTGTTCTGGCCCGTTCAGCTGAAGATGCGGCCTTGGTGCTGCAAGCCATGTCAGGTTTTGATCCAAGAGATGCCACCTCTTTACAAATGGACGTTCCAGATTATTTGTCAGGTTTGAATGACAGCATCGAAGGCAAAGTCATTGGGCTGCCCAAAGAGTTTTTTGGCGATGGTATAGACAGCGATATCGCTGATGCTATCCAGGAAGCCATTAAGCAATTCGAATCAATGGGCGCAAAAACAGTTGAAGTCGCGTTGCCCAACAGCGAAGTGGGCATCCCTTGTTACTATGTGCTGGCACCCGCAGAAGCTTCCTCAAACCTTTCACGATTTGATGGTGTGCGATATGGGTACCGAGCGGAACAATATGACGACCTTACGGACATGTACGAGAAGACCCGTGCAGAAGGATTTGGCGACGAAGTCAAAAGAAGAATCATGATTGGTACTTATGTCCTT
>JAHQWE010000063.1 GCA_019633985.1 Acidiferrobacterales bacterium | reverse complement strand
TTGGCGATTGGAATATATGGCATTGGCGAGATGCTATGGACACTGGAATCCACACAGGGAAAAGTCACTGTTCACAAAGTGAAAATGTCCATTTCGCAAATGAAGCGCAATTTTGCGGACATTAAACAATACATCGGTACGACTACTCTGGGCTCCGTACTCGGTTACTTCGTTGGGACGCTCCCTGCGGCAGGCGCAACACCAGCTTCATTGATGTCCTATGGTTTGGCAAAAACGTTCTCAAAAGACCCTGAAAGCTTCGGAAAAGGAAATATTGCTGGAGTCGCCGCTCCAGAGGCCGCAAATAATGCGGCATCGACCGGATCAATGCTACCGATGATTACACTGGGTATCCCAGGGTCCCCTACGACGGCAATTTTATTGGGTGGAATGATTATCTGGGGATTAAGACCTGGACCACTTCTGTTCACAGAAAATCCGGAATTTGTCTGGGGACTTATTGGTTCGCTTTATATCGCTAACCTAGCGACTGTCATTATCAACATCGCTTTCATTCCTCTATTTGTGAAAGTCCTGACACTACCGTTCACTATTCTTGCACCGATTATTTACATTCTTTGCGTAGTGGGAGGGTATGCACCAACACAAACTATGCACGATGTCTGGTTGATGCTGTTGTTCGGGGTCGTGGGTTACTTGTTAAGAAAACTTAACTATCCGGTAGCGCCCGCGGTGTTAGCAATCGTTTTGGGACCGCTGGCGGAGAGATCGCTCAGACAATCCCTGCTTTCGTCACAAGGTGATCTTGCCATATTCGTGACACGTCCGATTTCGGCGGTTTGTATCATCATTGCCCTCGCCCTCGTGTTCTATCCGATCTATGCCAAGATAAAAAAGAAACGCAATGCTGATATGCCAGCTGCCAGCGGTTAGTGATGGTTGATGATCCGCCGAAAGTCGTGAAACTCAAACCACTGGACTTATACCCAGGGCTGAAAGATGCTGTTTATCAATCGTTGCGTGACGCAATCTCTGAAATGGATATCTATGCCGGGTCAGAACCACCGAAGCTGGATGAACGTAAACTTGCGGAGGAACTGGGCGTCAGTCGGACCCCCATTCGGGAAGCGATTAGTCGACTGGAGCAAGAGGGGCTGGTGGTTACCTATCCCCGGCGAGGTGCTTTCGTCATGCGCAAAAGTAAAAAGGAGATTATCGAAATTGTTACCGTTTGGGCTGGGCTTGAGGGTATGGCTGCCAGGCTGGTGACAGAAAACGCAAGCGACGAAGAAATCGCTTCAATGCGTGAAATGTTTTCCACTTTTGATGACACCAACGAAGCACGCGCCCACATCGATGAATACTCTTCCACCAATATTGCATTTCACCAACGTTTGATTGAGTTGAGCAAGTGTCAGTTACTGATCGACATTGCTGACGGACTATTCGTACACATGCGCGCGATTAGGCGAAAAACTATTGGAGAGAGAGACAGAGCATCTGAATCCATTATTGATCATATGCGCATTATCCAGGCGCTTGAGTCGCGTGATGCGACGATGGCGGAACAGCATGTCAGAGAACACGCGATGTATTTGGCGGATCATATTAAAAAGTACGTAGATTACCTAGATTAATCAATAATTAAACACCTTGGACTAGTAAAAAAATGAATACAAAAACAGATACTGCGCATGACACGTTAGCGCAGAAAGACAAAAGCGGTAGCGTGATTTCTGGCGGCCACCTGGTTGCGAAGGCACTAAAGAATGAAGGGGTGGATACCGTGTTCACTCTTTGTGGCGGACACATCATTGATATCTATGATGGATGTATCGACGAGGGTATCCGTATTGTCGATGTTAGGCACGAGCAAACTGCGGCCCATGCCGCCGACGGCTACGCAAGACAAACTGGCAAACTCGGATGCGTTGTGACAACTGCAGGCCCAGGATGTACGAATGCGGTGACCGGGGTTGCCACCGCATTTAGATCAGAGAGTCCGATTCTGCATATAGGCGGCCAAAGCTCGTTAACGCAACACAAGATGGGATCGCTCCAGGATTTACCCCATGTGGATATGATGACGCCAATAACCAAGTTTGCTTCAGGTGTGTTCTCTACCGAGAGAGTGGCAGATATGGTCTCGATGGCGGCCAGAGAATGCTTCAATGGTGCGTATGGCCCTTCTTATCTGGAGATTCCACGGGATGTTTTGGATCGCGAGGTACCCATTGAGACAGCGACGATACCAGCCGCCGGCGCCTATCGAGGTTCAGTGAGATCAATTGGAGATCCGGCAGATATTGAAAAGCTGGCGGATATTTTAGTAAAAGCAGAAAAACCGGCGGTACTGTTCGGTCAGCAAGTCTGGGCATCGCAAAGCCATCATGATGCGATTCAATTCGTTCGCGACCTTGATATTCCTGCTTACATGAACGGTGCCAGTCGGGGAATGCTGCCAAATGATGATCCTCATCACTTTGATCGAACAAGGCGGGATGCATTCAACAACGCTGATGTGATTCTGATTGTGGGCACACCTTTCGATTTTCGAATGGGCTATGGCAAGCGAATATCGAGCAAAGCGACCCTGGTTCAAATTGATCAGAGCTATAACACAGTCGGTAAGAATAGGGATATTGATCTTGGATTAGCGGGTGACCCAGGCGCTATTTTGAGCGCAGTGGCCCAGGCGGCATCAGGTCGAATCGACGCCGGTGCACGTCAACTGCGCCAGGCCTGGATGCAGGAGCTTCGCTCCATCGAAAAGACGAAGCTCGAAAAGTTGATGCCGATGTTTCAAACGGATCAAAATCCGATTCACCCTTATCGATTGGCCTATGAGATCAACGAATTTCTTGGCGACGATACCATTTACATTGGCGATGGCGGCGATATCGTGACGATTTCAGCGCAAGCGGTTCGCCCACGCAATCCTGGTCAATGGATGGATCCGGGGGCGTTAGGCTCCCTAGGCGTCGGCACTGGATTCTCAATGGCGGCTAAGCTTGCGCATCCGGACAAAGAGGTGGTGTGTCTATATGGAGATGGTTCCTTTGGTATGACCGCCTTCGATATGGAAACTTCTCAGCGTTTTGGTGCGCCTTATCTGGCCATCGTCGGTAATAACAGCCATATGAATCAGATTCGCTATGGTCAGATCGCTAAGTATGGAGAAGAGCGCGGCAATATTGGTAACAAGCTTGGCGACATTCCATTCGGTCAATTTGGAGAAATGATTGGCGGGTATGGTGAAGAAGTGCGCGAGGCGAGTGAGATACAACCCGCATTGCATCGTGCCCGCGAGGCGATTGCCAAAACGGGGAAGTGTGCCGTGGTGAATGTATGGGTTGACCCTGATGAATATGCACCCGGGACCAAAGCCCAGACTATGTACAAATAGATATCAGTAAATAGATATACATACTTCCCGGTCTTCAATTGTGATTGCCGGGGAGTGGTAGTTAACAGGTTGACGTAAGGAACGTCGCCAACGAAATGATCAACTAATTCCCTTATTTTGGAACGATATTATGAAAGCGCTTGACGGTATCAAAATTCTTGACTTTACCCATGTTCAATCTGGACCGACCTGCACCCAGCTGCTTGGTTGGTTTGGTGCCGATGTGATTAAGGTGGAAAGGCCTGGTGTAGGCGATGCAACGAGAAAACAACTGGTCGACAAACCAGGATCTGATTCGCTTTACTTCACGATGCTCAATCACAACAAGCGTTCGCTCACTCTCAATACAAAAACGGAAGAGGGTAAGGAAGTACTAGAGCGCTTGATCAAAGAATGCGATGTGATGGTCGAGAACTTTGCTCCCGGTGCACTAGATCGTATGGGGTTTACCTGGGAGCGAATCCAGGAGCTGAACCCGAGAATGATCATGGCCTCTGTCAAGGGTTTTGGCCCTGGCCCGTACGAAGATTGCAAGGTGTACGAGAATGTTGCGCAATGTGCAGGCGGGGCGGCGTCGACTACCGGCTTCCGCGATGGGCCGCCTCTCGTTACAGGTGCACAAATTGGTGACTCGGGTACAGGCCTTCATTTGTGTCTAGGAATTATGACGGCGTTATTTCAAAGAGAGCGATCCGGCCGCGGACAGAAAGTATTGGCGCCGATGCAGGATAGCGTATTGAATCTTTGCCGAGTTAAATTGCGAGATCAACAGCGCTTGGACGCTGGCCCGTTGAAGGAATATTCGCAGTTTGGAGAAGGCATTGAGTTTGGTGCCGCAACCCCTCGTGCGGGCAACGACTCAGGAGGCGGGCAACCGGGTCGAATCCTCAAGTGTAAAGGTTGGGAAACCGATCCAGATGCTTACACATACTTTATTACCCAGGCTGCGGTATGGAAAAACATCTGTGATGTGATTGATAAGCCAGAGTGGAAAGAAGATGAAGATTACGCGACGCCCAATGCCCGGCTAACCAGGCTAAATGAAATATTTGACACCATCGAAGCCTGGACGATGACCAAGGACAAGTTTGAAGTCATGGATATTTGTAATCCGCTCAATATCCCAGTTGGTCCGATTCTCTCCATGAAGGAGTTGGCTGAGGAACCGGCGCTTCGGGATACAGGGACGATTGTAGAGGTAGATCACCCTGAGAGAGGAAAGTACCTTACAGTTGGTTGTCCGGTAAAACTGTCGGACTCGGAAGTGGACGTGACCCGGTCGCCTCTATTGGGTGAGCATTCAGCTGAAATTCTTGCGATGTTGGGATATGGCGAATCAGATATCCAATCGATGCGCGAAGCAGGAGCAATTTAGGAGATCATGCAATGAGAATAGTCGTCCACGGTCAACAGGCGTTTGGTGAGGCGGTTCTAACCAAACTGCTTGAAAATGGCGAAAATATCGTCGCTGTCTGCACCGCTCCCGACAAGGAGGGCAGGCCAGTCGATCCCCTAAAGCAACTCGCATTAGATAACGATATTCCTGTTCACCAGCCTGCTTCTTGGAAAACCCCAGAAGCCGCCGCGTTGATGCAATCGTTCGATGCAGATGTTTGTATGATGGCGTATGTGCTGCTGTTTGTTCCTTCCGAAGTATTAAATATCCCCAAGTATGGGTCTTTTCAGTACCACCCATCACTTCTTCCCATGCATCGGGGGCCTTCTTCTATTAACTGGCCGATTGCCACCGGTGCGACCCAGACCGGTTTAACGATATTTTGGCCAGATGATGGATTGGACGAAGGGCCAGTCCTATTGCAGAAAACTTGTAGCATCGGCCCAGATGAAACTTTGGGAGACGTTTACTTTAATAAATTGTTTCCGATGGGCGTGGACGCCATGCTGGAGTCCCTTGAACTGGTAAAGAGCGGAACTGCGCCAAAAATAGTCCAGGATCTGTCTCAGGGCACCTATGAGTCGTGGTTTGGTAAGAACGAGGCGAAGCTAGATTGGTCGTTATCCGCCCAAGAGGTTTATAACGTCATCCGTGCAGCGAACCCGCAACCTTCGGCGTGGACAACACATGATGGCAATATATTAAAGCTATTCGACAGTCGTTTAGGTAACGGTTCGGGGAATCCCGGTGAAGTGCTGAGAGCGGAAGGCAATGAAATCGAAATTGCGGCGGCAGAAGGCTCTATCGTGGTCACTCGTGTCCGAGCAGATGCGGGCAAGATTTCAGCGGAGGACTATATATCCAAGTCCGGTTTAGAAGCGGGCTTAATATTGGGTACCTGATGAAAAAATTATCGTGATTCTCCTGAATAGTTGCCTGGGGAGAAAACGAAAGTAGGAAAAATGCTAGATCGGAGAGAATATGGCTCTGCTTTGTAGCGCGAATTATTAACGGTTGTAACAAACAAGAGAATTACGCATGAGTGATATAGAAATTGCGCGCAAAGCGACGATTAAACCGATTGGAGAAATTGCAGATCGCTTGGGTATACCCAATGACGCACTGGCTCCCTTCGGACATACCAAAGCTAAAGTGAGTCTAGATTATATTGACTCACTAAAAGACAAGTCGGATGGAAAGCTGATTTTGGTCACTGCAATTACTCCAACACCTGCGGGAGAAGGTAAAACAACGACCTCAGTAGGGCTAACAGACGGTCTAAATAAAGTTGGAAAAAATGCGATGGTCTGCCTGCGCGAACCTTCTCTTGGCCCTTGCTTTGGAATGAAAGGCGGTGCCGCGGGTGGTGGACATGCTCAGGTTATCCCGATGGAAGATATCAATCTCCATTTCACCGGTGACTTCCATGCGATTACCTCTGCGCATAGCTTGTTGTCGGCCTTAATAGACAATCATATTTATTGGGGCAATGAAGCCGGTATCGACACACGTCGGGTGGCATGGCGTCGTGTGGTGGATATGAACGATCGATCGCTACGCCAGATCACCAGTTCTCTAGGTGGTGTTTCCAACGGTTTTGCGCGAGAAGACGGGTTTGATATTACGGTAGCTTCTGAGGTGATGGCGATTTTTTGTTTATCGAAAAACCTGGAGGACTTGCAAAACAGATTGAGCAAGATTGTGATTGGTTATACCCGTGATAGGAAGCCGGTAACCGCGGACGCGGTTTCAGCACCCGGTCCAATGACTGTATTGCTGAAAGACGCATTAGCGCCTAACTTGGTTCAGACCCTAGAACATAATCCAGCGTTTATTCACGGTGGACCGTTTGCCAATATTGCACACGGCTGTAACTCTGTTATAGCAACTAAAACTGCGCTAAAGATGGCGGATTACGTGGTGACTGAAGCAGGCTTTGGTGCAGATCTAGGCGCTGAAAAGTTTCTTGATATTAAATGCCGGAGCGCAGGTTTAGCTCCTGACGCTGTGGTCATTGTTGCGACAGTTCGCGCATTGAAGATGCATGGTGGTGTTGGCAAAGACGACCTTGGGAATGAAAACGTTCAAGCGGTAAAAGATGGGTGTGTCAACCTGCAGCGTCACGTTGAAAATGTGAAGTCTTTTGGTGTGCCTGTGGTGGTCGCTATTAACCGCTTTAGCGCTGACACTGATGCGGAAATGGCCGCAGTACGTGAAGTCGCTGACAGTCTTGGCGTAAAGGCTATTGACGCGACGCATTGGGCTGACGGCGGCAATGGCACAACTGAGCTCGCTGAGCATGTTGCCAACCTTGCTGATAGTGGCGAAAGCAATTTTGACCATCTGTATCCGTCCGAAATGCCTCTATGGGAGAAGATCGAAACCATCGCGACAAAAATCTATCGTGCCGATGGTATTACTGCGGATCAGAAAACCAAAAATCAAATTAAGGATTTGCAGGATGGCGGATTCGGGAATCTGCCAATCTGTATCGCCAAAACGCAATATAGCTTCTCCGACGATCCGAGCAAGAAAGGTGCACCAGTAGGGCATACTTTACCGGTTAGAGAAGTGCGCCTCTCTGCAGGAGCTGGGTTTATCGTGGCGGTCTGTGGAGACATCATGACAATGCCAGGTTTGCCGCGCGTTCCCGCTGCTAACAGTATTCGCATCAACGATGCGGGTCAGGTGGAAGGGTTGTTCTAAGCCTGAAAAAGGATTAGCCTCAGCGCTCATTTTTATGAACGCATCTGATGTCGATCCATGCCATTTTGGTCCCCACTGATGGTGGGGACACCCTGCAAAACCTGCTCGAAGCGGCGCTAGTGGTTGCCCGTCGCTTCGAAGCCCATATTTCTGTTCTTCATGTTTCTGAGCGTAAGCTGAAGAAATCTGTCCCCAAGGATATCTCTAAAAACTTGAAGAAAAGTCTCCTTGATGAGGAGATGAGTATTCTTTCTGGCGTTGCATCGGAAGTGGAGGAAAGGGTGGAAGCCTTTGCCAGGAAACGGCGTATTGAATTGACGGACCGGCCGATGAAGCAACCGGGTGTCACCATTTCTTTTCATCACGAACGCGGTAAGACAACGGATGTCATGGTCCATTGGTCGAGGATGTTCGATACCACGGCCGTAATGCGCCCCACCTTCAAAAGTGGGATCGGCTGGCGTAAAGCGAGTAAGAAGTATCATGAGTCGATCATGATGCAGTCTGGGAGGCCGGTGTTATTGGTGCCCCCACAATGGGAGGTGCATAAAGCACAGCATGCTGTCGTTGCCTGGAACCACAGCCTTGAAGCATCTAGAGCGGTGGCAATGACGTACCCTTGGTTGGTCGAGATGAAAAAAGTCACGGTAGTGGTACCGAAGGCTAATTTAGCAGATGGCGAAAAAGTCGTTGAAAACCTAGCTTGGAACGGCGCTAAGGCGGAGCTCATGCCGCTCAACCGGAGAACATCCTCCGTCGGAAAGCGGCTTTTACGAATCTGTGACAATATCGGCGCTGATTTTTTGGTGATGGGTGGCTATAGTCATTCTCGTGTTCAAGAGCGAGTATTCGGAGGTACCACGGAATACGTTCTGCAAAACAGTAAGATTATTACCGTGATGGTGCACTAGTCATCGTGCTTTGAATGCGACTAAAGCATTTAAGATACTAATATTGGGTATAAATTATTCCATGGCTCTCCGGGTTGTATAGATCGGGATTGGTAATACAATCAGCGATTTTCCAAAGGCTAATCGAATGAAAATCTGTGTTGTGGGCGCCGGCGCTATCGGCGGATTTATGGGAGCGCGCCTGGCGCAACAGGATCACGAAGTTTCTCTCATTGCCAGGGGCCCTCATCTGGCAGCGATTGAGGCAAATGGTTTAAAGCTGATTCAGGGAGGCGAAGAAATCATTGCAAAGAATGTCACCGCGACGGATGACATTGCCGACCTCGATAAGCAAGACCTCGTGCTGATGGCACTAAAATCCCATCAGATTGGTGCAGTGCTGGACAAGCTCCCTAATCTGATTGGCCCCAACACCGTGATGGTCACTCTGCAAAATGGGATTCCATGGTGGTATTTCCAAAAACTCCCTGGTGAATACGAAAATCGCACGGTGGAGACCTCCGATCCAGGTGGCGTGCTAGCCGGAGCGATTGATCCTGATTGTTTGATCGGCTGTATTGCCTATCCCGCTGCGACAATTTCAGAACCAGGGGTAATTCAACACATTGAAGGCATCCGGTTTCCCATTGGCGAACTCAATGGTAGTCAGTCAGAGCGAGCGCAAAAAATTTCCGAGGCATTCATCGAAGCCGGTTTTAAATCGCCGGTGCTTGATGATATCCGTTCGGAAATCTGGTTAAAGCTCTGGGGCAATCTGACTTTCAATCCGATTAGCGCCATGACTCATGCGACGCTAGAAGCGATTTGTCAGTTCCCGCTGACCCGGGAAACCGCGGCAACGATGATGAGCGAAGCGCAGCAGGTGGCAGAAAAGTTAGGGGCGGGATTTCGGGTTTCATTAGAACGCAGAATCGAAGGTGCAGAGAAAGTCGGTAAGCATAAAACCTCAATGCTGCAGGACGTTGAGGCAGGGAAACCGCTGGAAATCGATGGCATGCTTGGCGTCGTGATTGAGCTTGCAGAAATGACCGAAACAGCGGTTCCTACCTTGAAAGCGGTATACGCATGTGTGTCTTTACTCAACCACACAATGGCGGATCAGGGAATTTATATCAAAGGCGCACCGGTTTAGTACAGCACCGATTTTTAGCGATATGACCGATATAACGAGGCAACCAGGCAAGCTGGTTGCAGCGATTAATAGATTGATTCTTGGAAAGGAAGCCTAGACCCATCTGATTTCTTCAAGGGTCGTTGAACTGAACACTTAGTTGTATTTCGACTGGCAATCCCAAAAGGTTGCGTTTTACCACGGTCGATTTTCTCGCCCTCAAAGCAAAAAAATCCTTCTGCGGAAAACCGCAGAAGGATCAATCAAACACCTTGGAATAATAACCGGTGATCCGCGCGAAACAGTTTAAAGCGCGCATCTGGCATTGGTTCCGCGGACTTGCGCCCGCAACAATATGACCCAAAATGAATGATGCAGGACAAGTACACCACTCGACATCATATTGCCGGGGCGAATTTTAACGGAGCGTTGCGGACACACAACCGAGAAAGTGACTATTCTTTTAATGTCAGTTATTAAATAAATGCATAATAAAAAAACTTAATCTTTATTATAATTTTGGGGATATTTTCTTTTGCCCACCTTGAGGTATTCCCTTTTGTCACACTCCGAAGAGCAAATACTCTGTGAGTCCGCACAGGCCACCGACCTGGTTTATACGCATTTCAAGACGTTTTATCAGGAATTTCGGCAAATACCGAATTTGGCTAAAAAAGCTTTTGAAAAGAGAGACCACCAGGAGTCTCTCAATTTGAGTAGTAACCGCTTAAGGTTGTACAGCATCAGTATTCGCGTGGTCAGTGATCAGATAAAAACGGATCTCGCGGCGTTGAGTGCTCACGAAAACTTGTGGGTGAACGTAGAAACAGACTTCCAAGCGCGAATTTCTGCTAAATATTACGCGGACCTTGCAATGGCGTATTTGCATTCGATCCGACGAAAAATCTACCAGGGCGAGTGGCGCGTCGAAGATTACTCGCTTTACCGAAGTAAATATCAAAGTGAGGCGGACTGGAGCGATGATGTCGATCAATATCCGGTGTCAAATTCGAATTTGTCTGAGCAACTCTCTGAGATACTCCGTTCTGCGCGTTTCGATATTCCTTATGAAGATCTGCATAGAGATATCAACGGGCTCGTTGAACGTACACTCAGCAATATGGATAGCGCGTTGTCCGCAGAGGAAGAGTGTCAGATCGAGATGTTTCGCGCCGGCTTTTTCCGCAATCGTGGTGCTTACTTGGTGGGCAGAATCGTGTCCAGATCGGAGAGAATTCGACCTTTTATCATTGCATTACTGAATGGAGATAATGGCGTCTACGTGGATGCGCTGATCATGAGCAATACCTACGCCCACAACATGTTCAGTTCCACCCTCGCTAACTTTCACGTAACTAATGAGCACTATCATGAACTCTGTGGTTTTTTGCGCAGTATTATGCCAGCGCGTCCACTGGGACTGCACTATTCAACGGTAGGCTATAACCACCTGGGAAAGGTGGCCGTGATGAACGAAATCGAATCAGAGCGGAATCAGTTTGCTAAACCTATGTCAGTTGCCCCTGGCACGCCCGGTACCGTTGCAATCGGTTTTTGCATGCCAGATTCAGCGTATGTTTTAAAAGTGGTCAGAGACAAGCCAACTGCGGGTTACAAGTGGGGCAAGTTCGAAGGCGTTGAATCAGTGCTCAGAAAATATAACCAGGTGCACGAGATCAACCGTACAGACAGCATGCTCGATAGCATCATTTATTACAACTTCAGATTACGGGTCGACTGGTTCGATCATGAATTAAAAACCTTGCTGTTGGATCAAGCAGCAGACAGCGTGAGAGTGGATGGTGATGATTTGATATTCAAATATTTAATCGTTCAGCGAAAACTCACTCCGTTACCTGTTTATCTGGAAACCGCGAATCAACGGCAGCAGGAAACAGTGATGGTTAATCTGGGGTACTGCATTAAGAACAATGCGGCGGGAAACATTTTTAATCGAGACCTGGATGCGAGGAACTACGGTGTTTCTTCCATGCGTAAGGTGTACCTTTTTGACTATGACGCCATTGAGCCTCTCACCGACGTCAAAATCAGAACCAACCTCGACCGGATAGAGGGAGAGGAAGATATTCCAGACTGGTACTTTGAGGATGGTGTTGTTTTTTTGCCGGAAGAGTTAACAACCGGGCTCTGTTTGCCGTTTCGCGAACTTAGGCGTTTGTTCTCTGACAAACACAAGGATTTGCATTCAGTGGCTTATTGGGAAGCAATACAAACAGACTTGAATAACGCGAAAGTTCCTTCAGTGAGTGTTTATCCAGATAGCGAGCGACTGCGTCGCTAGCGGCTAAATTTTATTCAAGAGAACTGTTTGGATACTTATACTGAATCCTCACTATTTTACTTGACTAACATCCATTCAGTTGAAAACGGTCGCTGGGTATTTCGGGTCACCAGGAAATATTCGGTATCATTGGCTTAAACCTGCAAACAATGCTGTTAGCTTCCAAAGAACTGCCTAGCAGCCTTTTATTCTCGAGTGTTTAGCTCGCGGTGATGACCGGCCAGGAAAAAAACACCATTCTGCTTAGATAATAAACTGCCAGTAATTGAATCAACATCAGCGCGGTACCGGTGATTCGGATTATCTGCATGGTGGATTCACTCATCTCACCACCATTTTTTGTAATCAAATGATAGGACAAGGCGCGGTGTAGCCTGGTTAGTGGCCAGCCGATGACAGCGCCACATGATATCAACCCGACTAGGAGGTATGACAGACCTCTGGCAGTGAAGAGATCTGACAATTGTGCCTCTGTCCAAAACAGAAAGAAGGCGCAGCCCAGAAAAACCATCCCAGCAAAATTGATAACGATATCTTTTGGGAGGGGGAGCCGGGCCTGTAGCGGATTCATGTACTTTCTTGATAAACGTTTTCCAGAACGCCTACGCCATCAATCTCTACACGCACCGTCCAGCCATGCTTCATTGCTCCAGCACCCACCGATGTACCACATGCGATCAGGTCGCCTGGATAAAGTGTCATATCTCCAGATATTTTGCTGACAATTTCTAGTGGTGAAAAAAACATATCGCTTACCGGGTAGTTTTGACGCTCTTGATTTTGGTCGTCACCAATGAGGAAGGTTTTAATCGTTAAAGCATCTGGATCAACATCGGTCGTAATACCTGGTCCGAAAATACCGAATCCGTCAAAACCTTTGGAGCGAATCCAATGGGCGAACTTTTCTTCGTTGAAAAGAAACTCCAGCGCAGTGACATCGTTGATACAGGTATATCCGAACACATATTCTGCGGCTTGGTCGACGGATACGTCTTTGCACTCTTTGCCAATCACAATGCCTAATTCTCCCTCGAACAAGATCTTACCCTGACAAATAGCCGGCTTTCTAATTAAGCTCCCTGCTGCAGAATAGCTGTTTGGTGTTTTCACAAAATACCAGGGATGCTCTGGCTCGGGCAGACCGGTTTTTTCGGCAGTCGCATGAAAGTTATTCCATAGTGCCAAAAACTTGGATGGTGTGCATGGTGTTAGCAACTCCACGTCGGATAACGAGACTGTTTGCTGATTTTTTTGGTTATTGCCAAACAATTCGCCTTCATATATTTCTATAACATTATGATTTAAAGTGCCAAAATGTGTTTCATTTTGGTAAGAGAATCGTACCCAGGTGGTCATAATTAGTCTTGGATTTTTGTGAACAGCCGCGAGGCTAACAGTAGTGGTGTTGATTCGACAAGAGCAGAAAAGATATTTTGGTATACAATATACAATAATTTCTTCTGCACCTTTTTGAGACCTTAATCGCCTCAGCTATCGAACTAATTGAAATACACCAATAGTAAGCTCTCATGCGGTTGTTGCTGTGATATGTTCCGAGCGCAATCGTCGCAGAACACTGTGATTTCTGCGCTCAATTGGTAAAAGTCAAAATAGTGTGGCGGAAATACGCCAAAAACAGGAAAAAAATACGAATCTATGAATATTCATGAGTATCAAGCCAAGCAACTCTTAGGTGAGTTTGGCGTCGCGGTACCTAGAGGCAAAGTCGCCTTTAGCGTAGAGGAAGCTGTCGCAGCCGCCAGCGAATTAGGCGGATCAATATGGGTGGTAAAAGCCCAGATTCATGCCGGGGGCAGAGGCAAAGGGGGCGGTGTCAAAGTGGTTGATTCTATGGAGAAGCTGAAACAAACCGCCGCCGAAATTCTCGGGATGCAGCTGGTGACCCATCAAACAGGTCCCGCTGGGCAAAAAGTTAATCGAATTTATATCGAAGAAGGCTGCGATATAGCGCGTGAGTTGTATCTCGGTTTATTGATTGATCGGGCCACCAGTAGAGTGACGATTATTGCCTCCACTGAGGGTGGCATGGATATTGAGGAAGTCGCAGCAAATACACCGGAGAAGATCATCACAGTAGTTGTTGATCCCGCCATAGGATTGCAGTCTTTTCATGCACGTAGATTGGCTTTTGGCTTAGGACTGGAGGGAGCGCAGATTAAATCTGCCGTAAAGTTTCTCGCAGCAATGTATCAGTCATTTTTGGATCTCGACGCTAGCATGGTGGAAATTAATCCATTAGTGGTGAAAGGCGACGGGGATCTGATTGCCCTGGACGCCAAAATGAATTTCGACAGCAATGCGCTTTATCGGCATCCGAATGTTGAGGCATTGAGAGACGAAGATGAGGAAGATCCGGCGGAGCTGGAAGCGGCAAGCCATGAATTGAATTACATCAAACTCGATGGCTCTATTGGCTGCATGGTTAACGGTGCAGGCTTGGCCATGGCGACAATGGATATCATCCAACTGTACGGTAGTTCTCCCGCAAACTTCCTCGACGTGGGAGGATGCGCAACTACCGAAAGGGTGACCGCAGCGTTTAAAATCATTTTGTCCGATGACAATGTGAAGGGCATATTGGTCAATATCTTTGGTGGCATTATGAAATGCGATGTGATTGCAGAGGGAATAGTTGCGGCGGCCAAGGAGGTGGAGCTGGATGTTCCTCTGGTCGTGAGACTGGAAGGAACCAACGTTAAATTAGGTAAGCAGATTCTGGCAGATTCTGGGCTGCCGATTTTGTCGGCAGATGATCTGGCTGATGCAGCCGAAAAAGCGGTGAAGGCCGTAAAGGAGGCAGCATAATGTCCGTATTAATTGATCAAAACACAAAGGTGCTCTGCCAGGGATTTACCGGTTCCACCGCCACCTTCCACAGTGAGCAAGCCATTGAGTATGGTACACAGATGGTGGGCGGCGTGGTTCCTGGAAAGGGTGGCATGACTCATCTCGATCTTCCAGTATTTGACACAGTGGTTGATGCCAAAGAGAAAACGGGAGCCACTGCTTCAGTCATTTATGTGCCACCGCCGTTTGCTGCTGATGCCATTATGGAGGCGATCGATGCAGAGATTGAATTGATTGTTTGTATTACGGAAGGCGTTCCCGTACTCGATATGGTCAAGGTTAAACGAATGCTAGAAGGAAGTAGTAGTCGACTGGTAGGGCCCAATTGCCCAGGCGTGATTACTCCGGACGCTTGCAAAATTGGCATTATGCCCGGTCATATTCACCAGAAAGGAAGTGTCGGGATCGTTTCCCGTTCGGGCACGCTAACCTACGAGGCTGTAGCCCAAACCACAGCCGCCGGAATGGGACAAAGCACCTGTATCGGCATTGGGGGTGATCCGGTGAATGGCACAAATTTCATCGACTGTCTGGAAATGTTTTTGGGTGATCCGGAAACCGAATCAATTATTATGATTGGAGAGATCGGCGGAACCGCTGAAGAAGAGGCCGCTGAGTTCATTAAACAAAACAAAACCAAAAAACCCATGTGCGGTTTTATTGCGGGCGTCACTGCTCCTCCGGGCCGCCGTATGGGGCATGCGGGTGCGATTATTGCCGGTGGCAAAGGTAGCGCGGGAGATAAAATAGAAGCGATGCAGTCCGCTGGTATTCAGGTTGCAGATTCTCCCGCTTCTCTTGGTACGACTTTGAAAGAGGCGCTGGCTTAGTCCTTGATCCAGGTGGTTTTTGCGGCTGATAGGGATCACCTGAACTCCCATAGACAAGACCGCTTGTAGTTTCAATTTGATTGAACTAAAAAAGCGCATATCGGAATGGTTAAGTATTGTCGCAAATCGCTGGTTTATATAGATGCGGTGGTGGAAATGGTTCGCTCGGTTCCCCTGGCAACCATTACATCGGTTTTGGATCTTATGGATTAGCCGTCGGTAAAACGATAGTTGATGCCGTAAGGAAAGGCGAATTGTCGCCTTTCCTGCGCTAAAACCGTATCGCGAAAATTTGCCTGCTAGTGAATAGCAGACATATAACAATTAGCTTTAGGATTTTACTCAATGGGTATCGTTTCCAACGTCGCGCAAAAGCGCGGCCATCCCGGTAGCGGGCGTAAAAAAACTCGCGGGCAGCCCAAGGGTCGCCAGGTCAATCCTCAGGCGTTGGAGACCATCTCTTCACTGATCGGAGAGAAACCACGTCGTGATCTGCTGATCGAGTATCTGCATCAGATACAGGATCAGTATGGTCACCTTTCCTCTGAACATCTTGCCGCGTTAGCGCATTACATGAAGCTAGCGCTCACCGAAGTCTATGAAGTAGCGACGTTCTACGCTCATTTTGACATAGTGCGTGATGACGAAGCAGCTCCTCCTGCGGTAACGATACGAGTGTGCGACAGCATATCGTGTCAATTAGCAGGCGCTGAAAAGTTGATCAGTGAGTTGGAAGGCGGCGCGGGAAGCGATGTGCGTGTTGTCCGTGCACCCTGTATGGGCCGATGCGATTTAGCGCCGGTCGCAGAGGTAGGACATAACCATATTGAACATGTGACTGCTGAGACGGCACTCGCCGCAGCGTCGTCCAATGATGTGCATCCATCTATCCCAGACTACAAAGACTTCTCCGCCTATGAAGCTGAGGGTGGGTACAGTCTGTTGAAAGACTGTTTGGCGGGTCACAGAACGCCAGAAGAGATTATCGATATTTTGAATGCATCTTCGTTGCAGGGTTTGGGGGGTGCTGGTTTTCCTACCGGCCGCAAGTGGAGCATCGTAAGAGGATTTGAAGGTCCACGCCTGATGGCAGTGAATGGAGACGAAGGGGAACCTGGCACCTTTAAGGATCGTTACTACATGGAGTCTGACCCGCATCGTTTCATCGAAGGTATGCTGATCGCCGCCTGGGTAGTGGGAATAGAGACCAGTTACATCTATATGCGGGATGAATATCCTGCTGTAATCAAGATCCTTAAAACTGAGCTTGCAAAAGTGCAAGCAGCCGGTTTGGCAGACCATGTGGCTATCGAGGTGCGCAGGGGGGCTGGTGCTTATATCTGCGGTGAAGAATCCTCCATGATTGAGTCGATAGAAGGGAAGCGAGGATTGCCTCGAAATCGTCCTCCCTATGTCGCGGAAGTCGGTATTTTTGGTCGCCCGACTCTGGTGAACAATCTTGAGACTCTCTACTGGGTCAGGGATATCGTTGAAAAAGGCGCAGACTGGTTCAGCGGTGCTGGAGCAAATGGACGTAAAGGCTGGCGCTCTTATTCCGTCTCAGGACGAGTCAATAAGCCGGGTATGATTTTGGCTCCCGCTGGAACCACCGTGAACGAACTGATTGAAAAATACTGCGGCGGTATGAAAGAGGGGCACACCTTTAAAGGCTATCTGCCAGGCGGCGCTTCCGGGGGAATACTGCCCGCGCGACTGGGTGACGTTCCCCTTGATTTCGGAACGTTACAGGAACACGGTTGTTTTATTGGATCAGCGGCGATTGTGATTTTCAGCGATCAGGACAACATGAAAGACGTTGCACTAAATCTAATGCGATTTTTTGAAGATGAGAGCTGCGGACAATGTACGCCCTGTAGAGTAGGCACAGAGAAAGCAGTTAAATTGATGGTGAAGCCAGATTGGGACACAGGGTTGCTGGGAGAGCTCAGTCAGGTTATGACGGACGCCTCGATTTGCGGATTGGGACAAGCCGCGGGAAACCCGATTAACTGCGTTCTCAAATACTTCCCGGAGGATCTGTAAGTGAGCGATATGATCAAATTTATCTTGAACGGGAACGAAGTTGAAGCAGCTCCAGGGCAGACAATCTGGCAGGTGGCGAAACAACATGAGGTAGAGATTCCACATTTATGTTACTCACCGAAACCCGATTACCGCCCTGATGGTAATTGTCGCGCCTGTATGGTGGAAATAGAGGGAGAGCGTGTTTTGGCCGCGTCTTGTTTGCGCACTCCCACCGAAGGAATGAAGGTAATCACAGACAATCATCGAGCAAAAACTGCGCAAAAGATGGTGATGGAACTGCTGGTCACCGATCAACCAGCGAAAGACGTCGCGCACGAGAAAGAATCACGGTTTTGGCATTGGTCGGATCATCTCGAAGTAGAAAGCAGCCGATTCGAACCCCGGATTGCCCACGAACGAGATATCAGCCATCCGGCGATGCATGTGGCGCTCGACGCCTGTATTCAATGTAACCTGTGCGTGAGAGCCTGCCGCGAAGTTCAAGTTAACGATGTCATCGGAATGGCACATCGTGGTGCTGAAGCAAAAATTGTTTTTGATTTCGATGACGCGATGGGCGCAAGCACCTGTGTCGCCTGTGGAGAATGTGTACAGGCTTGTCCAACAGGTGCCTTGATGGAATCTTCCCGCGTTGACGAAAACGGCGTCGACCGGCAAATACAGACCGAAAAAACTGAAAGCGTTTGCCCTTACTGCGGGGTGGGTTGCCAGTTAACCTATGAAACCAAAGACAATGTGATTGTGTCTGTGCAGGGTAGAGATGGCCCGGCGAACAGCAATCGGCTGTGTGTCAAAGGTCGATTCGGTTTTGACTACGTCAAGCATCCGCATCGCTTGACCAAGCCCCTTATTCGTCTGGATGGCGTTGAAAAGAAGGGAGATATGGATCTCGACCCTGCCAATCCGTTTACCCATTTTCGTGAAGCCAGCTGGGAGGAGGCGTTGGACTTGGCGGGTGGTGGATTGAAAACCATTCGTGATGAAAAAGGCAGCTCTGCTTTGGCAGGTTTTGGTTCGGCAAAGTGTTCCAATGAAGAAGCATATATGTTCCAGAAGCTGGTACGCACTGGTTTTGGAACCAACAATGTAGATCACTGTACGAGGTTGTGCCACGCATCCTCGGTGGCCGCATTGCTCGAGGGTGTTGGATCCGGGGCGGTATCCGCACCCTTTAACGCGGTTAAGGATGCCGACTGTGTGATTGTTATCGGCGCAAATCCGATCGAGAATCATCCAGTTGCTGCGACCTTCTTCAAGCAGGCCGCAAAAAATGGAACCTTGATTGTGATGGATCCAAGAGGCACTGCCTTGAAGCGTCATGCGACACACATGTTGCAGTTCAAGCCAGGTGCTGACGTTTCCATGCTCAATGCTATTTTGAACGTCATCATTACGGAAGGGTTGGTTGATGAAGAGTATGTTGCCAGACATACCGAAGGATTCGAGAATCTCAAAAACCACATTGCAGAGTTCACACCTGAGGCAATGGCTCCAATTTGTGGAATCGATGCCGATACGTTAAGAACGGTTGCTCGCACTTTTGCTACGTCTAAGGCCTCGATTATCTTTTGGGGCATGGGGGTATCGCAGCACATTCATGGAACCGATAACGCCAGATGTTTGATTGCGCTATCGCTAATTACCGGTCAGGTGGGTCGTCCGGGAACGGGACTGCACCCACTTCGGGGTCAAAACAATGTTCAGGGCGCGTCTGACGCCGGATTGATACCGATGATGTTGCCGGACTATCGTTTGGTGGATGCCGATAATTTACGTTCGGCGTTTGAAGATGCATGGGGAACAACTTTGGATCCCAATCGCGGCCTGACCGTGGTAGAGATTATGCATGCGATTCATGATGATGAAATTCATGGCATGTATATCATGGGTGAGAATCCGGCAATGTCGGACCCCGATGTGTAGCATGCTCGCGATGCCTTGGCGAAATTAGACCACCTCGTGGTGCAGGATTTATTTTTAACCGAAACGGCATTCTATGCCGATGTAATTCTGCCTGCCTCAGCATGGCCGGAAAAGGACGGTACGGTGACCAATACTAACCGACAGGTGCAACTGGGTAGAGCGGCGCTGGATCTGCCAGGGGACGCGCAGCAAGATTGGTGGATTACCCAGGAGCTGGCACGCAGATTGGATCTGGATTGGAACTACACTCATCCATCGGATGTATTCGCTGAAATGACCACGGTGATGCCATCGCTCAACAATATCACCTGGAATCGGCTTGAAAAGGAAAGCGCTGTGACTTATCCCTGCGAGGCTGAAGACAAGCCAGGCAACGATATTGTTTTTACCGACGGCTTTCCCACCGCAAGTAAAAAGGGAAAACTGGTGCCAGCGAAACTGATCTCACCGGACGAAGTGCCGGATGATGAATATCCCCTGATTCTGACTACCGGACGTCAATTGGAACACTGGCATACTGGATCCATGACGCGAAGGAGTGATGTGCTTGATCAGATCGAACCTGAGGCGGTAGCCGCCATTTCTCCACAGGCATTGCAAAAGCTCAATATTGCAGGAGGTGATAAGGTACGTATTTCTACTCGGCGCGGGGTCATCGAGTTAAAGGCCCGGGCAGACGGTGCTGTACCAGAGGGCGTGGTGTTTATTCCTTTCTGTTACGCAGAAGCTGCGGCAAATACGCTAACAAACTCGGCGTTGGATCCAGTGGGCAAAATTCCCGAGTTTAAGTTTTGTGCTGCAAAGCTGGAAGCAGTTTAGATTACCGATGTTTAGAAAAAAAGCGCGGTTTATCCGCGCTTTTTTTTGTCATGAAATAAGTGGTGAAAAACATACATCCTCGCGGGTAATAATTACTTACTGGCCACTGAATTGCTCGATTAGACTATGGGCATCAATTCAACAACTTTTCCACTGTATACGATGACAACTCTCGGCCCCTTTCAAAAGTCTTATCTCGTTGTTTTCCTATTATTGGCATTAGTTGGGTGTGGTGGTGGCGGTGATGGTGAAGCGGTCACTCCCTCTGAACCAATGGAACCTGCGCAGCAGACTGGTAGTGAAGGTGGTGGTAGTGGTGAAGGTGATGGCGGATCAGGTGGATCTGGAGAGGGCGGTGAAGGCGATGGAGGAGAAGGTGAGGGCGGAGAAGGGTCAGGAACGGTAATCGAGCCAGGTAGCCAGCTGGAGCCCACACTGACCTTATAGCTAACAGGGCTCAAAGCGACGAGCGGCTATTGATTCCTATCATTATTAAACTGTAAATGGCGATGTCGCCGTTATTATTTTTCAGCAACTTTGGTATTTATCAGCAACTTCCCCATCAACGTTCGATGTACTGGGCATCGATCTGCGATTGACATTAGTTTGTCTCGCTGGCTCTGATCTAAATCTCCGATCAAGGTGATTTCGCGATCGATCACATCTACCTGGGGATGCTGTTCATCGCATTCTGCGCAATCGCTTCCATGTTGCCGATAGTGCCTTAGTTTCACCGCCGCTCGTTTTAACGGAATATTCTTCCGCTTCGCATACATCCGAAGGGTCATCGTGGTGCAGCTACCCAAGGCAGCTAGCAGATGCTCATACGGATCAGGACCGAGATCATTGCCACCAACGGTTAACGGTTCATCCGCCAACCAGAAGTGATGGTCGCTGACTACATTCTGGGTGAAATTTTGATTCTTCTCTTCAACATATACTTCACCTGAATTAACGGCTTGTTGCGTGGAATTCGACCCCTCCGTCCCCTCGATCAATCGACTCGACCACGCGGCAATGATCTGAGCAACATATTCGGCGTCGGCTTTCCCTGAGAGAAGGTGATCTGCCTGATCGAGACTGACGAAACTCTTGGGATGCTTTGCCGCGCGATAGATCTTTTCGGCTTGATTAATGGAAACAGTGGTGTCAACAGGTGAGTGCATCACAAGCAATGCCTTACCCAATCGCGAAAGATGGTCCGTAGACTGCGCTTGAATATCATCCAGAAATTGCTTCTTGATTGTGAACGGCCTCCCGGCGAGGCGCACTTTCGCCTCGCCACTTTGCTTGATGGTGTCAATCTCGCAAGCAAACTGTTTGGCGACATGGTCTGCTTCTGCAGGTGATCCAATGGTGACAATGCCCCGCGAAGAGGGAATATCTACCGCAGCTCTTAAAACCGCGGTTCCCCCCAAGCTGTGCCCTATTAATATGGCGGGGGCCAACCATTCCGATTCAAGATAGTTTGCCGCTGCTATTAGATCCTCTACATTAGAAGAAAAGTTGGTGTTTTCAAAGTCGCCATCGCTGCCGCCTAGACCGGTAAAGTCGAATCGCATCACCGCATAGCCTTTCGCTACCAGTGCCCTCGAAATCCTGGATGCGGATGCAATATCTTTTCCACAGGTAAAGCAATGGGCGAATAGCGCAAAGGCCGCGGGCTTCCCCTCCGGCAACTCCAGCAACCCGGCGAGTTTGTCATTGTTGCTGCCAGTAAATTCGATTTTCTGCTTTTTCATGATGGAATTTTAATTAGTGATTTCATTACCGCTCTGACCTGGACGACGAATTTTGGTTCTTTGATTGACGTTACCTAAACCAAGCACAATGCTATTTGACGATCTTCCAAAGAAACTTTGCAGAGCGATGGCTCGAAAAGTACCGCCCAAAAAAGGGGCGTCAACTGGTTGCCAAAAACGAGAAAAACACACTGCCACAAATTGCTCTGTTTAGTTTCAATGCTAGAAAAATGAATTTGACTTGAGTTTCGTTGTCGGTTGCCAGGCTTTAAAGACGTTCGTGTTAACTTGCCTTCAAGAAGGGCTTTAAATATTTTGCTGTATGAGATCGCTTTACTTTTGATACCTGCTCCGGCGTACCAAATGCGACAACTTCGCCACCACCATCACCTCCCTCTGGGCCAATATCAATGATCCAGTCTGCTGTTTTTATCACATCAAGATTGTGTTCAATCACAATGATCGTATTTCCGTGATCACGTAGACGATGTAAAACGGTAAGCAACTGCCGAATATCGTGGAAGTGTAGTCCTGTTGTCGGTTCATCAAGCACATAGAGCGTGCGGCCGGTATCACGCTTTGATAATTCTCGGGCGAGTTTTATACGCTGTGCTTCACCACCGCTCAAGGTAATCGCGCTTTGCCCGAGCGTGATGTATCCCAGGCCGACATCCATCAGAGTATCCAGTTTTTTCTTGACCACGGGAATAGCATCAAAAAACACCGAGGCCTCTTCAATGGTCATGGCCAAAACTTCGCTGATATTTTTACCCTTGAACCGAACCTCCAGGGTTTCTCGGTTATAGCGCTCGCCTTTACATACATCGCAGGCTACGTAAACATCAGGCAGGAAATGCATTTCGACCCGAATCATTCCATCTCCCTGACAGGCTTCGCAGCGACCGCCTTTCACATTGAATGAAAAGCGTCCTGGTTTATAGCCTCTCGCTCGAGCTTCCTGCGTATTGGTAAACAGATCTCGTAAGTGGGTAAACAAACCAGTATAGGTTGCGGGATTGGAGCGCGGGGTGCGCCCAATCGGACTCTGGTCGATCATAATGATTTTGTCAAAGTGATCGAGACCATCAATGTCAGTATGTGGCATGGGCTGCGCCCGAACCAGATTCAATGCATGGGCCACCGCTGGGTAGAGTGTGCCGTTGACAAGCGTTGACTTCCCCGAACCGGAGACACCGGTCACACAGGTTAACAGGCCGACTGGGATGGAAACATTCACCGATTTCAGGTTATTGCCGGTGGCGCCAGAAACGGACATCATTCGGTCAGTATCTACTGGAGTTCGAGATTTGGGAAGAGGGATGGTTTCCTTTCCATTGAGGAATTTAGCCGTCAGTGATTTAGCACTCTTGAGCAGTTTCGCCGGTGTTCCCTGTGCCACGATATTGCCACCATGTTTACCAGCCCCCGGGCCAATATCGACCACGTAATCGGCGCTCCGAATTGCATCCTCATCGTGTTCTACGACGATTACAGTATTTCCCAGATCACGTAAGTGGAATAGGGTTTTGAGCAGCCTGGCATTATCCCGTTGATGCAATCCAATCGAGGGCTCATCCAGCACATACATGACGCCCACCAATCCTGAACCGATCTGGGAAGCCAGTCGAATTCTTTGTGCCTCGCCGCCTGACAACGTCTCGGCCGCGCGAGAAAGCGATAAATAGTTCAAACCCACGTTGATGAGGAAACCGAGTCGTGCGTTGATTTCCATCAATATTTTCTGGGCGATTTCCGCCCGCCAACCCTTTAGCTTCATTGCACCAAAAAATTCGAGAGCGCCGCCGACGGGCAGGGTAGTGAGATGATGGATAGGTTGGTTTTCTATGAAGACATTACGTGCAGCGCGTCTAAGCCGGCTTCCTTCGCAGGTGGAGCAGGTGGCCGTGTTCATGCACTTGGCGAGTTCCTCCCTGGCTGCGCTTGATTCCGTTTCTCGGTAACGTCGTTCATAGTTATTAATCACCCCTTCAAATACGTGTTTTTTCTCGAATTTGCGACCAGGTCTTACATAAACAAATGAGATTTCCTCCTTGCCGCTGCCATACAACACAATATTTTGTTGCTTTTTGGTCAATGCGCTAAACGGTTTGTCGACGCTGAAACCATAGTGCTCTGCGAGACTGGTTAGCTGCGAAAAATAGTAAGCACTGCGTCTATCCCAGCCTCTAATCGCCCCCGCGGCCAGGGAGGTATCTGGATCTACCACAATACGTTGCGGATCGAAAAACTGTCGTACTCCCAGGCCGTCGCAATCGCTACAGGCACCAGCGGGGTTATTAAACGAAAACAGTCTGGGCTCCAGTTCATTAAGACTGTAGCCGCATTGTGAACAGGCAAATTTGCTGGAAAATAAGATGGATTCAGTGACATTGCGGTCGTCATCCAGTATAGCTATTTTGGCAGTGCCATCTGTCAGCGCCAATGCGGTTTCGAATGACTCTGCCAATCGTTGCTGATTATCCGGTTTGACCACCACACGGTCGATAATGACCTCGATGGAGTGCTTGTAGCGTTTGTCGAGTTTGGGCGGCGAATCCAGCTCATAAGTTTTGCCATCTATTTGGGCGCGGATATAGCCTTGGGAATGCAGCTCACCCAACAGCTGCTGGAATTCTCCCTTGCGATCATTCACTACCGGCGCAAGCAGCATCAATCTGGTACCTTCCGGCTTTTCCATGACCAAATCCACCATTTGGCTCACCGTTTGCGCCTCTAACACCGTTCCATGATCCGGACATCGAGGTTCCCCAATACGGGCAAACAACAACCGCAGATAGTCATATATCTCGGTCACCGTGCCCACGGTAGATCGTGGATTATGGGACGATGATTTTTGCTCAATACTGATTGCCGGAGAGAGGCCCTCTATTAAATCCACCTCCGGTTTCTCCATCATCGACAGAAACTGGCGTGCATAGGTGGAAAGCGATTCGACATATCGACGCTGTCCTTCCGCATAGATGGTGTCAAATGCCAAAGAGGATTTCCCCGAACCAGAAAGGCCAGTTATCACGATCAATTTGTCTCTCGGGAGCTCTAGATTGATGTCTTTTAAATTGTGGGTGCGGGCGCCCCGGATTAGAATATTTTCAGTGCTCACGGATGATTTTGAGAGGCAAAAACAAAACCTGATACTATACGCGCCACACGACTTTTGAGCCAAACCAAATTTCCTTTGTCCGCTTCTTTTAACAAGATGAATAGTGCCGAACTGCGCGCTATTCTGGCTCTAAGTGCGATCTCCTCGCTGCGCATTTTCGGGCTATTTTTATTACTACCGGTTCTTGCTATTTACGCGGCGGAGTATCCCGACAGCTCCCCGTTCACCATTGGCCTTGCCCTAGGGATTTATGGTTTAACACAGGCAATCCTGCAAATACCCTTCGGATTAATGTCTGACAGAATAGGCCGCAAACGCGTCATTACCATCGGACTGTTAATCTTTGCTCTTGGGAGTGTCATAGCGGCGCTGTCAACTTCACTGGAGTGGCTCATTATTGGCCGCGCGATTCAGGGTGGAGGAGCAGTTTCTGCCGCCGTTCTCGCCCTGGCAGCCGATTCAACCCGAGAAGAGCAAAGAACCAAGGCGATGGCTATCCTTGGCGCTGGAATTGGCATGATGTTTCTGCTTTCCATTTCCATTGCTACACCTCTCGCAGGCTGGGTAGGAGTTGATGGGCTTTTTTGGATAACCGCGGCGGGGGCCTTACTTGCAATCTTGATCCTACATTTTCTGGTTCCAAACCCGGAAACCAATCTTTTGCATCGCGATATCGCTCCGGTAGTGGATCAAATTAGGTCGGTATTGATGGATGGACAGTTACAAAGGCTAAATTTGGGTATTTTTACACTTCATTTCGCGATGACCGCATTGTTTCTGGCTATCCCAGCTGAACTAATTCGAATCGGAAATCTGCCGCTGTCGATGCATTGGAAAGTTTATTTGCCGCTCGTTCTGCTATCTGTCATTACAATGATCCCATTGGTCATGATGACTTCGAAAACCCATCTGAATTATCCCATTCTTAAGCTAGGTAGCTTATTTGTCGTTATTTCATCTTTTGGAATTGCAGTAACTTCTTTTGGTAACGGCGTTTTTTCACTTTTACTGGTGTCTCTTTGGCTTTACTTTGTTGGATTTAATCTGCTGGAAGCGATGTTGCCTTCCCTTGTTTCCAGGGTTGCGCCTGCTGCGAGCAAGGGCAGCGCCACGGGGGTCTATAACAGTCTGCAATTTTTTGGGATTTTTATCGGGGGCAGTGTCGGAGGACTCATTCTGCAGTCGTATGACACAGCCGGACTTTTTTCGCTCATTGCGGTGGTCATGTTGGGGTGGCTGTTGCTTTGCCAATTCACACCCCCATTCAAATTGTCTTCTTCCCGGGTAATCAATCTGGGGTCAGAGTTGTCCACAGGGTCGTTGTCGGAGTCGCATAGAGCCTCTCTGGTTGATAAACTAAGCCGTGTCAGAGGTGTACAGGAAGTCACCATTCTACAGGGCGAGCAACTGGCGTACCTGAAAGTGGACGACAAGGATCTGGACACCGATGCACTTTTTAAACTCAAATCGACCTAAGGAGGTCAAATAATGGCTCGAGGTATCAATAAGGTTATTCTCGTGGGTAACCTTGGACGTGATCCAGAAATGCGTTACACCCCCAGCGGTTCCGCTGTGGCGAATCTTGCGTTGGCAACCAGTGAATCATGGAAAGATAAACAGACTGGGGAAAACCAAGAACGAACTGAGTGGCATCGGATCGTATTTTTTAATCGCCTGGCAGAAATAGCAGGCGAATATTTGAAGAAAGGTTCCAAAGTCTACGTGGAAGGCAAGCTTCAAACCCGAAAATGGCAGGATAAAGATGGCCAGGATCGATACACCACAGAAATCGTCGGCAATGAGATGCAAATGCTCGACAGTAGAGGTGGTGGTGCTGGTGGTATGGGTGGTGGCATGGATAACTTTGATCAGTCGCCAGCCCCCGCGCAGCGTCAGACTCCGCAGGCCGCTCCTGCTGCAGCCCAACAGCCGAAGGGCGCGTTTGATGACTTCGACGACGACATCCCATTCTAGCTGCTTTCAGGCGCTCGTTTTACCCTTCACTAAGAAGATGCCCAGAAAAGTAGAACCTGCGCTGATAGTCGTTGCGATGATTTTTATCGCGCTCACGGTGTCTAAATGGCCAGCTGAACTGTCAGTTGGCCGTTTTATTTTGTGGTTGTCGATTGTCTTTTTGCTACAAACGTTACTCAGAGACCTCTATCTCTACTTTCGGCTCAAGAGTAACGCAGTGGAACAAAAAGAAGCGCAATGTTTTTGCGTGGAGTCTGGTGTAGGAATTGTGGTTTTAATCATTGGAATCGGGTTGCTGATCGCGAACATTGGTGGTCGGATTTCTGTTTCCCCGATAGCCTGGTTTTTAGCCCTCACCGCCTGTCTTTGGTTTAATTTCTGGATGAAGGATTTCGTATTTAGCTGGAATCCCTGGAGGGTTTACCGGGATCCAGATCATCTCAACATTGTCCCGAGAATGCGAATCAAGTAGTGACGCTAGCGTAGTCGTTAATCATTTCAATCATTACCGCTTCGCTTTGGAGCCCATAAATCGAAATGCACCCGCAATAACAATGACAATCCCCAGCGGTTCCACAAGAGTGAGTATGCGAACTCCGTTGAGTTTCATTGATAATGCAGTATCAAAATGGTGAAATGACGCTGCACGACTGACGATATATCCCGCCAGGAAAACTAATCCAAACATCGCCATTCTGATTCCTGGTAGCGTCGTTAAGACCACTAATTCGCTTCAAGAATTGGAGGCATCGAGTGGGACTTAGTATGAATTCCAGCGGATCTGATTCCCGGCAGTCGATATATCACCATGTAAATAAACCCAGCCAACAGCGCCGGCCAGCGCTAAGCCTGCCAGTATTGCCAGGCTAATCTTAACCGCACTCCATGGCCGATCTCCCTGTACTTCTCCTGTTCTCCCGTTCACGATGAACTGAAATGTTTTGTTTCGAAAGCGAAACCCCGCGATCCAAAAGGGTAGCAGAACATGTTTGAAGGAAATGTTTCTGTAACGCGTATCTGCCTGATGGATGCGCTGTTGATCGCCACCGATAGCACGACGAATATCCTGGCGAATGACGGGGTGCATACGCTGTTTGGCGTAATCGAAACCCTGGTCGATTTCTATCTTATAAACCTCGCTCTGGAATCCGCTGAGAAACTCTTCCTGGAAGGGTTTCAGCTCATTGAGATCCCATGGTGCAAGCTCTCGTGCCATAGTTCTCGGTAGGGAATCGGTAGCATAGATCAGAAGGTCGTCAAAATTCCGCCGGACCGTACCACTGGCAGGAGACCATCGAATTTTATTTACCAAACGGGTTTGTGTTTGCATCTTGCCATTCACATTGACCCTCACCTGCTGCCGCACTTGATAGATATCTCCGCGTTCTCCGATGTATCTGGTGTCAGTACCGCAATCATAGGTCCAGTAGGGCACATAAACGCCATTGAGCTTACGTTCCTTTCTAGCGAATTTTTTTAGTTTGTTCGGCGCAAACCATAACCTCGACAGCCACTTCCGATAAGATTCGCTGGCTTGCTTCGCGTTTATCTGAAAAGGTAAGAGTGATTTGGGTTGGATCAGGCGATGTTCATGGCTGTCGACAATAATCTTGGTCCCACAAAAAGGACATTCGTCTGCGTGAAGATTCTTATCAAATTCGAATTCGGCGGAACAAGCCTGGCACTTCACCGTGTACTGCACGGTGTCCGGAGCAGCGCCAGGCATCTGCTTTAGCGTTGAGTGGAAATCGTATTCTTCGATCGGCACCCGCGAAAGCTGTATTTGATGCTGATGGTTACAATGCGCGCAAACCAGCGAATCTGAACCTTCCAGGTATTGCAGTTGCGCACCGCATTGCTCGCATGGAAATGCGTGTTGTCTCGCCGCGAGATATTCGGTGGAATTCAGGTTCTCCACGCTATCGATTACCTTAGTCGCTTCTTTAACCCAGCATTGAATCTAATTGTGACAACCAATTCTTTGGAAACGTCACTTTCTAATGATTCAAATGGTGCCACGGTCGTCCAGCACTTATGCCGGAATCTCTGGAGGAATGTGGTCGAGGATTTCCGTAATTTCATCGAGTTCAGATGCGACTCGCCATTTACGCATGCCACCTCGCCAGACTAACGACTTTCTATGCAACGAACCATTTTGCGCCTGCTCAATCATCTCATCCGGATCGTAAGGGCCAGCGCGTTTACCATCTACCACTATATAGTATTGCGGTGCTTCTGGTACCGGCGGTGGTCCTGCTGGAGCCGGACTATCTGGCGGTGCATTCAGCGTGGCGCCAAGCTTGTTTGCCATCGCAAAACCCATACCCATCGCGATGGCTTCTCCGCCACCACCAGGATTGTCAGCCGCTTTGGTAAGTGCATCCGCAGCCTGATATTCCGTGTACTTCCTAAGATCGCCAATCACACCCATTGATGTTCGCTTGTCGAGGGCTTTCTCTACTTCAGTAGGAAGAGATATATTCTCAACCAGCAAAGTGGTCAGCTCCAAACCATACGCTGCAAACTCGGGATTGATTCGTTCTCTGAGGAAATTACCCAAGTCTTCATAATTTGCCGCCAGATCCAGCACGGGTATCTCTGCCGATGCGGTAATTTCAGCAAAGCGCGATACCACGAGGTTGCGTAGCTGATCAGTTATTTCATCAGTCGTAAAGTAGTCATCCGTACCAGCCACCTCCTTCAGAAATTTGGCTGCATCGACGATACGAATTGCGTAGGTACCAAAACCGCGCAGTCTGACGGCACCAAACTCCTTGTCGCGCATCATGATCGGGTTTTTGGTACCCCATTTTAGATCAATAAATTGTTTGGTGGACAGGAAGTAGACTTCCGCTTTAAATGGGCTCTTGAAGCCATATGGCCAGGATTGCAGCGTGGTGAGTATCGGCAGGTTTGCGGTCTCCAGCTGATACAAACCGGGCGGAAACACATCTGCAATTTGACCTTCGTTGACGAACACGGCGGTTTGCGACTCCCGAACGGTCAGCATTGCGCCGTACTTGATTTCGCTGTCTTCGCGATCAAATCGTTTCACCATTACATCTTCTTCGTCGCTCATCCATTCGACGACGTCGATAAACTGACCGGTTATGATGTCCCACAAACCCATGGTTACGCTCCTTCAGTCGCAGCTGGTGCGGAGGCTCGCGCACTGGCAGCGGTGAGCGCCTCGCGAAGTTCACGTTCGCACTTTTCAAGCTCAACCACAGCTTCCGCTCGTTGTTTCTTGCCTTCATCTGCAATCTGCAGACTTTCGTTAATGGTTTCGATCAACTTAGTGTTTGCGAGTTTAACGACTTCAAGATCAAAAACACCTCGCTCGATTTGCTCTCGCACTTCCTGGTTTGCTTGCTGCAGGTTCTCAGCGTTTTTCTCAAGAAGGTCGTTGGTGAGATCCGTCGCCGCCTTAACAGTTCCCGCGGCCTGTTGAGAACGATAGATCGTTACCGCCTGGGCAAGCTGCTGACGCCAAAGTGGAACCGTATTCGCTACTGTCGATTGAATCTTACGGATCAGTCCTTTGTCGTTCTCCTGCACCAGTCGTATCGAGGGCAGGGCTTGCATGGTCACTGTTCTTGTCAGTCGCAGATCGTGCACTCTTCTCTCAAGATCATCTCTCGCAGTTCTGATATCTCTTAGTTCCTGCGCTTTGAGGACATCTTCAGTTTGCTCTGCAATCGCAGCCATCTCCGGAATGACAACACTATCGATTTGTGCCAGTTTTTGCTCTCCGGCATGTATATAGTTTTCGAGATCACCAAAATAGTCCAGGCTGGCGTCATACAACCGATCCAGAGATGCGATATCGGTCAGTAGAGTGGTTTTGTGACCCTCCAGTTTGTCGGTGACAACGTCGATCTGTTTGCGTATTTCTTCGTATTCCTGCAAAAACTTGACGACGGGTTTTGCTCCACGGAACCAGCGTGCGAACCAGCTGGGATTAACCGCGAGATCCTCGGCACCAAAACCACGCAATGTAGCGACCATATCACTGAGGGAATTTGCGGCCGGTCCGACATCCTTAACGCGCACTCCTTCGAGCATGTTATCGGAAACTGTGGTGAGTTGTTGCTGTGCTTTCGTGCCAAAGAAGATGATGGAGTTACTGTCATCCATATCAATCTCACCCATCATTCGTTCGATTTCTACTTTATCCTCATCGGTGAGTGCGACTTTATCTTTAATCTCCGCGTCTACGACGGGGAGCATTTTCTCTGTGACTGCGGCTACCTCGCTGTCAGCGGTGACTGTTTGGGTTGTTTCGTTCATTTTATTCTCCGTTGCATTCCCCATGGCAATGACTTCGCCAGTTGTTCATTGGGGAGTGAGTTAGTTATTCGTCGATGGATTTTCCGACACTGGTTATCAATACGCTTAAAAATATAGTTTTCGGCTGAGTTTTGATTTGAATTCTGCGTGGTTGTTTAGGTGTTTTCTGAAACTCTGTTTGTGAAAAATTTGAATATCAGCCGCGCGTTGAATTCGGAGCATTCGATTTCTCGCTAGATGATCCCTTCATGTTTTAGCTGCGCCTCCAGTACCTCGATTTTCACATCTAGATCGAGCGCGTCGTTTTCCAGAAGCTTGTTATGCTGCTCCTCAATGACGGTTTCAATGCTTTCCAGAACATTCCGGAAATTCTGCTCCAGTGTCTCGTTGTCCTGAAGCTGATGTGTACGCGCATATTGTGCTGATACGTTTTTTGCTCCTGTAAGATACACTTTCAAGAATTTTCTGGCTCTTCGCAAATCCTTGGGATCGTCTTCAATGATCGACAATACACCACGGGTTTTGCTCACAATTCTGCCGAGACGCATTTTAAGTTCGCTGTTGCCTATCTGCTTTGCTGACGCCTCGATTTGCGCTAATTGCCCCTCAGCTTCGTCCAGAGCTTCGACGATTTCTTCGGTCGTGACACCAAATCGTGAAACATCTTGTTTGGTATCATATTGCGGATCAAATCCATAGGCGAGGACGACTCCCGCAAAACCGAGAACAGCGGTGATGATGGATACAATAAATGGCATTCCCGCCAGCATATTGCTGATCAGGAATGCGGCGATCGCGATAAAAACCGCTGCCGAGAATCGCCAGGGCACTCGGGTAGCTCGAGCCCACTTGCGCTTGCCAGCAATCCATTCATACTTTGCGCCTTGACGAAGAAACCACGCACCCAGCCAGGTGAGGCCAAGGGCCAAACCACTGAAAATCAGGTTGCCGATATTGCCGCTGAGCAGAGACGCGATGGCGACAAAGAGAAGAGGGAGCGGCAAAAAATAGAGTAGCAATGGGCCGATGCCAGGACCGTCTTTTTTGTTTAGCTGTCGGTATGGGGTAGGCATAGAAGGGTATTCCCTAATCGAGAGAAGTGGCAGTGAGAGCAATAGTGCTATGCGGTAGTAAGAACATGATTCTAGCGTTGAATGCCTTTACAAAGCCTGAATAGCGAGTGAAATAGCAGCTTTGCAGCTGGTCAAATGAATGCATACAAACAACAGCAGCGTACCCAAAAGTCGGCGCCACCCTCCCGCGACGGGGTTTTGTTTCTCTTTGATCTGGGTATTCATGTTCCGTGTAAATCGTTGTTTTTCATAATTTTACCGCATAATCTGTGTACGGAGAATCACTAAGGGTTGATGCGCCTATCGCTAGTCAGAGGCAGCAAATCCTCGGTGAACAAGCGTTTTCCTATCCAGCTAAACAAATCCAGGATCTCTATTTTCATCGTCGCAGAATTGGGCTCTAACATGACGGGTTTGTCCAGGTCATTTTCCTCTGATGGCGCCCTGGCAAACTCGAACTGGAAAAAGTAGAAAGGTTCTGTACCCATGCGCAAATCTTGACCCAAAATTCGATCTCCTGCTCTGGTGTAGGCATGGAAACCGTGGTTAAAACTGGCAAACTGTTCTAAAGAGGCGTGATCCGTGACATCCTTTATCAGATCCAGACCCCGATCATAAGATTGAAAAGCGATTTTTGAGTTTGGAGCCGCGTAGCTGTAGAAGCCCTCATGGAACCGATTTTGATCAATCGCTACGATTCTCCACAAAATTGAATTGAACGGGGTGGGGGTGGCTACCAGGTTCTCTGCGAAAATTCCCTGTCGTTGCAAACTTTGCTGCGCCAATTCCTCTATATGGCGCTTAGATGACAGGCCCCAACCTAAGTAAGCAGTTGTAGCTATGGTTGCGACGGCGATCAGCGGTATCCTCTTCGTACTTTCTGGAAAGCGCCATATCCATATCACACTGAGGAGAAGAGGAAGCGTGTAGAGAGGATCGATAATAAAGATGCTTCCCCCCATGACGGGCTGAACGCCGAATGGCCAGAATAACCAAGTGCCATAAATGGTGAGTGCGTCCAATGCGCTGTGTGAGATCAAGATACAAAGGACCGTCAGCAGTCGATTCATCCATTTCCAGCTTCGATCAACGTAACCGAGGCCCCAGGCAATCATTGGCGCGACGACCATGTGCACCAGCCAGGAATGTGACCAGCTGCGGTGGCGGGTCATAGAATCCAGATCATTGTCGAACGGTACTAGTACATCCAGATCGGGCAGTGTTCCAAGCGTGGCGCCTACTAAAATTGCCTGCTTGGGTTTTCTACCACGGGTGGCGATGAGGGCGACTGCACTTCCCAGCATTGCCTGACTAATACTATCCATCGTTATCGAAGTGAATAAATGTGATTGGGTGTATGATTTCGTTGATAATCAGCGGATAAGGCGGGAAGCGGCGAGCTACCATGCCGGGACCCCTTATCCTTCTTAAAAAAGGAATATGCGCTCCATTTTTAATTTTAGAACAGTGATACCCGATTAATGTTGCAAGTAGATTTAGAAAAGTTGAGGAACGATTACTCAGATAAAGGGATTGACCTCACCACACTTCCTTCCGCACCCATCCCGTTGTTTTCGGTCTGGTTTGAGCAAGCGGTTGAGTCTGGTATCTCTGACCCTAACGGAATGGTCATCGCTACTTGTGCCGAACTTGCGGAAATCTCTCAGCGAACTGTGCTAATGAAATCCTTTGATGAAAAAGGAATTTGCTTTTACACAAACTATACGAGTAGAAAATCACGACAGCTTAACCAGAATCCACATATCAGTGGCCTCTTTCCCTGGCTGGCGCTGCATCGGCAGGTGAGTTTTCAAGGCGAAGTACGAATAATGGACCCCGAGCAATCCAAGCGATATTTTCACAGTAGGCCAAGAGGGAGCCAGATTGGCGCGTGGGCCTCAAGGCAAAGTGAGCGGATGTCTGGAAGGGAAGAGTTGGAACAGAGAGTACAGGAACTAGAAACGCGATTTGCGGGCAGGGAAGTACCCTATCCTGAATTTTGGGGAGGTTTCGAAATACAACCTGTCAGGGTCGAATTCTGGCAGGGTAGAAACAGCCGACTCCATGATCGTGTGGTGTATTCGCGCTCGAGTATAGAAGAGAATGATTGGGAAGTTTCCCTCTTAAACCCTTAATAAATATAGCTAATCTAGATATATCGCTGAGCAAATTATCATCACTTGACGCCAAGGATGTTCAAGTTTTCGTTCGCAACCCGGTCGCCTTGTGCTGCCGCTTTTTTCAACCATTCAATGGCTTTTGACCGGTTATAGGGTACACCGTCTCCCTGGGCGTAGAGGACACCGAGATTGGTTTGCGCACCGGCGTATCCTTGTATCGCTGCTTTTTGGTACCAGTAAGCTGCTCTTTCGTAATCCTGTTGCAGAGAAATACCAAACTCGTAGGCTGTTCCTAAATCGGTTTGCGCCCATGCGATGCCTTGCTGGGACTGCCGAAGTAGTTCAGGAAGTGCAGCAGTAAACCACTTTTCGGCTAAATCAGCATTCTTGGCGACACTTCGTCCAAACTGATACATAATGCCGATTCGAAACTGCGCTCTTGGCACTCCTTCCTGGGCAAGGGGATAGAGCAGCTCGAAAGAATTGGCATATTCGCCATTGTAATAAGCGCGTATTCCTTTTATTAGCGACGGTGATTCGGTTTTAACACGCGGTTTCGCGGCTTTATCCAGACCGATGATCCCGCTGACAATCTTGGGCGCAGTATTTTCTGCCTTAGGCAGCACAGGTTGGTTAACCAAGGCATTCGTCACCGTGGTAGAGACATCTGAAGAGGCGACTTGTGTGTTTTTCTTCGCGACCTCTGAGTCCGGTGTTTTAGCAGATGGTTCGGTAGTCTTCGCCACCTGGGATTTTTTGGCTTCCTCCTGTTCCTCTTTACGTTGTTTTTCTGCCTCTTCTCTCGCTTGCTTTTGCTTCAAATTGGCATCGATCGCAAGCTGAAGCCCGCCAATTCGTTTGTTTCCGGGGAATATCGCTTTCGCGGCTTTCAGCCCGCTGGTTGCTGCATCCAGGTCGCCATCGCGCAAAGCAGTCTCGACCTGATCAAGTCTTCTGTCAGAAAGCGACTCCAATCCGTCTTGCGCTGCGCTGTTTTCTGGATCAAGTTCGCTGACTAAACCATAGAGGTCGCGAATTTTATTGTAGTTGGGAGAATCGGTATTTAGTTCCTCGTTTGCTTGGGAGAGTGCGGTTTCAATCTTTTGCTGTTTTTCTTCTTCTTTTTGCTCAAGCAACTTTTTTTCTGCGTCCTTACTGATCAGTACACTGATTTCCTCGCGAAGATTAGTCTGGAAGGAATCTTCTGGCTGGATCAGGTCGAGTTGCGACAGCCAGCTCTCTGCTTCCTCATAGGCACCGTTATCAATTGCCTGTTCAGCGTTGCCTATTAAACGGGATTTCACCTTCGTTTTTCCCGCAACCGCAATACTTTCATCTGGTGCAATAGCCAGAATGGCATTGTAACTCTCCCACGCATTGTCTCCCTCGGGCGATACAAACTGCTCATTTTCAAACTGCACGTCTGCTGCATCGAGGAGCGGGAGGATTTGTTGTTCTATAGATTCATAAGCAAGGTATTCCGCCACCCGATCTTCATCGTTATCTCGAGTAATCGCCATTTCTATTTCTTTTTTGACGTTACTCTCAGCAATATTTCTGGCCGCGTCTTCTGGTGTTAGCTTTTTCACAGCTGCAGTAGGGGCGGGGCCGTCGGTGTTACCGGCATAGACAGACAGCCATACATAGCCGAGTGCGAGCAGGCCAAGAGTGATCGCTAGCCATACGATCGGGTGACCCAAAGACAGCCCTCGGCTCGCGGGAGCGAGATAAGAGGTGTCTACATCAATAACGACAGAATTTTGGTTGAGGTCAGGTTCAAGCCGTGCCATTTTGAATTACGTGAAAAACCGCTTTAACAGGTGAAGATCGGTTGGAACTCAGATTTTATCGCATCGAGCGGGATGCGGGTTATCCGATTTCCGAGAATAATCGCAAAAGTCGGCAGGGAGCTTGTCCGCCTCCCTGTGTTGCGTTAATCTCCGCATCCCTTCAGGTAAAGTCTTTTTACCATTTCTTGGGTGCGGAGAGGTGTCTGAGTGGTCGAAGGAGCACGCCTGGAAAGTGTGTGTACGTTCACGCGTACCGAGGGTTCGAATCCCTCTCTCTCCGCCAATTCCCTGTGATCTGACATCAAAACTATCTGTCATTTGAATACTGATTGATTGGATTTTGGGTCCAAACCCGTCATGTTGAGCCGTTCAGCAACGGTTCAGTAAAGGTTCATGCGACCGCCAATAAGATTTGCTCTCATATACCAATTAACGAGGGCGCTAATGAAACGTACTTTCCAGACCGTGTTTATCTCGTGTTTTATATTTCTTTTGAGCAGCGCTCCAGCGATGGCAGGCGGGTACTTTAGCGTCTCAG